>NZ_QUOK01000010.1 GCF_003390325.1 Rhodohalobacter sp. SW132 | reverse complement strand
AACACTAAAAACTCACAACTAAACACTCAGCACTCAAAATCACTTCTTCTTAAGAAAGTCAATCACTTCAAGGGCCGGATCAGGGCTGCCCATGATGTAGTAGTGCAGGCCGGGTACGCCCGCTTCCATTAGCTCCAGGCTCTGCTGCTTGGCCCATTCAATACCGATCTGACGCGCATTCTTTTCATCAGCGCTTACCTCATCCGCTAAAGCGTCGGGAATATTCAGGTGGAAATTTCGCGGCAGCCTGACCATGTGTCCGGGAGTGGTTAAGATCTTTAATCCCGGCACAATTGGCACATCAATTCCTGCTTTACGGCATTTCTCAACAAAAGTGAAATAGGCGCTGTTGTCAAAAAACATCTGCGTTACGATATAGTCGCCGCCTGCATCCACTTTTTGTTTCAGACGTTTAATATCCCAGTCGAGATTGGGAGCTTCAAAATGTTTCTCGGGATATCCCGCAACCCCCACACAAAAATTGGTCGGTTCTGCATTGATAATATCCTCCAGGTATTTGCCCTGGTTCATGTTTTTAATCTGGTTTACCAGGTCGATCGCAAATTTATTTACCGTGCCGTTCAGGTTCAGGGACGTTTGCGATCCTGTGTTGTCGCCGCGAATGGCCAGCACATTATGAATTCCCAGGTAGTTCAGCTCAATCAGCGCGTCTTCACTCTCCTCTTTTGAAAAGCCCTCACAGATCAGGTGGGGAACCGGATCGATATCGTAGCGGTGAAGAATTGCCGCACAGAGTCCGATCGTGCCCGGCCTTTTTCTGCGAATCACTCGTTTCAGCGTGCCGTCTTTCTGCTCTTCCACATGGGCTTCAGCTGCGTGATAGGTTACATCAATAAATGGTGGTTTCACCTTCTCAACCACCTTATCGAGCGATTCAAATACATTACTGACAGCCCCTCCCCTTTTTGGAGGAATGATTTCAAAGGAAATCAGCGGCTCTTTTGCTTTTTCGTAGTGCTCGATTACTTTCATATAACGTGTGTAATTGACCCGTAAATTGTAGATTTTATAGCGTTTCCCGAATCAGTAAATTAATAATATTTTCAGGTTATGCGTTCCACCCATCCCCTATTCAATCGCTTAAAAGAGCAAATTCTTGTGCTTGATGGTGCAATGGGCACTATGATCCAGAACTACAGCCTAACTGAAAATGACTTCAGAGGAAAGATTCTGAAAGATTTTGATCATGTTCTAAAAGGAAATAATGACCTGTTATCACTGACACAGCCTGATATAATACGGGAAATTCATTCCAATTTCCTCTCTGCCGGTGCAGATATCCTGGAAACCAACACTTTTAATGCCAACCCGATCTCACAGGCCGACTATCACCTGGAGGATAAAAGCTACGATCTGAATGTAGCTTCTGCAAAAGTAGCCCGGGAAGCTGCCGACAAATTCACACAGCAAAATCCGGATAAACCGCGTTTTGTGGCCGGCGCAATCGGGCCTACTAACAAAACCCTCTCTCTTTCACCCGATGTGGAAGATCCCGGGTATCGCGCACTCACCTTTGAGGAGCTTGTAGAGTGCTACACCGTTCAGATAAAAGGGTTGATCGATGGAGGCGTAGACGCCCTTCTCGTGGAAACCGTATTTGATACGCTGAACTGCAAGGCCGCTATCTATGCGATCCATCAGTACACCCGGAAGATCGGCAAACAGCTGCCGATCATGATCTCCGGTACGATTGTGGATCAAAGCGGACGCACACTTTCCGGTCAGACTACCGAAGCGTTCTGGCTCTCTATCAAACACGCCAATCCGCTGCTGAGTGTGGGTCTGAACTGTGCGCTTGGGTCGAAGCAAATGCGACCTTTTATCAAAGAGCTGGCCCAGAATGCTACCTGTTTCACCAGCCTCTATCCAAATGCCGGTCTGCCCGATGAGATGGGTGAATATGGGGAATCTCCCGATTATATGGCCGACCAGTTTGCCGAATACGCAAACGAGGGCTTTGTAAATATTGTGGGAGGATGCTGTGGAACCACACCAGATCACATCAAAGCAATTGCGGAGGAAGCCGCTCGCCACAAACCGAGATCCATCAAAAAACAGGAACCGTACATGCGGCTTAGCGGCCTGGAACCGCTGGTGATTCGTCCCGAAACCAATTTTGTGAATGTGGGGGAACGAACCAACGTAACGGGTTCGGCCAAATTCAAACGCCTGATCAAAAATGAGGAGTACGAAGAAGCATTGTCGGTGGCTCGCGAGCAGGTTGAGGGCGGTGCACAGATTGTGGATGTAAATATGGACGAAGGTCTGCTCGATTCGGAGCAGGTGATGAAAGATTTCCTGAACCTGATGGCAGCCGAACCCGACATTTCCCGGGTTCCGGTGATGGTGGATTCCTCCAAATGGAGCGTGATCCAGGCCGGACTGAAATGTATCCAGGGTAAAGGTGTGGTGAACTCCATCAGCCTGAAAGAGGGTGAAGAGGCCTTTAAAGAGCAGGCCAGAACCATCATGGACTTCGGGGCCGCCGTAGTGATAATGGCCTTTGACGAAGACGGGCAGGCCGATACTCTTGAACGGCGAAAAGTGATCTGCCGGCGCGCTTACGATATTCTTGTGGATGAGGTCGGTTTCCCGGCGGATGATATCATCATGGACCCCAATATTCTTACGGTAGCCACCGGAATTGAGGAGCACAACAACTACGCCGTCGATTTTATCGAGGCAACGAAATGGATCAAGGAAAACCTGCCGCATGCTAAAGTGAGCGGCGGCGTGAGCAACATCTCCTTCTCTTTTCGCGGAAATAACACCGTGCGGGAGGCGATGCACTCCGCATTTCTCTATCACGCCATCCGGGCCGGACTGGATATGGGAATCGTAAATGCGGGTCAGCTCGAAGTCTACCAGGAAATTGAGCCGAAACTGCGCGACCTGGTGGAAGATGTGCTCCTGAATCGCCGGGACGATGCCACCGAACGGTTGCTTGAATACGCTGAAAAAATTAAGGATAAATCCGGCAGCGGAGCAAAGAAGAAAGATGATTCCTGGCGGAAAGAAAGCGTGGAAAAAAGAATTGAACACGCGCTGATTAAAGGAATCGTAGATCATATCGAAGAGGATGTAGAAGAAGCCCGGCAGAAGTACGATCGCCCGATTGAGGTGATAGAGGGCCCGATGATGGACGGGATGAATATCGTGGGTGATCTCTTCGGGGCCGGCAAGATGTTTCTGCCGCAGGTGGTGAAAAGCGCCCGCGTAATGAAAAAAGGCGTGGCGATTCTTACGCCATTCATTGAGGCGGAAAAAGAAAAGAATAAGAGCAAAGAGCCGAAAGCGAAAGTGCTGATGGCAACGGTAAAGGGTGATGTTCACGACATTGGAAAGAACATCGTAGCGGTGGTACTGCGTTGTAACAACTACGATGTGGTGGATATCGGGGTGATGAATCCCGCTGAAAAAATCCTGGCCGCTGCAAAAGAACACAAGGTGGATGTAATTGGACTGAGCGGGCTGATCACACCGTCACTCGACGAGATGGTAAACGTAGCCAACGAAATGAAACGGGAGGCGTTTACCGTGCCGCTGATGATCGGCGGGGCAACCACATCGCGCATGCATACGGCGGTGAAAATTGCTCCATCCTATGACCATCCGGTCATTCATGTGCTGGATGCTTCAAGGAGCGTGACGGTCGTTAACCGGTTGGTATCCAAAACCTTGAAGAATGGTTTTGTAAAGGAGATATCTGATGAGTATGCAGATCTGCGCGTGCAGTACAAGAGCCGCGGAAAGAGAAAGAAATATCTGCCCATCGAAAAAGCGCGGGCAAACCGTACACAAATTAACTGGGAAGAGACGCCTATCCAAAAACCAAAAAAGCTGGGTGTAACCCGGGTTCGGGAGATGGATCTATCGGTGTTGCGCAACTATATTGACTGGACACCCTTTTTCATCGCCTGGGAAATGAAAGGCCGTTTTCCCGATATTCTGGAGGATGAAAAAGCAGGCGTTGAGGCCCGAAAACTATTTGATGACGCAAACCAGCTTCTGGATAAAATCATCAATGAAAAACTGCTAACCGCCCATGGCGTGGCCGGTCTATTTCCCGCCAATGCGGTTGGTGATGACATTGAGGTTTATGCTGATGATTCCCGTAAGGAGGTGATTGCACGCTTTCACACTCTTCGTCAGCAATCGAAAAAGCGGGCCGGCCAGCCGAATAAGGCACTGGCTGATTTCACCGCCCCTAAAGATACAGGCATTGCAGACTACATCGGTGGATTTGCTGTCACAACCGGTCACGGTACCGTTGATCTGGTGACAAAGTTTGAGAAAGATCACGATGACTATAATGCGATACTCACCAAAGCAGTCTCCGACCGCCTGGCCGAAGCATTTGCCGAGTATCTGCATGAAAAAGTACGAAAAGAGCTTTGGGGATATGCCAACAACGAAACCTACAGCAACAAGGAGCTGATCAAAGAGCTTTACCACGGAATTCGTCCCGCACCCGGCTATCCTGCCCAGCCCGACCATACGGAAAAAGAGATTCTTTTCAATCTGATGGATGTCCCGAAAGCCACCGGAATTACGCTCACCGACCACCTGGCGATGGACCCGGCGTCATCGGTCAGCGGACTCTACTTCGCCCATCCCGAAGCAAAATACTTCAACCTCGGCGATATCAAGCGCGACCAGGTGGAAGATTATGCCCAACGAAAGGGAATGCCCGTCAAAAAAGTGGAAGAGTGGCTGCGTCCGAATCTTGCGTATGATGAAGATGAAGCGATAAAGGCCTGATAGATAAGACCTGCCAAAGCATCCGGCGTTTTTCCGTCCCGAAGGCGTTTGGGACTGGCAGAGTCTGGGTTTAGAGAGTGAGAAGTGAAAAGGCAAAAGTGAAAAATGGAGACCTCCAAGGTTTCGAAAACCTTGGAGGTCTGGATTGTTGAAGATCTGGATTAGTGGCCCGGAAGTAATTCCATTTAACGTCCCTCCCAACTTCCTCAAACATTGGATTCTCAATTCCTTATCTTTCAATCATAAAAAGAAAATCTACTGAAATTAAGCATAAAATATGTACAATATTGTAAGGATACCCGGAGATGGAATTGGACCTGAAATTACCGATGCGGTTTGTAAAATTCTTGAAGCATCAGGCGTTCAAATCAACTGGATCGATGCAAAAGCCGGAGAGGGAGTTTTCAACGAAACAGGCAATCCACTGCCAGATGAAACAATTGAAGCAATTAAAAAATACCGGATTGTTTTAAAGGGTCCGCTGACCACACCCGTTGGTGCCGGATTCCGGTCTATCAATGTAGCACTTCGCCAAAAGTTTGATCTCTACAGCAACATACGTCCGGCAAAATCGGTGCCTAACGTAGACAGCAACTTCCGCGGTGTGGATATGGTAATGTTCCGCGAAAATACCCAGGGACTGTATATTGGAAAAGAACATTGGGTGGACGATGAAGAGAAACATGCCGAAAGCATTGCTGTTGTTACGGAAGATGCGAGCAGGAAAATAATAACTGCCGCTTTTGAATACGCCAAAAAAAGAGGCCGGAAAAAAGTTACCCTTGTGCACAAAGCCAATATCCTGAAATTAACAACCGGCCTGTTCCTGAAAGTCGGGAAAAAAGTAGCTGAGGATTACCCGGAGATTGAATTCCAGGACCTCATTGTGGACAACATGGCGATGCAGATGGTGATCAACCCAAGCCAGTTTGATGTAATTGTTACCACAAATCTTTTCGGGGATATCCTGTCTGATCTCGCCTCCGGCCTGGTTGGCGGACTCGGCGTAACCGGGGCAGCTAACATTGGTGATGATGCCGCGATGTTTGAAGCGGTTCACGGTTCAGCCCCCGACATTGCCGGACAAGATAAAGCCAACCCGATTGCGCTCCTGTTTTCCGCATTGATGATGCTGGAATATCTTGATGAAAATCATGCAGTTGAGCGAATTCGATCAGCTGTATACGCCGTCCTGCAAGATTATAAAGAAGATTGCACACCCGATATAGGCGGAGAGGGAAGCACGACAAGTTTTACCAATTCAGTCTGCCGGATACTGAAGAACTAAGCTTTTTTCCGAGATACAAAAATTGAAAAGGGCGACATGTTTGGACAATATGTCCGGCTTGTCGTCTTTTTTTATAGCTCAATAAACTCTACATGTTGTGTATCGGTATCCAAAAAGGCGATCATCGCATCATCATCAAATCCGTTCACGCTCCCTGGGTTTATCGATATCACATCACCAACCGTTTCTACGCCCGGCATATGTGTGTGACCCGTAATTACCACATCGTACATCCCTGATTTTTCAAGGCTTTTCGTGAGTTCTTCGTAGGTACCGTGGTAGACCGCAATTTTTGTCCTATCCGCTTCAAAACTGAAAAAATCACCGTGCAGCACAGCGTTGATCTCATCAAATTTTTTCATAAGTGTAAACCGGTCACCATCATTATTTCCGAATATTCCTTCCAGCGGCAGCCCTTCAAATAGTGGAATGGTAAACGGGCTGCAGTAATCCCCGGCATGAATCACCTTTTCGACCTCTCTCTGTCGAAAAACATCAGCAGCTTTTTTAATATGCTCTACATGATCGTGGGAGTCGGAACAGATCCCGATTTTCATAATATATGGGTATCAAAATGAAGATTGAACGAAATTTGCAGCGGCTCACTTTGTCTGAGTTTACAGATTAATTAAAAATATCCTCAAGTAACTCAAATATCAAATGGACTGAGTGGCAAATAACAAAACTGCTAAACCTGGTAATTATTCGCGGGTCAAACGAAGAAGAGTATATCCGCCGGATACATGGTCATTCGCCCGTCCGGTGAGGACTCTGCTGTTTTCTGATATATTCAGATTAGCACTTCCCATCGTTCCAAATACCGTCTCGTACGAAAGGCTGATTTGTGCCCCGGAGACAGTACCGTTGCCCGAGGCCGTAATTCCAAACATACCATATTCTACAAACTCCACTGTATTACCATACTGAGTAATTTCGTATACAGATCCGTCATCGCCATACCAGATTCCCGTTACCGATTGGCGTGTGGCCGATTCTTCAGTAATTGCAGTACGGCCATTTGGAGACGAAACTTCGCGGTGCACCTCAGGCACTTCCGTTCTCTGTCCAGGTGTTTGGTTGGCGATATCCGGTTCAACCAAACTTCCGCCCGCGTCGGTTAGATTCCGTTGTGATTCTATCGGTGTAACTGTTCTGTCTGGAATGGCTACCTCACCCGCACTTTGACTGGAAGGCTCGCTTCTCGAGTCGAACTCTGCTTCAAAAAAACCGGGAATAACAAGTTTTTTTAATGGCGTACCGCTCATCACCGTAAATACTACCAAAATGATAACTGCAGCACTTACAGAATAAATCAGTGGTTTTTTCTCTTTTAAATCCATACCGACTTCCCCCTGTTTTATTTAATATAAAAGTCAGTATAAATAATCTACTTTATTTCTCATGATTGAGCAATTTTAATTTCGATTATAAAATATATTAGGATTTTTGAAAGCCTTGCACCATTTGCATCCCCTCTACTGGAAAATACCCATCTGTAGGTTTTCTTTTCTGGCTGATGGGGATCCTTAACATGCACTTACTCGACAGATACCTGGTCTTTTGCATGAGCATCAATCTCTTTAAGACGATTGTGCAGTTTTTGATATTCAGGCAAATTTAACCCATGCTTCTCCCCCAGGCGGAGCAGCGCGCCGGTAAAGGCATCGTATTCCAGCTTTTTGCCGGAACGCCGATCGTGAAGCGTGGAGGTAGCAAATTCTCCCAGTTCTTTTGTTTTATGGATAATTTTATTCAAATCCCGGCGAGATATATTGGCACTTTCTCTTTTTGCTGTGATTAAGATTTCATCTGCCAGATTCCACAGCAAATCCGCAGGTTCACCGTTGCTGTAAAAATAGTCAACCGTACGATTTTCAGCAGCTGTGACCATATTAAATATCGCATTCCAGGAAAATTTCAGCCAGATTTCCCGTTCGATATCCTGACTGATTCGGCACGTTACATCCACAGCCTCAAAGGCGCGTTTAATATTCACAATTCGCTTCGAGCGTGCACCGTCTGACTCCCCGATGATAACACGCCCGCGCGTGCTATGTTTGATTTTTCCCGGCTCACTAATATGAACCCCGATCCGGCAAACTGCCGGTATGATTCGATCTTCTCCAAATGCACGTATCAGTTTCGGAATGTTTTCGATCCCGTTTTGAAGCGGCAATATTTGAGTCTGACCTTTAACTTTCGGTTTTATTTTTTCGATCGCATCATCTGTATCGTGCGATTTTACTGTGAAGATGATCAGGTCGGGGTCGGGAAGAAAAACCGGATCATCCGAAGCCGGACCGTGAATTGTAAAATCGCCATCCTTGCTGTCTGCGATCAATCCATGTTCAAGTATGGAGAGCAGATGTTCTCCCCGTGCAACCAGCGAGACCCGGCGGCCGGTATGCAGTCCAAGCCTGCCTCCAAAAAAACCGCCCACGCCGCCGGCTCCCATCACCATCACCTCTTTATAATTGATTTTACTCATAGCTTCTTATTCCTTTGCATGGAATTTATTACTTTATACCCCACAATTTTACCCCCCGGGTGAAACAGATTTTTAAATTTAATAAAAAAAACGAGTATGTCAGTTACAAAAGAGGATGTGCAGTATATGGCCCATCTTGCAAGGCTTCAGCTAAAAGATAAGGAAGCAGAAGGCCTCAAAGAGGATATGAATAAAATATTGGGTTACATGGAGAAGCTAGAGCAACTCGACACGTCCGACGTAGAGCCGCTGGAACACGTCACGGAGCAACCCACAATCCTGCGAAAAGATATCGCAAAAGATCCGCTTTCTCATGATGATGCGCTCAAAAACGCCCCGGATGCCGATTCTGATTACTTCCGCGTTCCACGGGTGATTGAATAACTCTCTGCACTATCCAAAAAACGATTGAATGACCGCCAGAAAAAGCAAGAAGTCAGCTCCTGAGATAACGGACACCTGGGCTGAATTTTCATCAAAAAAACAGCATGCCATCTGCCTCGGCTTTCTGTTTCTGCTGCCGTTTATTCTATTCTTCGCATCCACCCTGGGCGGCCAGCAATACATGGGGCATGACGTGATTCAGTGGAGGGCAGGTGCAGAATCGCTGATAGATCACCGCGAAACCCACGATGAAGTTGCGCACTGGGCTGCCAATATGTTCTCCGGCATGCCCGCTACAACCATTTCGCACCCTCCCCAGGTCTGGAACCTGGATACGCTTATCAACAGGGGATTCCAATTTCTATATCCGGCCGTAGAATACTGGGTGCTGTTTGGCGGCGCTTACCTGATGTTCCTGCTGCTTGGCTTCAGGCCCATCACAGCCGTTTTTGGTTCTGTCGTGATTGGCTTCAGCACATACATCCCCATCATCATTGGCGCTGGCCACAACGCAAAATTCCTGGCCTACATCTACATCCCCTGGATATATGTCGGCTACTTGATGATGACGCGCACCAAAGCCAACCGGTGGCTCGCTTTTTTTGCATTCGGACTGGCACTCACGCTTCATCTCCGCGCCTACCATCCACAGGTTACCTATTTCTTCCTTTTTCCTCTCGGCACGCTATTTATTGTGGATGCCGTCCGGGCTTATAAAACCGCTACATTCAATAAATTTTCCCGGCACACAGGCTGGCTCGCATTGGCGGCAGTAGTTGCAACATTAATCACCGTTCAGCTCTACTGGAGCACGGCAGAATACAGTAGCTATAGCATGCGCGGGGGTTCAGAAGTTGAAAACAGGGAAGGCCTCTCCATGGATTACGCCTTCGCATGGTCGCAGGGCCCAGGTGAATTGCTCACGCTCGTTATTCCCGGTTCGTACGGAGGAGCTTCAGGCGATGCGTATTGGGGACCAAAATCATTTACCAGCGGCCCGCATTACATGGGTGCGCTCGTGCTGCTCTTTTTCATTATCGGGTTGATGAAATCCCGCCACGAACTAAAATGGGTCTTCCTCGGGCCCGGTATCGCCACGATGCTCTTTTCGCTCGGCGAAAATTTCCTGCTTCTGAACAGCACCATGTATCACTATTTTCCGCTGTTTGATAAATTCCGTGCCCCGGAAATGTGGCTGATGACAACCGTTTTCTGTTTCGCGGTTGTATCGGTGATGGGGATGGCCTGGATGGCGGATCAGTTTGCGCTGCCCCGGAAAAAACAAAACAGCGACTGGAAACGTGCTCTTTATGCACCCGCCGGTGTGGCCGCACTCTTCATCGTTATTGGATTCACAGCACTCTCATTTGAAAAGCCCGGTGAACGTCAGCAGATCGCGCAGCAAATCGCGCAGCAAAACCAGGTTCCGGCAGACGATCCCCGGGTTGCCCAGTCGGTGAACAACTATATCAACAATGAACTCATCCCGGAACGTGAAAGATTGGCCCGGGGTGACACACTCCGTTTTGGTCTGTTTTTCGCAGCCGGACTTGGCCTGATCTGGTTTGCCGGAAATCGAAAAGTCGCACCCTCCATTGCGCTCGGGGCAATCTGTGTTATTCTTGCATTCGATATGATCCAGGTGGACAAACGATATCTTAGCGAAAGTTCTCTGGTTGATGGCGGTCTGGAGAGAGAACAGGTTATTGAACGGCAAGAGCGGGAACTCGACCGAATTATACAGCAAAATATGCATCATGAAGAAGGCTGGGCGTACCGTACGCTGCCGCTCATCGATAGCCCGTTTAACAATGCCATTCCGGCCTATTTCTATCCATCCATCGGAGGATATTCAGGCGCAAAACTCGGTTACTATCAGGATCTCATTGATGAAGCGATATTCAGCGGTCCTGCCGGAATAAATATGGGCGTTTTGAATATGCTGAACGTTAAGTTCATCACAGCACAGGGACAGGTTCAAATTCCCGGGCTTGAAACAATTCACTCCGACCAGCAGGGCACGATTATCGAAAATCAAAATGTACTGCCAAAAGCATGGTTTGTGGAAGATGTACAAGTTTTGGATAATGAGCCTGATGTACTCCGGCGAATTGCGGAGGATTTTGATGCATCAGCAACCGCATTTACTACAGAGCCGCTCTCTGCTGAATTAACTCCCGGTTCGCAGCAATCCGTTTCAGTTTCTGAATATACTGCCAACCGAATTACGCTCGATATCGCAGCGGATGCACCGGGATTCCTGGTGCTTGGCGAAATCTGGTATCCGCCGGGCTGGACAACAACCCTGAATGGCGAAGAGATCGATATCATCCGAACCAACTACGTACTGCGCGGTTTTGAAATTCCGGCCGGGGAACATCAGCTTGAAATGATTCTTGATCCTGCTTGGTATTCCATTGGGAACTGGCTGGCCCGATTGGGAACCGTGGCACTGCTTGGTGCAGGTATTTTCGGAGTGATCCTTTTCTACCGGCGTGAAGATGAAGGCGACGAGTAGGCCGCTTAATAAACTTTCGTGTTCATGGTGAGCTATCGAGAGGCCGTGAGAATTTACCCTCTCATTCGCTGGCTTTCATTTTTTATTAAGGTATGAAAGCTTGTATTGAAGCTCCCCTCCCTATCAAATCTCGTTAGGGCGCGATAGGGAGGGAACGGGGGTGGGTCAGAAAGTCTGGGAGCTGAGAAAATGGCAGAAATCTTACTTTATTTAAGTGCATTTTCTTTGGAAAACAATTTTCTCACAGCCTCTCGAAAGAAAGTCATCGGATGAGTCATCCATGAATCATATATTAATTCAGTTTGACTCCATTTTTTGAAAAACTCATCCGATGACACAACATTAGCCCTCAGAATACCATCGAATGGTTTTCATCACCAATTTTAATCTCCATGATCAAACCCATTCTAAATAAACTTTTTTGGGGTGTTTTTCGGCATTTTTTATCAGATAAGCAGTACGCGAAATTCAGATATTGGTTGGAGTTTGGCCGGGTGCCGGATATCGAAAACCCTGAACGATTCACGGAAAAAATTCAGCATATTAAACTTTATCAAAGAACGGAACTCCGAAAACTCGTGGCCGACCGGATTCGTGTTCGATCGTATGTTGCCGAAAAAATTGGAGAAAAACACCTGATACCGCTGATTGGAAATTATGATCAGCTCACCAAAGAGGTTTGGAGAACGTTACCTGAAAAATTTGTATTGAAAGCCAACCACGGCTGTAAAATGAACAAGATTGTCTCCCAAAAAAATGAGGAGGCGTTTCAGGAGGTTCAGAAATTAACAACAGAGTGGCAGGAACTGGATTATTCATCTATCGGCAGAGAGTGGGTTTACAAGGATTTGCCCCGGACTATAGTTGTGGAAGAGCTGCTTAAAAATGCTGAGGGCAAAATCCCAAAAGACTATAAATTCTTCTGTTTTCATGGTAAAGTAGAGTTGGTACAGGTTGATTTTGATCGCTATGAAAACCATAGCCGAAACTTGTATGACCGGGACTTCAATCTGCTTCCTGTTCGATTGGTTCATGAGAATTATGAGGGGAATATCGTAAAACCATCTCAGCTTGATCAGGCGGTTATGATTGCTGAAACATTGTCTGCAGATTTTGATTTCATCCGTGTGGATCTTTTCCTGATAAAAGGCACTGTATTTTTTGGTGAACTAACAAACTACCCTGCAAACGGTTTCCAGCCGTTTACTCCCGATTCCTACGATTTCTTTTTTGGTGATAAACTGCAGCTTGATCCAGTCATTCACTCATAAGAACAACTTGCGCGTAATTTCTTTAATGTAGAGTTTTGGCGGTACCGACCGAAACAGATCAACCCAGCTAACCTTTTCATCAGCCGCCATTTTCAACCGGTATTTCTGATATTTTTTATGCCTTCTACTCATCCTGTGCTCGTGTTTTTCATAGCACTGCCGGTACCCCTTCATCTTGTTGTCTGATGTTGTAATCCGGTCACGATCCTCTTCCATATTCACCACCTGAAGAGGCCTGATCACGGTCCGGATCGGCCCGAATTCCTGAACAAGCCTTATCCACAGATCGTAATCCTGAGCCGAGGGAAGCTCCTCATCATATCCCCCCAGAGCCTGTAAATATTCTTTTTTAGTCAAAACCTGGTTACCCACCATATTATAATACAGAAGATCACCCAGAGTAATCTTCGACGGTTTTTTCCAAACCACTTCACGATCATCCATAACCATTCTGTCATATGAACAAACCGCTGAAAAGCCCTCTTCAAATTTTCCCATAAGGTACTCCACCCGTTCAGGAAGCCAATAATCATCATCATCCAGCCCGGTAATGAATTCTCCCTTTGCTGCTTTGATGGCGATATTTCTGCTCGCTGCCGCCTTTTCAGGGGATGTATTTCGAATCACCTTCAGGAAATCATACTCTTCGGATAGTTTCCTGAGCAATTCGGGAGTATAATCTTCAGAGGCATCATCCACCACCACAATCTCCAGGTTTTCCCAGGTCTGTTCCAGCACGGAATTGAGGGCACGTTCCAGTAATTCTGCCCGGTTGTGCGTGGGAATAATAACAGATACAAGTGGATTATTTTCGCTATTCAATTCTGTTCTTCCGTCATTTGTTTATATTTGCCGCAAGTATACAACTATGATGAGTAAACACCCACAAATATCCATTGCAATCTGCACGTTCAACCGGGCAGACTATCTTAAGGATACATTAAACGATCTGTCTGAACAAACTGCAGCGACAGTTCGGTTTGAAATTATCGTGATTAACAACAACAGCAGTGATCACACGGATGAAGTCTGTAGTGAGTTTAAAGAAATGCATCCTGAAATCAATTTCAGGTGGGTTACTGAAACGGAACAGGGCCTCTCCCCCGCCCGTAACCGCGCATACAAGGAAGCCGCAGCAGATTACATTTTATATATTGATGATGATGTTCATCTGCCCCAAAATTTCACTGAAACAGCTCTTCAGTATCTCTCCGATCTGCCAAACATAAAAGCAGCGGGCGGACGCATTTTTGTTTCCTTTGATGAATCAGAACCTGACTGGATTCCACATCAGTTGATGCCGATGTTTGGACTGCATGATTTGGGGGATTCCGACAAAATTTATCCCCGGGATAATTTCCCGCGCGGCGGAAATATGCTGATTCATAAAGAGGTGTTCGAAAAAACCGGACTGTTCGATCCAAAACTGGGGCGCACCGGAAAATCTCTGATCGGAAGTGAAGAGAAGGCGTTTTTCGACCGGGTCCGAAAGGCCGGAATCGAGTTGCATTACCTGTCTGAACTTCAGCTCCAACACCGGATCGGGCCGAACCGCTTGGAGAGGGATTATCTCAAAAACCAATCGATCGGTATCGGAAGCAGCGAACGCAGGCGGCTGGATGGTCAGCCTGCAAGGGTTTTTGGAAAATGGTGTTCTGAAATGGTAAAGCTGTCCGGGAGCCTGCTCCTGGCAACAGGTCATCTTTTCCGCGGCAAACTCAAAGCCGCCAAATTTATCCTGATTTTCAGAATTTGGGTGTTGAAGGGGTTTTCCGGGCGTGGGTGATTATGCCCCGGGACCATTGGCAATACCACGCCCATTTTAGAACCATACCGTACCTGCGGCACGGCTGACTTTTCGCAACGTTTATGTTTCTACAAATATATCGTTCCTGACGGAACGGTTTTTGATCGTCTGATTCATTCAACACAATCACCCTTCCGGTTTTTTGACCCTTTATTTGTTGATTTCTTTTTGGATTATGTTGTCTTGTATCATAACAATTTAATCATAGATACAATGTTTAACGACGTCAGAAATTTCTGCAACTACCCCCTCCTTATATGCAAATTTGTTACGAACATCCATTGAACGCGCCATGGCCGTCCCGTCAGGGACGTTATATTTGTAGAAACACGTATTTACCCCAAACCGGGCTGTTCCGGAGGAACAAAACATTACCCATTAATTGCAATTCATCGTTTAACAAAACAGTGACATACCGTACCTACGGCACGGCTGAGTAATCGCCTTGCTGTTGTTTCTACAAATATGTTGCACCTAACGGAACGGATTTTGACCTCTTCTTTCATTTTCTAACGACCACCCCTCCAATATATATCTATCTATACATTTAATTCTTATTGACTTATATAAATACTCATCTCAAACAATCCCATTCGAAGCGCCATGTTTGATCAAATCAGTAAACCCTGTAAGCAGGTCATCCCAAAGGGAAACTAGACGTTTGTATCAATCAAAATTACCCCAACGTGATCGTCCCGTCAGGGACGTTATATTTGTAGAAACACGTATTTGCCCCAAACCAGGCTGTTCCGTAGGAACAATATGTTACCCATTCAAAGCTGTTCATCGTTTAACAAAACAGTTACATACCGTACCTACGGCACGGCTGGGGAATCGCCTTGCTGTTATTTCTACAAATATGTCGTTCCTAACGGAACGGATTTTGATCTCTTATTTCATTTTCTAACGACCACTCCGTTATAAATCTACCTATACATTTAATTCTTATTGACTTATATGAATACTCATCTCAACAATCCCATTCGAAGCGCCATGTTTGATCAAATCAGGAACCCCTTTTACGAGGTCACCCCAAAAGGAACTTCACGTTTGCAGCAGTCCAAACTACCCCACGAAACCGTCCCGTCAGGGACGTTATATTTGTAGAAAAACGTAATTATCCCCAAACCGGGCTGTTCCGGAGGAATAATATGTTTCCCAATAAAAGCTGTTCATCGTTTAACAAAACAGAAACCCGAAAATCTTGAAATTAATCTGTAAGGGATCTCTGGTTTTCAGATCATAGAATAAAGAGATCTATGCTAAAACAAGAGATCCTTTACCATGGCCAACACATATACGCAAACCTATATTCAATTCGTCTTTGCCGTGCAAAATCGGAAAAGCCTAATTCTGCCTGATTGGGAGCATCATTTATATAAATACATCACCGGCATCATTCAAAACAAACGCAATAAAATGATCGCCATTAATGGCATGCCCGACCACCTTCATATGTTTATCGGTTTTCACACAACCGATTCGATGGCAGGCTTGATCCAGGTTGTAAAGTCCGAATCATCAAAATGGATCACCGATCGGGGGTTTACAGATAGTAAGTTCAAATGGCAAGAAGGTTTTGGCGCTTTTTCATACAGCCGCAGCCAGATCAATCGGGTGTATCATTATGTAATGAACCAAAAACAACACCATAAAAAGAAAACATTCAGGGAAGAATACGTCCACATGCTGGAAAAATTCGGGGTGGAGTATGATGAGAGGTATATATTCAAAACGGTCGAATATTGAATATGATAATTTGTAATTGATGTTCTGGTTGATGAATGCCAGGTTTTCGTTCTGATGCATCAAGCAGAAACATAACGTACCTACGGCACGGCTGGCTTTTCGCAACATTTGTGTTTCTACAAATATATCGTTCCTGACGGAACGTGTTTTAATCGTATCTTTAGTTTCCCTATTACCACCCCTCCGATAAAAGACCATCAATTTGTTGAATTCTATTTTGGTTTATATTGCCTTGCATGGCAACAATCCCATCAGAGATACCGTGTTTAATCATATTAGAAATTTCTGCAACTAACCCTTCCTTATAGGCAAATTTGTTACAAACATCCATTGAACGCGCCACGGTCGTCCCGTCAGGGACGTTATATTTGTAGAAACACGTATTTGCCCCAAACCGGGCTGTTCCCTAGGAACAGTATGTTGCCCATTAAAAGCTGTTCATCGTTTGCCAGCTCAAACATATGGAAATCCCAAAAAATCCGGGCCTGCTGATCTCTGATAGATTCCATACATTCCAAACTGTTCACCGGACGTTTTCATTTTCACAAACGCATAACCAAACCTTTGGGAATTGTTCTAAAACAGAGCCTGGCCAACGCCATCATCACCTACACGGGGATTGCCCTCGGTTTTGTGCTTACCGTGCTGCTCTATCCCCACATCCTCAATCCCGATCAATACGGGCTCACGCGCGTGCTGATTTCCGCATCATTTATCAGCTCGCAGTTCGCTCATCTTGGTGTCAGGAACTCCATCATCAAATTTTTCCCCTTTTTCAAAAAAGTAAGCGGGAAAGATCATGGAATGATGTTTTGGATTCTCCTGATTCCCCTGATCGGATTCCTGCTCTTCAGCCTTCTATTCTGGGTGTTCCAGGGCATCCTTGTAGAATATTACATTGAACAGTCTCCGCTTTTTGTTGAGTACTATCTCTGGATTCTGCCGATCACTTTATTCCTGCTCTATTTTGAGGTATTCAACAGCTATCTGCGCTCGCTCCGCGATTCCACCTCCGGCTCCCTTGTTAACGAAGTGCTTCAGCGCATCTTCATCATCCTCTTTCTCGCACTCTACTCTTTTGGCGTGATCGATTTCTTCACCTTCATCCTGCTGTTTGCCCTTAGTTATGCTGCGCAGCCGCTGATCCTCATCACGCAGATCTACCGCCTCGGAGAGCTTCGCCTCACTCCCAATTTCTCTATCCTTCGAAAACCCCTGGTCAAAGGAATCTCCAATTACGGATTGTACTCCTTGCTGGGCGGTCTCACAACTATCCTGGTCTGGAATATCGACATCATGATGCTGGGATCGATGGCGGGCCTTGCCGATACCGCCGTGTACGCCATCGCTTTTTATATCGCCTCGGTCATAACCGTGCCCCAGCGCTCCATCGAAAAAATTGCTGCCCCTCTCGTTTCCGAATATATCGAAAACAACAACTGGGACCAGGTTGACCAGATCTACAAAAAAACCTCGCTCAACCAGGCACTGACCGGCCTCCTCGTTTTCGGGTTGATCTGGCTCAATGCCGACATCCTGTTCTGGATTCTGCCTGATGAATACGCCGCCGGACTCTGGGTGATCCTGATCATCGGTATCGGTAAACTAATCGACCTGATCGCCGGGCTGAACGGCACTATCCTGGTCAACTCCAAACACTACCGGGTCACCTTCTACACCAACCTGTTTCTTGCCGCGGTTACCATCGCCGCTAACTACATTCTAATTCCTGTTTATGGGATTAACGGTGCAGCGCTGGCCACTACATTTTCCATCTTTTTCTACAATGCCGTAAAACATTTCTATGTTTGGTGGAAACTGAACACCCAGCCGCTCACCGGCAAAACAGGAATTGTGTTACTTCTCGGAACTATCGGCATCCTGCTGCCGGAGTGGCTGATTCATTTTGAGATGATGATCCCCGAACTGGCCGTGAAAAGCATCCTTTTTCTGCTGATTTTCCTCTTGCCGGTTCTCTATTTTGAGCTCTCCAAAGATTTCAACACCATGATCAAACAACTCCTTCATAAAACCGGCCTCATATGAAAGCACTGATTGTTGACACCTCTTCCGAAAAACCTGTAATGAAACTTGACGATCATCCAAAACCCACCCCAAAACCGAACGAACTGCTGGTAAAGATTGAGGCAACCGCACTGAACCGGGCCGATCTTTTACAAAAACGCGGAAACTACCCCGTGCCTGAAGGAGCATCTGAAATTTTAGGGCTGGAGATGTCGGGTCGCGTGGAAAAGACCGGGGAGGAAGTGATCGATTTTGAGGAGGGAGATCTTCTGTTCGGACTCCTTTCCGGTGGCGGATATGCCGAATATTGTGTGATACCGGAAGATCACGCCATACCGATGCCCGATTCGCTATCGTTTGAGGAAGCAGCGGGTATTTCGGAAACCTTCCTGACCGCCTACCAGGGACTCTTCTGGATCGGTGAAATCATGGAAAATGAAACCGTACTGATTCACGCCGGGGCAAGCGGAGTGGGTTCGTCGGCCATTCAGCTCGCAAAAAATATTTTTAACGCCCGGGTGATCGTCACCGCCGGAAGCAGCGAGAAACTGGATCTCTGCCGTGAGCTCGGGGCCGATCTGGCGATCAACTACAAAACCGAGGATTTTGCGGCTGTGATAGAGGAAGAGATGGGCCCCTCAACTGTAGATGTGATCCTGGATTTTGTCGGTGCATCCTACTGGGAACAGAACATTCGTGTGTTGGCGATGGATGGGCGTTTGGTTCTCCTCGGACTGCTCGGCGGTGCAAAAGCGGATAGTCTCAACCTGGGCGATATCCTTCGAAAACGGCTCACCATTCGCGGATCAACCCTTCGCAACCGCAGCGATGAGTACAAAGCGCTGCTCACTGAGGAATTTTTCGATGCAGCCTTTGACCTCATCGAATCAAAACAGATCAAACCGGTAATCGATTCTGTTTTTGATTGGAAGAATGTTGAAAAAGCACATCAACGGATGAAAAATAATGAGAATGCGGGAAAGATTATTTTGAATGGGATGTAACAGTTTGATGTTTGTGCGGCGAGGCGCCCTGTTCTTAAGTCAAGAACATTACACTTGCACAACAACAGGTAAAGCTTGTTATACCGCCGTTTTGCATTTATTTCAAAAACTTTTCAGGGTGAATGGCAATCCCGGAAAATTCCCTGCAAATCTGCTTATCAAACGATACCAATTTAACACCAAGATCGTCTGCTAAGGCAACAAATTCACAGTCATAGGCAGAGCAGCTGGAATTATGAACCAATTGCAAAACCTGAGTAGAATTCACTTCATAAGCTTGTGATTCCATTAATTGTTCAGCTTCCTGTATCGATTGCACAATTGT
Organism: Rhodohalobacter sp. SW132; assembly: GCF_003390325.1. NCBI lineage: Bacteria > Pseudomonadati > Balneolota > Balneolia > Balneolales > Balneolaceae > Rhodohalobacter > Rhodohalobacter sp. SW132. The sequence goes on along the minus strand of NZ_QUOK01000010.1, from coordinate 202,104 downwards.
TGACAGTTCTAAAATATTTTTCCTGAGATACAGAGCCAGTACATTGCGTAATTCTGATCGCCAAAGCAGGGGAGCGACCCAATCAGTATCTTTTCTCAAAACTTTATACGCCAGCTCTTCCATATCATTGGGCACCCACAGACTCGCAATAACGCTCGTATCAACTACAATCATGGGCGGCCCTGATCAATGGCTTGCTGGATATCTTTCAGGGTCAGAGAGCCTTTTGCCTGCCGCTTGAGTTTTTTTGCCCGGGCGATAACCTGATCCGGATCGGGGCGATGACTGCGAACCATTTGCTTTAAATAAAAGATGACTTCGCTATTGATACTTCGTTGGTGCAGCTCTGCTTGCTGTTTTAGCTTTTCGTAAACCTCATCAGGTATGTCACGAATGGTGATGTTTGTGGGCATGGCTAATTGATTTCAATTTAGTTTCATAATGAAACTACACAGAGTCGCGAATTATTGCAAGAGAAGTAAATTTCATAACAAATGCTTCTCAGACTCGTCAAACGATTACATTTCTCTCTTGATGAGCCATAGATTTAAACCAGATTTATCACCGGTATTTGTAACATAACTTATTCTTTTTCGTAAAGTTGCACATTACAAACAGTTGGCAACCCATATTCAATTCTCAAGATGCTTTCATTCCATTCTGTAGTAAAGCGCTTCGACAAGATACGGGCCGTTGACGATCTCTCATTTTCAATGCAAAAAGGCGAAATTTTCGCTCTTCTCGGGCCTAACGGTGCTGGCAAAACCAGCTGTGTACGTATGATAATGCAGGTGATGTCACCCGACTCAGGCACCATCGAATTTGATGAATCCCTGCTAAACAACGGATCCATTGACCGTTCAAAACTTGGGTATCTGCCGGAAGAGCACGGCCTTTATCAGAATGCCTCACTTTTAAAACCGGATAGCTTCGCAATTACGTTTATTGGTATTTTTCCGCTTACGTCATACGCCGTACTTCCCGCCCGTATGGTAATGACTCAAGGTGCCTGGTGGGAGCCGGTTTTAGCAATCGTACTGCTTGCCGGAACCGCCTGGATATTCAGACTTGCCGCGGGTAAAATATTTTCCACTGCTATGCTGATGTACGGAAAGGAACCTACATTGAAAGAGATGGCCTATTGGTTCCGTAAAACAAATTGAGAGTTCATCTTACACCACGGCTTTCGTACACCGTAAATTTATCGTTTTTAGCGATCACCTGTACAACTGAGAAATGCTTTTCAAGATGGGTTTTATAATTCAGGTGATTATTGGAAACAGAAACGAATCTCCCGTCATCCTTCAGAACACCTTTCACTTCGCCAAACAGTCGCGTGGTTACCTCGATATTAATCTCGTGCCCAAGATGAAAGGGAGGATTCGACAGAACCAGGTCAAATTCTTTTTCAGCGAAATGATCCAGCGTATCGCTCCAGTGAAAATGGCACATCTCCGTTTCAAGATTTAGCTTTGCTGATTCTAACGCGAGAAAGGAGTCATCGGTTAGATGAAGCTCCGTTTTTGGGTTTGAAAGCTGTACTGCCCGCGCGATAACACCATTTCCCGTTCCTAAATCCATTACTTTCGTCTCATTTTCCCGCAACTTGAGATTGGCCAGCAAAAACTGAGTGGCATAATCAATCACGCCGGATGAAAATACCCCATAATACTGTCGGAGCGTTTCGGTTTCACCTGTTGGAAATTGGTATGGAATCTGCTCGATTAGCGTATCGGATGGCGATTTTTGTTTTCCTTTCAATAATAGCAATCGCGACTTTTTGCGTGCAAGGCTTTGATTTACCTCTTCAAAGTATTCTTCAGAAATTTCCAGCATTTTAGGTGTAAAGTACCGTGTCATAAATGTACCGATAGCCTCACCGGTATCCGAAAGCAGCTGATGTGCCTGATGCAGGTAAAGTTTAAACCGATCCATCGATTTTGGAATCGAAATGATGCAAAGATCCACAGTTTCTGAAATTGGGTCGAGCGGTTTCAGCCAGCTGCAATTGTCGGGGTCCAGCCCGTTTCGCTCAAAATTCTTTCGGATAGATTTCTCCTGGCTTTTTCGATCCGTTACAATGATGGGGTGATATTCGCTGAGATGACAGCTCACATACCCGAACCTGTCATTCAGGATGGCAATGCGTTCCGGCCGTACTTCCCTCTTATTTATTTCACTCAGAACATATTCATCGGCTGCACTCCATGCCCGCAGGGAACGGTTTGATGTTGGCGGGTATCGTTTAATTTCCAAAGCCAATTCCACTTATTTCAATATTTATATTCATAAAATACTTTCTGAAAGTAATTAGCATTTTTAAACTCTCTCAGTGCAATTGAGAAAGTTCCACGAAAACGTCGGGACAGGTTGCAGCATTCAAATTTCTATTGAAAATATTATAATATTCAAAAAACTAATACCATCTTTATGACTGTTTAAAGGTTCTCTTTTTCTGGCAAATAGTGATCAACATATCGGAATTCTACCGGCCTTGTCAGTGTGAATGAGGAGGTTTAGGTTGACCGGAGCGTATGAGATTGCCTGTATAAAGCACACCGGCCGGATCTCTTAAACTGTATCCCGGAGTTGCGGACCATTGCTTTATACGTCTCATAGCGGAGAGAAACCTCCGAATGAACAATGACACAGTCCGGTGGTTTTTGGTTACTTTTTGACACCAAAAAGTAACCGGCTAAAGTAATTGTTGCGATCACATGATTTCGCGCTACCCATACAAAATAGAATAGAATAGAATAGAATAGAGCCTATTTATTCTAATGAACCGATCAAAAATTAATGCCCTATGGGTCGTCTGTTTCAAAATTCACTCAGGTTTTCAGCGGCTCCGCTTTTATCCATTTTTTTAAACTCAATCCGAAAAACCAGTCCACCGTCAACTTCGTATTCAAGCGATCCAGAAAGCTGTTTCGTAAGAAGCTGTACAAGCGATAAGCCAAGTTTTTGATTCTGGTCAATATCAAACTCATCATCTTCCTTAATTGCATCGCCATTATCGGAAATTACGCAATGAACAGATCCATTTCGTTCACTAACATCTATAAATATCACCCCTTCAGACACCGTTTTAAACGCATGTTTGATGGAGTTTGTAACCAGCTCATGAATGATCAGACTCAGCGGAATGGCCTGGTTAATGTTGATATCTACGTCGTCCACGTCCATTCGGAATGCCACACTCATATCATCATTTATCCACGCTTCTCTTATTGCCGCAAACAGATCTTTGATGTAATCTTTCAGATTTACTTTCGAAAGATTACTGTTCCTGTAAATTTTTTCATGGACAATCGCTATTGATTTGATGCGGGTCTGGCTTTTCCTGATAAACTCAAGAGTCTGTTCATCGTTGCTCTCAAACGTTTCCAGTTCAAGAAGACTGGATATGATCGCCAGGTTATTTTTTACCCGGTGATGGATCTCGGATAACATCACATTTTTTTCTTTCAGCGATTCACGGATTTTTTGCTCCATCTCCACGCGGTCTGTGATATTATCCTGGATGGCAATATACCCGAGGTGCTCCCCATTTTCATCGATAATTGGATTTGCAGAGTAATGAACATTTACCAGTTCGCCTTCTTTCGTTCTGTTGATCAATTCTCCTTCCGCTGACTCTCCGGTGGTAATTTTCTCCCAAAAATCTTTGTAAAAATCATCTCGCTGTTTACCCGATTTAAGAATACGCGGGGTTTTTCCGAGGACTTCCTCACTTGTAAAGCCATAATGCATTTCAAAAGCAGGATTTACGTACTGAATGTATCCATCCGTATCGGTAATATAGATCGGGTTAGATGACCTATTGATTCCCAACCTGAATTTTGTGAGCATCCTGTGAAGTGAAACTTGTTCCGAGATATCTTCAATCAGCCCAATTCCGCCAACGGTCTGTTCCCCTTCAATAAGCGGTGTAAATTGTGCTCTTACCGGAATGACGTTTCCAGAAGTTATGGATCTGTAGTGGCCTTCATACTGTCCATTTTCACCATTCAATGCTTTTTTTACGGCGTCTGAAACTCGCTGATCCGGCAGATCCGGCAGATCAATGCCAACAAGTTTTTCTTTTGATGAACCCAGTATCTTCACAAACTGGTCATTACAGTCCGTCAGCTTTCCGGTTTTATCAAAATGTACAATACCTATAGGAGCGTTCTCAAATATCAGGCGATATTTACTGCTTGAATGTTCAGACATCGTAAAATAGCTTTCTGTTTTTGTATCCCGAAGGTACGAAATAAGCCGTCCCACTTCTCTATTCACTTGAAGTGATATCGTGGTTTTCTGTAGCTTTTTTAAATTCTTCTGGCTGATACTCTTTTGGCAAAGCTTCTGCAAACCGGCGAAAGGCAAGGTAACCCATCCGTGTAGCTCCATATGTTTCAACAATTTCACCGTTTGGATCGATCGTTATCGGGCGCTGTTCCAGTTTCAGATAAGATCGCTGCACCGAAGACGGTCCTCGGATTTTATTCGCCCACTGCAGATAGCGATCTTCTTCGCCTTCACCACTGTACACAATTTCAAGCTTACCGAAAAAACGGACATTGATATGTCCATCCTCATCTGCCGGACGAACAATATTGCGAACAGGTGCCATACGCCGGTTGGCTGCAGGAGTTCCAAAACTGTGTCTTTGCTCCTGGTAAATCGAGAATTGCTGACTCTCTAATATGTCATACTTCAGTGAGAGCAAAAAATGACGGAGTGAACCGTTGAATGTCCGTTCCCGTTGCTCTTCCCACACCGCCACCTGCAATGAATCTTCGGTACCAAGGGGAGTAAAGAAAGAATCGCCATCCCAGCGCGTAATAGCCCCTGAGTGGCGAAATTCATCCAGGTGATAGGTAATTCTGTACCCGGTGGCACGATTCTCAATCTGGAGCGGAGCAAGTGCCTCAGCTGAAAAACGGCCCCACCAGCGTGATTCAAATCTCAACACTTCCGGATTCAGGATTTCAACTGAATCAGCCATCTTCGACTCTCCAATGAAAAGTCTTTGAAATCGCTCCAGGTATCGTTCCCAGCGATCATCGAGGTTTCCTACATAGAGTTCACCTAAGTCATAGACCACCGGTTTTAACCGAACACGTAATTCCTTTTCTTCTCCTGATGTTAAATGGATCTCTTCAGAATACCTGCCATACCCAATGATGGATACCGTTAGGGTGTGGATGCCATGCGGAAGCTGCTCCAGGGAAAAAGTCCCAGCGGGATCTGTGGATGTTCCAATTGAAGTTCCGGACAGAAACACGTGTGCTCCGAGCAATGGCATTCCCGAAACGGAATCAATAACAGCGCCCGATATGGAAGCATCGCCGATGTACTGAGCTGCGGAATGATTAACCCATACCATAGAAAAGGAAAGAGATAAGACCGATATGAGTAGCAACTTTTTCAAATTGATAACACTAAGTTCATGGACTTAATCTCAATTTAAAAGAGCTGTGGAATAAATCAAGTGCCAATAAAAAAATGAAATGCATTATAGTAACCGGCCGGTTCACTTTCTGGAAGCGTTTCCCCTCAAATCAGAAAAGAAAGATATCAAAATGATTGGATGATGTTGGTGAAATCTATATATTTTGACTCGAATTCAAATTTTGACCGACAGTCATAAGTGGAAAAAATAAGCAGAAAAGAAAAAGAACGCATTCGCCGCAGAGATCACATTCTTGATACGGCGGAAGTACTGATCAAAGAGATCGGCTTCGACAGCACGACTATGGATCAGATTGCCGAACAGGCGGAAGTGGGTAAAGGCACTCTGTACCTCCACTTCAAAAGTAAAACAGACATCTACCTTGCCATTTGTGAGCGCGGTTCCCGCCTGCTGAACGAGAAGATGGCAGCGGTAATAACCAAAGATCTTTCAGGACTTGAGATGGTTCGAATGCTGGGCACTACCTATCTCGAATTCATACAGGAAAACCCTCAGTATTTTTACGCATTCAGCTATTACGAGGGTTTAATGGCTGATGAAACGATTAATTCGAGCGATATAGTCGACATGTGTGAACAGAATGCCAAAGACGGGATGACGTTAATTGTTCGCGCCTTGCAAATCGGGATGCAGGATGGATCGATTGACAACTCCTACGATCCGCATCAGCTTGGCATTATGATTTGGGGAGCATCCAAAGGAATCATCAATATTGCTTTTCTTAAAGAGCAGGGGCATCACTACAAAATGCTCAACGAAGTTGATGTTAGCCTGAAAACTATGGTACACAGTTTTATTCAACTGATCGGCAAAGGTATTTCAGGGAAATGACCGTCAGTCATATTATTTTGAAACTATTCCACGGTCTAACCGTAATGAACGTTTTTACAGCAACTGATAATGAACTGCATTCTTAACTTAATGATCTCTACAAAATTCAGGAGCATACTGCCACTCCTCCTTTTCTTACCGGGATTGGCGTTTGCACAAAATTCACAGCAGGAACAGAATCAGCCTTACTCGGGTGAAACAGAAATTGCCATTACCGTTGAAGAAGCGATACAGATTGCGCTCGTGAATAACCACATGCTGAGAGCGGGGCAACTCGATATTGAGCTGGCAAATGCACAAATTCGTGAAGCATGGGGATCTGTATACCCGCAAATCGGTTCTTCCGGAGAGTACACACGCAACCTGCGAACACCAAACCCTTTTGCCGGATCCGATGCAGGAGGCCTGTTTGATACATTTGGAGCAATCGAATGGCTTGCTTTTAATGAGGGAGCCCGCACGGACAGTGACCCATCCACAGACCCCATACCATTTGATGAATTTTTAAGACGTCAGTCTGAGGGGTACCAGGATGCCGGACTCTCACCACCGGGAATGGACGGCACCAACCCTTTTGCGGTGGAAAACCAATTCAATTTTGGGGTTAACGTTACTCAAACCATTTATAACGGCGCAGCTTTTGCAGCCATTCGCGGTGCCCGGCAGCTCCGGGAGATGAACGAAGATGGGTATGAACGGCAACGCCAGGAAGTGGCAGATAACATACGATCAACATTTTATGGAGCACTATTAGCATCAGAACAGGTTGATGTCCTCCGGGCAAGTGTAGAACGTCTGCGGGAAACCGTGCGGGAAACATCGCGTTCAGTTGAAGCCGGTGTTGCTTCAAAGTTTGACCGTGTGAGCGCTGAGGTTGAGCTTGTAAACCTTGAAACTGAACTCATCGAAAGTGAAAACAATGCCGATCTTGCCGTTAAAAACCTGGCGCTGCAGCTTGGCATATCCCCCAGAACGGATTTAACACTCAGAGGATCTTTTGAGCTTGAAGATCTTGATCGTTTTGAGATTCAGGATGCTGAAACCGCACACGAAATCGCACTGCAGCAGCGGCCCGACCTGAAACAGACCCAGGGCCAGCTTGAACTTCAGGAAGTTGAGCGCCGGATCACCCGTTCCCAATACTTCCCCACAGTGAGTGCCTTCGCAAACGCTGCCTACATCGGCTCGGTACCGTCGAATCGGACAGAAATATCAACAGTGGAAGGCGAAGATTTTGCATTCACATCAACCGACCGGGGCTTTTTTGACGATTCCTACTGGGAGCCCGCAGTGGCTGTGGGGATTCGCATGAACTGGTCTATTTTTGATGGTTTCCAGAGACGGGCCCAGGTGCAGCAAAACAGCATTGGAATTCGGCAGACCGAAATCAACATGGAGTTTCAGAAAAATGCAATTTACCTGGAAATCGAGGAGGCAATTGATAACATTGATACCGCAATGCGGCGGATCCGCAGCCAGGAACGAAATCTTGAGCAAGCCGAACTCAATTACGAATTCTCCGTTACCCGGTTACGCGAAGGAGCTGGAACCGCTCTTGAAGAAAGACAGGCCTCCTCCCTGCTCGATCAAAGCAAACTAAGCTACCTCGCGGCAGTACACGATTACCTTGTGGCCCAAAGCAGGTACCGCAAAGCACTGGGCCAACCCATACTTAAATGATCTGCAACCACTAATTAGATATTATAATGCGTGTAATTACTTTAAACCGAATTTTACTTATAACAAGTGCCGTGTTTCTATTCGCCGGGTGCTCAGATGAAGGCGAAAACGATCAGCAGGAAGAACGTACACGCCTTGTAGCTGTAGAAACCCTCACCATGCAGGGAGATAATTTTGAAGACTACATCCGGCTTACCGGAACTGTGGAAGCGTATGAAGACGCCGTAATTTCAGCGGAATCACAGGGTCGCATACTCGAAATTACAAACCGTGGCGCAAGCCTCTCCCGTGGTGATATTCTCGCCCGCATGGATGATCGTCTGATTCGCGCCCAATATAATTCAGCCCAAACCGCTTATGAGCTTGCTGAAGATAACCTCAACCGGCTCGAAACGCTGCATGCCGATTCCATTATAAGCACGCAGGATTTTAATAGTGCCCGGGCTCAGCGCGATCAGGCAAGAGCTCAGCTTGAACAAGCTGAAAAACAGCTTCAGGATTCAAATATCGAAGCTCCGTTTAACGGGCGAATCGAAGAGCGGATGGTACAGCAGGGCGAGTTGGTGAGTCCCGGAATGCCGGTAGCCCGAATTGTTAACACCAACAGGGTACGGATTCTCACAGGGATTCCCGAACGGTACTCCGAGGAGATTACCGAAGGTACACCTGTAGAAATAGAGATACGATCCGGCGGTGAAACCTTTTCGAGCACAATTTCATATGCAGGATATGTGATCGATCCCGATACGCGAACTTTCACCGTTGAAATTGAGCTTCAAAACCCAGAGCGCCGGATGAAACCTGATATGGTGGTTAACCTTCGCGTTTTAAGACGCACCCTTGATGACGCCATGATTATTCCAAGAACTGCTGTAATCCGCAACGAAGACGGGATCAGTGTGTTTCGTGTGACTGAAAATAACGGCAATAAAACCGCAGAACTTGTTTCTGTTGAAACGGGTCAAACTTCGGGGGCTTTGGTAGAGATCGTATCAGGAATTGAACCCGGTGACGAGATTGTGTTTTCAGGTATCAGTAACCTGAACGACGGAGACAGGCTGAACATCCTCAATAACGAAACAAGTGTAGAACGTGCAGATCGGCTGGCGAATGCACAAAATCCTTTTGTCTCCTACTAAATACTAAGACTCTGGATCATCTTTCATTTCAAAACAATTTAACCTGACAGATCAATACCGGTTCACACATGAAATTAACTGAACTAACCATTAAAAATCGCACGGTAATCCTCGTGCTAACCGCTATCCTGGTCGTTGCCGGAGCTTATAGCTACAGCGCAATACCAAAGGAATCGAACCCGTCTGTTGAAATTCCGATTTTTATCGTAAATACCGTGTACCCCGGCATTTCTCCATCTGACATGGAATCGCTCGTCACTCAACCGATTGAACGTGAACTGCAGGGTATCACAGGAGTGAAAGAGATCGTATCCACCACCACTGAAAGTTTCAGCAGTGTGGTTGTTGAGTTTGAACTTGATGTCTCGATCGACGTAGCCAGTCAGCGTGTTCGCGAACGTGTAGATCTCGCCAGAAATGAGATCCCCCCCGAGGCTGAGGAACCGTTTATCGTGGAAATCGACCTGGATGATTTTCCAATTATGACGGTAAACCTGGCCGCAGATTATCCATTATCGCGCCTTACGGAGTTTGCCGATCGAATGAAAGATGACATCGAGGCTGCATCAAGTATCCGGGAAGTGGAAATGATTGGAGAACTGGAGCGGGAAGTTCAGGTGAATGTTGATCTGAACTCCCTCAACGGCTACGGTCTCGGTTTTGGTCAGCTTATAAATGCCATCCAGGGGCAAAATCTAACCATCCCTGGAGGAACAGTAGATGTGGATAAGTTCAGCTACCTGGTTAGAGTTAGCGGAGAATTTGAACGACCCGAAGAGATTGAAAATCTGGTGGTAGCCCGGCCGATGGGTGAAGGCCCCCAGGGCCCCGGCCTTGTTTACATGCGGGATGTAGCTGAAGTGATGTTCGGGTTTAAAGACCGGGAGAGTTATGCCAGGCTTCGCGCATATAAAATAGATGAAAATGGAAGAACCGTTGACCTTGATGATTCAGAAGTACAGGATAACCAGGTTATCAGCCTGAACATCAAAAAACGTCCCGGTGTAAACATTTTGCAATCTGTGGAGGAGGTGATGGAGATCGTTGAAGCCACCGCACTTCCGCCGGGAACATCAGTGATCATTACCGGAGATCAAAGTGAAGATGTACTATCACTTATTTCCGACCTGGAGAACAGTATCATCAGCGGAATGCTGTTCATTGTGCTGGTACTTGTCTTTTTCCTTGGACTAAGAAACGCATTGCTGGTTGCTACCGCAGTACCCCTTTCCATCTTTGTGGGTTTTATCGTTCTTTACAGCTTTGGTTACTCTGTGAACTTCATCATACTGTTCAGCTTAATCATCGCGCTCGGTCTTCTCGTGGACAACTCTGTAGTAGTTGTTGAGAACATTTATCGCTACAGGGAGATGGGCTACTCACGTTTTGAAGCCGCTAAACTGGCTACGGATGAAGTGGGATATGCACTGATTGCAGCAACTTCAACACTGGTAGCTGCTTTTCTGCCGATGACTTTCTGGCCCGGAATTATCGGACAATTCATGGGATACCTCCCTACCACACTTATCATCGTACTGCTGTGCTCCTTGTTTGTGGCGTTAGTGATTTACCCTATTCTAACAGCTTATCTTGTACGCCTGGACAATGAAGAGAAGAAAGAGCCTTCCGTTTTCGTGAAGGGAATCGGCCTTGCTGGGATCATCTTCCTGGCGGTTGCCATTGGAATGGCCAATTTCACCACACTCATGGTATCTATTCTCGTCATCATCTTTTTCTTCGTTACTTACCGGTACCTGATCAAACCGGCAGCCCGGGTTTTCAACGACCGTCTGTTTCCAAGGTCCGTCAAACACTATAAAGTGTTGCTGAGAACACTGCTAAAGCGTGATTATAGTGTGCGATACGCTTTTTTACGCAACACACTGGCATTAGGAAGCTTTACTCTTGCAGCACTTTTTGGCGTACTCGGTGGAGTGGTCGGGCTTTTCTCACCGGCATCATCTATTCTGTTAATACTTGCAGGGATTTTCGGAGTCATTGGGTTACTGCTGATTATCTTCCACCTGTTTGAAGCGATCTTCAGAGGCCGACTGATCTCGGTATTTTCAGGAATTGCACTCGCCTTATTCATCGCGGTGATTCTCTTTTTCGTTTCGCTCGGCACAGAAGTCACATCCACAGAATGGGTTGTCTTAATGATGCTGCCTGCCGTGCTAATTATTTTCGGGCTTCTGGGACTCATCAGAAAAACCGATCGCCCGATTATGCTTACCGATAACCGCGCGCTGCTTCTGAATTCAACCATGGGTATTCTGATCTCCATTTTCGCCCTTTTTGCCGTGATTCCAAGTGGTGTGGAGTTCTTCCCGGAAACAGATCCAAGCCCGATTATTGTTGAGCTCGAAGGGCCAATCGGGATGAATGTTGAGGCCAGCAACGTAATTGCCGAAGATGTTCAGCAGCGAATTTACCGCCTGATTGATGAAGATCCGAACGTTAAAGCAAACATCGAGAACATTCAAACGAACGTTGGTGTCGCCGGGGATCCATTCTTTGGCGGCGGTGCACAGAGCCCGGAATTGTCAAGGCTCACCATCAATCTGGTGGATTTTGGCGATCGGGCTGAACCATCCGCACTTACACTCACAAAAATTCGTGATGTGGTTCGGGATATTCCTGATATCATCGTAAATGTTGATGGCGAGCAGCAGGGTCCCCCAACCGGCCCCCCTGTGAATATCGAAGTTTCAGGGCCCGATTTTGACGAAATCACCCGCATTACCCGCGAAGTTACAGAAATATTAAATGAGGCCTCCGTAACCGGAACTGTGCCTGGTTTGGTAGATATTCGCAATAATGTAAGCGGCGGATTTCCGGAATATCGTGTTCTGGTTGATTATGAAAGAGCAAGCCGGCTGGGCCTGAATATGTCCGATATCGCTCAAACTATTCGAATTGCCAATAACGGGCTCGAAGCAAGTGAATGGCGGGATGGTGAAGATGAATACGATATCGTTGTGCGCCTGCGCCCTGAAGATCGTCAGAACCTGGAGAGTCTCCGTGATCTGAATATTCGTACTGCAGATGGCGGTAGTGTGCCTCTGGTTTCCGTCGCTGACTTTGTTGAAGGTACAGGTCTCGGCTCCATTACCCGGTTGAACCTGGAAAGAACAGCTACGATCGAAGGCCGCGCGATGCCCGGATTCAGCGGCCCCGAAGTATTGGCTGATACACAGGAACTGCTTGCAGAATACCGGGATGGGCTTCCGGAAGGGTACTCGATGAGTTATACAGGTGAGAGCGAAGACCAGGAGGAAGCTTTCGGGTTTTTGACTACCGCGCTTCTTGTCGCCTCAGCCCTGATCTTTCTCGTAATGCTCGCAAAATTTAATAATGTTGTTTCACCGCTGATTATCATTACAGCTGTAGGTCTCAGCCTTATTGGGGTTCTGCTCGGTTTGATCCTGACCCGAACACCATTCGGATTGATGACCTTCATCGGCATCATCTCACTGGCGGGTATTGTTTGTGTAAATAACATTGTGCTGCTCGATTATGTGAAACAGCTCACCGATCAGGGTATCAATAAACTGAGTGCAATCATTGAAGCTGGAACCATACGTTTCAGGCCGGTGCTTCTGACCGCCTTAACCACAATTCTCGGCCTTGTACCGCTAACATTTGGTATAAATATCGATTTTGTTGGCCTTTTTACCAGTTTCGAACCTAATTTTCAGCTTGGATCTGAAAGTACAGCATTCTGGGGCCCAATGGGAATTGCCATTATCAGCGGTCTCACATTTGCTACTTTCTTAACGCTTGTTGTAGTTCCGGTTCTTTATTCAGCATTCGATTCGGTATCGGGCCGAATTAAAACTCTGACTGAGTGATCCTTTTAAGACGTAGCTTCTGCAGAACATATTTCATATTTTGTGCGCCATATGAAGTATGAATTTGTTTCTGCTGAGGCTGCGTTATTGCCGGTAGCTGAAATAAACTCATCTATAACCAACCAGCACACAAAACAGATCCCTAACGATTTGATACAGAGACCACAATCCCTATTTCTCGCATCAGCCTTCATCCTGAACCTTATCGTTTTTTTTACACCTATCTACCGGCACGCGGTGAATGATCCATCTGCATGGATAGGAACCAGTTTTGCGGTACTTCTAACGGCCTCTATGCTGATCAGCCTTGTGGCTATTTTTCTCTATGGAAACCGCATCAACCAGCTTAAATGGGTGAAAGTTGCAACGTTCATTCAGATTGCTGCTCTTGCCGTTGCATCTGCAATATTGTTTACGATGGGAGGTTTTGGCCGGTTCCTCTGGAGAGAAACCGGAAGCACGGGCTTTATACTACTCGCGTTAGTGGCACTCTGGCAGGCCGGACGTTTTATCAAGAAAGACCAGGAGCTTGTTGAGTCGATGGACAGAATACGATAACTATTTTGGCAGCTACTGAAGAAGCCCCGCTCGGTAAAATCATTCTGTTGTTATTTGTCGGGCTGTTCACGTTTGGCCTCGCTCCAATTCTTGTCCGTTACGCGACCGACATTGAACCGATGGCACTTGCCGCACTTCGCACCGGCTTTGCCGTATTGTGCCTGCTGCCTTTCTGGCTTCCAAAGCGAGAATCCCTTTCCACGCTGCAGTCAAAAGGAATCAACCATTTTCTTCTTGTTTTCGCCGGTATTAGCCTGGGGCTCCATTTTTCATTCTGGATTGCCTCCCTTCACTACACCTCAGTTGCATCAGCATCTGTCCTGGTGACTATGCACCCGGTAATGCTCATTGTAGCCGAGAGATTTATTTTTGGAAAGAACTTCAAGCCTATTGTGTGGTGTGGGGTATTCCTCTCATTCACAGGCTCGCTGCTGCTTGGCGTGGCGGATGATGCCAGTTTAACTGAATTTCCGGATGCCCTGCTTGGAAATGCATTTGCTTTCACAGCCGCCGTCATATTTGTAGTCTATTTTATGCTCGGCAGAAAAATCCGGCAGTATACGGAATGGATCGATTATGTCTTTTATGTGTACCTCTACGCAACCCTAACCTGTGTTATACTTACGATTATTTGGGTAGGGGGATTGCCTTATCTGAGCGGCACTGCACTTATTATCGGACTCGCACTCGCCGTGGGTCCCACGATTCTGGGTCACGGATCAATGAACTACGCTGTTAAATACGTCTCCCCAACCCTTCTTTCGACCCTTGTACTTTCGGAAGTAATCTTTGCGGCACTGCTCGCATATCTCTTTTTTAATGAAATCCCAACACTATTCTCCATGGGCGCAATGGTTGTGATTATGATTGGGGTTTCCTTCACCTGGTACAGAAGAGTAAAAAAACCAACAAAACCAACAGGTTGAATTGGAAGCGGTTCTGTTAGATTCATCTATAAATTGTGGAAAATTGAATAAATTGTTGGATCTTTATACCAGACAAGAAAAAAGAGATTTAAACGATATAGCATAAATTTGCGTTTGGTAAGTGGCTTTGGAAAATATCACAAGTAAAGTATTAACAATATTTTCCGGCGCCATATAACAGGAACGAATCCGTTACTGATGATACAATGTTACAAAAAAAGATCTCTTCGGAGATCGGTTGGAGAGTGTCTCACCATCTTTCTGTTTGCTGCAATGATCAGCTGTTCGACTGCTGAAGAGCAGGATCAAATTGCTGTTTCAGAGGCCGAAGAAACATTCCCTCAAACCATTATGGAACCGGTGGAACGTGATTTCGCCGATATCAAGCAGAGAGGGACATTCAGAATGATCACTTACTATAGTTCAAATACCTATTTTCTGAATCAGGGTATTGAAGTTGGTTTTGAATATGAGCTGATCCGTGAATTCACCCGTGAAAATGATCTGGCACTCGAAGTTGTCATAGTTGGTGCAGATGAAAATCCTTTTGAGCTTCTGAATAGCGGGGCGGGCGATGTGATTGCTGCGAATTATACGATTACCCCCGAACGCCGAGAGCTTGCTCAATTTACGCGCCCATACAATCTTGTAAATCAGTTACTGGTTTTTTCAAGTGATCTGAATCCGATGCCAGGTTCGCTTGAAGAGATCGCAGAACGAGAAATTCCTATTTCCGTTCGGAGAAACAGCTCATACTATCTCAAATTACAAGAATTACAGGATGAAGGGTATGACCTCAACATTCAGCTGCTCCCGGATGAACTTGATACGGAAGCAACTCTTGTTGAAGTAGCACAGGGTAACCTCATGGCTACGGTAGCTGACGATAATATGTTCGATGCTACCAACCGTTATATGGATGGATTATTTCCCGGGCCAACCATTGCAGAGAAAGACACGATCGCATGGGCAATCCGCGATAATGCTCCCGATCTTGAAAACAAGATGAACCAGTTTCTTTACAAACATTTTCGCTTTACAGAAGACCGTGATCGCCCCAGACGTTCTACATTCCTGAACATTTTAAGGCAGCGTTACTTCCAGGAAGGCCCACAAATTGCACAGTATTACAATCCAGAGTGGCAGTATCAAACCATGGGAATTATTTCTCCGTATGATGAGATGATTCGATCCGTGGCTGATTCAATGGATGTTGACTGGCTGATGATTACAGCCATGATAGCCCAGGAGTCTGAGTTTAACCCCAACAGTAAAAGCTGGATGGGTGCTGTTGGATTGATGCAGGTAATCCCGCGTTTTGTGACAACGGATTATGATGATCTGTACGATCCGCTTACCAATATTGAAGAGGGAGTTCGAATCTTTAAAGAGCACCTGAATCACTACTCTTATATGGACAGTACGAACCAGGTTGCCTTTGCACTTGCTGCTTACAATGCGGGAATGGGACACGTTGCTGATGCCCGGAGGCTGGCTATCGACCAAAATAAAGACCCCAATGAATGGGAAAACGTAGCAGATGCCTTACTAAAACTCATGCAGCGCAGATACTATCAACAGGCTCGACACGGCTTTGCAAGGGGTATTGAAACAGTTCAGTATGTGGATGAGATTATGAACCGGTACCGTACCTACGAGACGATTATGGCGCTGTCAGAGCGACAGCAGAACCGCACACTCTCCGGAATCATCGGGAACAGAAATCTTAATATGCCTTAAATATCAGTAAGGTCAGATCATCAAACTGGGTGCTTCCGGCAAATTCATTTACTGCCTCTATGATAGCATCTCTGATCTGACCTGAACTTTGATCGCGATTTTTCCGGATAACATTCTTCAGGCGTTCCTCCCCAAACTCTTCCTCTACGCTCCCTGCCTGTGCTTCATTCACGCCGTCGGTGTAGCAGACTACCAAATCGCCGGAATTAAGCTGGACATCCGTGGATTCATACGGCATCATGCTTTCCATTGCACCCAATAAAAGGCCTCCTTCCGATAATTCTCGAAATTGTTCTTCGCCATCGCGCAACAAAAGAGGCGGATTATGCCCTGCATTCACATATCGAAACATTCGTTCTCTGTGGTGATACTTTCCCCAAAAAAATGTGATAAACTTATCGCTCGGCGTATTTTGATAGATCAGATTGTTTATCCGTTCTGTTGCAACAGAAAGTGTAATATCAAAAGGCAGCAATATGTGTAACATCGACTGCAGGTTCGCCATCAAAAGAGATGCGGGGAATCCTTTTCCGGTAACATCTGCAATCGCAAAGATGTGGTTTCCATCCGGAGTTTCTGCAATATCGTAATAATCGCCGCCAACCTGGTACGAACTCACGGTTATAGCTGACAGATCAATTCCTTCAATTTCAGGAATTCGGTCAGGCAGCAATTTATCCTGTATCGATTTAGCGAGAGAAAGCTCTTCTTCCATACGCTCCTTTTCAATTCTCTCTTCCAGCAAATACGTTCGCTGAATTGAATTCACGGCGAGATTTGAAAGGGATTTCAAAAAGTTGTAATCCGTCTCCGTGAATGGTTTGCGGTTTGCCCGGTTTCCCACGCCGATCACCGCAACTTTTTTACTTTGAACCGATATACTGACCAGCGAACAGATATCGCTATTTTTTAGTACCGGATGTTTTTCTGTAATCTCGTCATCCACTTCTGTTATATCAGCTGTTTCCTCAAAAAGAGAGTTGAGCTGGCTGCCGGTTATGGAATCGGAAAAATTGCTGGATGCGAGAAGTTCTGCGGAGCGGTCTGTTTTGTAAATCAGAAAAAAGGACCGGATAAAAAGCTGCCCCATCAGGGCAAATTTAAAAATCCTCGAAATTTTATCTCTGTCAGCCAGCAGGTTAAATTCCTTAGAAAGGTCAAATAGTGTATTCAGCTCATGAATACGCTGATCGAGCTTTCGATTGGTTTGTGAAAGCTGATTGAACATCCGGCTGTTGGCAACTGCAGAAGACGATATAATACAAAGGCTCTCGAGAAACTCAAGTTCTCCAGGCGTAAACGGCGTTTTGGTTAGTTTCTGCTGAATGACAAGAAATCCAAGATGCTGCTCGCTTGTTCTCAGGTTGAAAAGTGCACCGTCGGGATATAAGGTTTTAAGCGGATTGGAATTGTCTATGAGCTCAGATATCAACAAGTGAGAAGCTGAAAGATCTTTTTGCGAAAGATTCAGATTCAATCTATCCACATCGAGGCCTGCCGAGCCTTTTGCTAAAGAAACGTTGTATTGATCCGTTTTGGAGTCGTGCAAAAGGATAGCTGCCCGGGTGACGAGGAGTTTACCCATTGCGATTCGAAGTAAATTTTCGAACACAAACTGCTCGTCCTGGGCTTCAATCAGAACTCTGCTTGTTTCCAATACAGTTTTCAGGTCGAGTCGGGAACGCTGTTTAGAACTCTGGCTGCTATAGTTCACCGTATCAGGATCGGTATTTACACATTATCATTTCGTTGGTGCCGTTTTTGTTACTGTACGACACTTCGTCCATCAGGGAGTGGATCAGGTAGAGCCCCATCCCCCCTCTTTTTTTCTCTTTAATTTTCCGTTCTATATCCGGTTCGCTATACCTGTTCATTTTAAAAGATTTACCCGTATCCTGTATTTGAATACAGATCATATCTTTTTCAAAAGAGATTTCGATATCAATACTCTTTTTATCATCGCCTCTGTAAGCGTGTTTAATAATATTCGTGATCGCTTCATCAACCACCAGCCGAATATCTGCGATCTGCTGCTTAGTAAATCCGTGATTACCGGCATGGTCAGCAACAAAATTCCGGGCTTCCGCCAGGTTTTTCGTAGATGCGACGATTGATTTTTGATATGTAGAAATTGTGCTCAAGCGCTTACTCGTTTAAGAGTTAGAAAACCGTTGAATTGCTTCAGACTCATCCTCAAAAATGTCGTAAAGCGCCGGAAAGCCCAGCAGGTCAAAAACATTGAACACCTTATCATTCATATTTGTGAGCTTAATGTCTCCGCCATCTTTTCTGACATCTTCAATATATGCCATAAAAACTCCAAGTCCGGCGCTGGCTATATATTCGAGTTCACGAAAGTTCACGATAATGTGGATCTGGTCGCGGGCTATCAGATCCTGAAATGCCTTTTCCAGCTCAGAAGCAGTATGGGCATCCAGTTCACCCTGCAGATCTAACACGATGCAGTCATTTTCATTTCTGTGACTGATATTGAAATTTTTCATTCCTGGAAATAATTAAAATTTGGGTGTATCCCGCAATATAGAGCAATCCTTGTAAGAGGCAAAGTTCACTACGTTGTATTATCCGGGGATGTTACAGATGGGCTGTAAAAAAATAAGGCATCACACGTATCCGGTGTGATGCCCTGACTATTCATCAAGAGAGACGCTACTTGAGCGCAATTCATAATAGCAAAAAACTAAGTAAATACATAGGTAAATCTTCTCAAAAACTTGTATTTAAATAATTTAGGTTTATCAAACTACGTATTTTTCCCTATGTTTAATTCCCCTGCATAGCGCCCTGTTCAACATTTTGATCGATCCGGCTGACCCAGGATTGCGCCCCATAGTCCTCAGAAATCATGTTTTTAAAGCGCTCAGCCATATCCCGGGTTTCAAATCTGCCAATCCGTACTCTGTACCAAAGATCTCCGGTATCGCTATTTCCATACGTTACAACAAATGCCCGTTCGTAGCCTCTATCCTTCCAGCGTTCTGCCTGTTGCTGTGCTTTATTCTCTGATCTCCACGCTTCAACCTGCACCACAAAGTCTCCATCATCCGAAAAATCGACACGCCGCTGCTCTTCAGCCGCAGCAATGCTGTCAGCCCTGGCTTGTTCAATACTATCGCGGCGCATCTGTTCCATCTCTTCCTGGTATGCCTGCTGCAAAGAATCTTCAATGGCTTGCTGGTCTCTTTCTGCAACTTCCGGCTCATCTTCCCCGCACGCCTGCAAAAGTGCAATGCTGAAAAGTATTGTGAATGTATACAGTGCAAAGTTTTTCATGCCTCAACCGATTATTTAATATTATTTACGAGTTAACTTCTATTCTATTCTTATAATATAAAATAATTCTGCCAAAAAGATTCACGAATCCATTTGCACCCTTACTGCTGTTTGTCGTATCAGGCTGATATACTTAAAAAAATGCCGGGTTTAGGATATCAGGAAAATTCGGTAACTTATATAGACTAAATTTAAATAAGAATTCGTTTTCAGTTAGATCAGATTCAGATAAAGACTTTTGCCGATGCTGCTTGTCGTAAATCAATTAGAAAAATCGTTTGAAAAAGGAAATCCTGTTGTAAAACAGGCTACCTTTCACGTTGGTAAAGATGAAATTTTTGCCCTGTTAGGCCCAAGTGGCTGTGGTAAAACGACCACGTTACGATTGATATCCGGGTTTGAAAAACCAGATGCAGGTCAGGTCATTTTAAGCGGTAATATCCTTTCTTCTGTTAACAGGCACGTACCTCCCCAAAAACGAGGAATTGGCTTCGTTTTTCAAGACTACGCCCTTTTTCCGCACATGACCGCTCTTGAAAATGTAGCGTTCGGGCTTAACAATCTGCCAAAACATAAACGCAATGTTTTTGCTGAAGAGGTGTTATGCCGGACCGGAATGGGAGATTTTAAAGACCGCAGTCCGGCTGAACTTTCCGGGGGACAGCAGCAGCGTGTTGCTTTGGCAAGGGCGATCGCCCCGGAACCCGAGCTTATTTTACTTGATGAGCCGTTCTCAAATCTTGATGCAATGCTTCGTACCGTTACCCGAAAGGAGGTGCGGTCAATCATTAA
Source organism: Rhodohalobacter sp. SW132 (assembly GCF_003390325.1). Classification (NCBI taxonomy): domain Bacteria; kingdom Pseudomonadati; phylum Balneolota; class Balneolia; order Balneolales; family Balneolaceae; genus Rhodohalobacter; species Rhodohalobacter sp. SW132. Next base: position 181,832 of record NZ_QUOK01000010.1, on the reverse strand, counting down.
AAAAGCACGAATGAGTGCTGTACTGGTTACACACGACCAGGAGGAGGCACTCTCGTTTGCTGATCGCGTGGGAGTGATGAACGAAGGACGCATCGAACAGATCGGTACTCCTGAAGAAGTGTACTATCAGCCAAAAACAAAATTTGTAGCGCAATTTCTGGGGAAAACCAATATTTTTGAAGCGGATGCTGACGATTCTGACCACGTGAATACCAACCTCGGGCTTATGAGGTTAAATTGCCGTGCACGAGGGCATATAACCTGTTCGATCCGTCCGGAACATCTAACCATTGAAAAACCCAATGGGAATACAGACGAATCAAAACTTGGCATTATTGCCGCAAGAGAGTTTAAAGGCCATGATATCACCTACCATGTGGAGTTTGGCGGAGACAGGTACATTGTACACACCGATAACCGTGTAATTTTTGAACCGAGTGATGAGGTTGTTGTGAAACCGCTTGAACCGGCTGTTGTTCTCGAAAACAGCTGATCACTTCTATATAAAAAAATCAGGCTCTTTTAATGAAACGATGATCCTGAATTATCGTACAGAGTCTGACCCAGAGGTCTCATCAAAAAACGTAACACGGTTTTTTAGCATCACACTTCAGTCATTCAACATAAAAATTTATGAGAGTTATGGGATCATTCCCGCCCTGAACCCCCAAGGAAAAAGCATTCTATGAAAAGTGAGTACTCCATTTTGCTTCTGTTGCTGTTTTTTACCTGCACGCCATTTTTCTCTTCTGTTTCCGCTCAGACGGTTCGCGGGATCATTTCAGATGCCGAATCCGGCTCCCCTCTCCCTGCAGCAACCGTACTCATTGAGAACACATACCGCGGCACAACGGCCAACCTCGATGGTGAATTTTCAATAGAAATTTCTCAATACCCTGCAACTCTTGTGGTCCGCTATATCGGTTATGAATCGAGGCAAGTCGAATTGGAGCAATGGCCGGATGAATCCATTTACATCGAAATGGAGCCCTCAGTTACCGAGCTTGACGAAATTGTTGTCACAGAAAAAGATCCCGGTCTTTCGATTATGGAACGGGTCATTGAACGAAAAAAAATATGGCGGGAAGAACTTCACACGTACGAAGTTGATGCGTATACCCGCCAGGTAATACGGAATGACACCTCTATTGTGTCGATCGCTGAGAGCGGAACACGTTCATTCTGGCATCATGAAATGGGCCATCGGGAGCTGCAGCTCTTCCGATCGCAAACCAATAATATTGGAGCTGATCAGAATTTTGCCGGGGTTCGCTTTTTGCCAAATTTTTATGATGATAATATCACCATTGCCGGATACAATATGGTTGGCGTAACTCACCCGGATGCACTCCGGTATTATGATTTTCGCCTGCTTGAAACACTTCGCCTGGATGATAAACCGGTCTATAAAATTCAGGTAATACCAAAACGAAGACTTCAGCCCCTTTTTAATGGCATTGCGTATGTGCTCGGCAGAGAGTATGCATTAATTGAAGTTGAACTTTATCCTAACGATGTGGTTAACTTTCCGCCACCTGTTCAGGAGTTTGACCTGTCTTACCGTCAACAGTTCAGCAATTTTGGCGAAAGGTTTTGGCTGCCGGTAGATATGCGGGTTTCCGGAACCATTAAAATTGAGATGGTTGGACTTCGATTCCCTCCTTTCAATTTCAGCCAGACCTCAACTCTCTCGGAATACAGCCTCAACACGGAGCTTCCCGATTCACTTTACCAACAGGACCGCGTTCTCACCCGGGCCGAACAAGATACCGTTACCGATTTTTCCAGCAGAATGATCCCCCTCACTTTTGAAGAGAGGGAAGCTTATGACACGATTGACAGCACGAACACGCTGGAGAAAGCTTTTGAACCCGAAGGATTTCTCTCAGGATTGATAACCGGCTCGGATGACAGTTCAGGCCCAATCCAAGGCGGTGGTTTTCTGCCTGCCGGGCTCAGTCCTGAGGGCAGGTTTAACCGGGTGGATGGATTTAATCTTGGTCTGAATTATTCACATACCCTGGATGCAACAAATACAACCGGTAAGATTTCAGGAAGTTACAGTTTTCATGCAGGCATTATAAATTACGGATTTAAAATCCGTCAAAAATTACCGGGATTCACTTCCGGCTCAGAAAGCGTAATTTTCAGTGAGTACAATAATGATATCCGTCCCCGATCGCACGACAGTATTTACGAAGGGTTTATGAACACTACGCAATCCCTGGCCGGCGGCAATGACTATTTCGACTATTACAAAACCGAACGGTATTCAGGCGGAGTTGAATTCAACCGCATATTTCCGCGAACGAATTTTTTGCTTTCTTTTGTTAGCCGTAAAGATGAGTCGATCTTTACCGAGATAGAGGAGGTTTATGACTTCAGTCTATTTGGATTGCACAGCCGCCGCCCTGCAAATTCACCAGTTTGGGACGGAAGACTTAACTTCTTACGTTTTGGAATCGATATTAACCGCTCTTCATTTAACTACGGTTTTAGCGGAAACCGAAGTTTGCGGGTATCAGCTGAATACTCCGATTCCGCACTTGGCAGCGAATTCGACTTCACATTTTTGAATGCCGATCTTAGCTGGAATTTCCAGACATTTTTCCCCCGCCGTGTCTTCCCAAACACGCTTGACATCCGGGCAACTGCCGGATACACGTTTGGGGACCTCCCCCCGCAGCAACTTGGAATTTTAGACGGACCGATGGGTATATTCTCTCCATTTGGCACGATCAAAACCAGAGGTGACGGCCCGTATGAAGGAAGCCGATTTTGGACCCTGATCGCCGAACATAACTTCAGATCAATACCCTTTGAACTTATAGGTCTCAACTGGTTTGCTGATAAAGGCTGGGGAATTATTCTGTTTGGAGGAGCAGTTTATTCAGAAACTCAACCCATTTACGATTTTCTCCCCGTTACACCCGACGGGGTTCATACTGAGGCCGGAATCAGTCTGAACAGCATTTTTGGAATCCTAAGATTAGATTTTGCGCTTCGACTGGACGCACCGGGTTCCTTTGTGGGCATCAGTATTCCGAGATATTTTTAATAAAAAAATACAACCAGGTAGCCGGTATGGAACTGCCAAAAATGCAACTCATCGAATCAGCATAAATTTTTTATTCAGAACTTCACTTCCGGAGTAGATTCTCGCAAAATAGACTCCGCTTGGATATCCGCTGAGTGAGAATTCCGCGGCCCTGTTATTTACATCGGTACGATGGAGGAGCTGCCCTGTAATAGAATAAATTTCCACACGGTCAACGGTTGCTGTTGAGCTGATGGTAAAACGCCCTTGCGTTGGGTTTGGGTAGAGCCTTACGAAACCTGAACCGGTGGGGGTTCCGCTGATATCAAGCATAACCGTTACGGGTTCCGACTGATTGTAACCTGCTCTGACTCGGTAGGTGAAGCTATCCTCACCTGAGCGCCCTTCATCCGGGCTGTAAACAAAGCTTCCGTCCGGTTTCAGATCTATTAAACCAAATGCGGGTGTGGTTACAATGGAGGCAGCCATCGGGCTTCCGTCAAGAGAAAGGTCGTTGCTTAGCACCCCCTGCTCTGCAGGAATATGACTATCCGCCCCTGTGCTGACTACATAACGATCTGCAACCGCAACAGGATTTCCGGGAAGAGAGGGCAGCCGCTCCTTCATCACGACGTAACTCTCTTTTATATACTCTTCTGCCTCAAGAGCGTGATTCCAGTTTTGCCACATATGCCGTTCTGATGTCTCTGCAAAAAAATCGTTGTACGCAATTGCAACGCTCAGTCCGTCCGATATCCTGGTTTCGGTTTGGGGTGTGTTGCGATCATCGTGTATCACTTCTGCACGGCTGGGATCAATCACGTTCAAGAGAGTCCACGGCAGCCGAATCTCAATTTTATCATCATAAAGCCGTACTGCATCCAAACTGCTTTTTGGCAGATCGAGCCTGTTCACCTGCATACTGCCTATGTACTGAACCTCATTTTCGAACTGGTTGTTTTTCCATCGCACAATTTTCCAGGGAGCTCCATCGGTAGCAATTGATCTGTATTGTTGTTCGGGAGCCGACTGATTGTGCCACATTCCAAACAGATCGTACGCTTCTGTAACGTAGAGTTCAGCTTTATAATTGGTAATCATCAGGGCAAATTCAGCCCTGTTTTGTACAGAGTGCCCCGAGGGCAGAATGGATTCACCGAGCCCGGCATCATACATGTCTAATCCTACCCATAGCGTATCCAACACGGACAGATGCTGTCGGGTGTTCAGCGTTAATTTCAGGTAGGCAAAGTCGGAGCCGGCTTCAATTCCGGTTACGGGACAATCGCTGCAAAACTCTTCCCAAACCCGCATTCCAGCATCTGCCTTTTTGTAACCAAGCAGTCCGTAGTTCTGTTCTGCCGCGGTTACATTGTGCCAAATGATTCGCCTGTCTGGGTTGAAATCGACGGGATCGGTAATCCAGGTACGTTTAAACCACTCATCAATCCAGGAAAACTGCAGCCCCCCGCCGCCACTTGCCATGTCGATATTTTGCAGCATCCGGATGCTGTGTTCCCCCTGCGATTTTTCGTCATGCCCGCCGTGATGAATTCCGTTATGCGCGTAATGGGCGATTCCCCAGCTGGAGGGTGCGCCGAACTCTGCAATAATTAGCGGAGTGGACTTATAGTGTTCCTTGAGAAAGGTCAGGTATCCGAGATAGCTGTTCTGGCCCAAGTGATCAGAAAATGGAGTGTATTTAGGGTCGCGGCTGATATAATCCGGATAGTATGGATAGGCGTGGTAGCTGATGAAAAATCCAGCTTTGGCGCCACTGAAATCAACCTTAGACAGATCCACCGATGCGCTCACTTCATATTCGTTTACTTCGCCGGGATGTTCAAGCGGATCGAGTGACGGCCAGCTCGAAAAACTAACGGGGCGCTGCGTGCCGTAATTGATCTCTTCAAACGAGACGAGATTATCGAGTCTTTCCGTAATCCACGATTCTGAGGCTCCGGCATCTTCAATGGAAAAATAAGATCCATGAAATGAGGTTATTTCAGGGTGGGTCTGGTCGGTATGAAGAATTTCGGGCGGATGAACTTCGCGCCCGATAATGTATCCGATCATCCACTCAGATGTGTCAACGGTGTAGGTTCCGTAAGCCTTTCCCTGTCGCTCCGGAATCACAGCATTTCCGTGAACGCTGTTTACATTGTCCTCAATCTCCTGATCAAAAAGCTGGGTAAGCGAGTAGAGATCATCATCATAGCCGGGTATGGTCTCCTCAAGCCACACACCCTGGAAATAGTAGAGCGGATGGTTCGGGTTTTTTCGGTTAAATTCTGAGAGAGCTTCGTAGAAGCGCGGGAAATGAAGGGTGTAGAGCCGGATGGTGTTGAATCCCGCATCACGAATTAGCTGAAGCCAGCGGTCATAATCTTCGCGCGTTGCGGCAAGCTGGCCCGGGAAAGTTCCGGGCAGAGCCACCCCAAGGTTCACTCCTTTGATGAACAGCGGCACATGGTCATCACCATTCCAAACGGTGATATGGGTTTTATCGGTAGAGAATGGGTAAATCTCCTGTGCTTCAACAGGCTGGCTGAATAGGACAAGAATTAAACTACAAAAAGCGGCTGCCGATTGATTTTTGTAGTTGGTTACTGCTTTCTTAAAAAAATTATCTGCGCGTCTCATTAAGATGTTGGCACCCTCATTACAAGAAAGTTGAGGTTTGTTTATCGGCCGAATATTGAGATTGCATTAACAGATAGGCTCCTTCTTTTTAAAACATAGTAGTAAATATTGCTCGAAACAGACTACTCGGTGTTTGAGAGCCTCAGCACAATTCTAATTCATTCTTAAATGATTGATAAGGACCGGATCGTACAAGATGGGTGGTTTTCAGAAAAGAGTGTATAGTCGGCAGCCCCGCCGGAAGATTTGAAAAGAAGATTGCTACTGATAAATATGCAGAAACAATTTTTTAATATGTATTTGGGTATTTGTTTTCACCCAAAGTCTGTACGGTACCAACCCTGCATAATCGTATACGAAAAAATGACTGGACAAAAAAAAGGCGAGCCATTAAGGCTCGCCTTTTAAAATCGTTCAGTTTAGGAAACAACCGATTTAGTATTCGATTGGATCAACTGCCTGGTGATTCTGTGGCGTAAACTGATATGGGTTGAGCGGATGTGTTTCTGCTCGTCTGTTTCTTTCACAACCCGGAGTATCTGCGTCACGCTCAGCTTCGGCACACGGTGTTGGGGCTTTACCCAGTCCGCGGCTGTCAATTCTGTCTTCGCTCACGCCATTGTCCTGGTAGAAATCGACAACAGCATTTGCTCGTCGCAGACTCAGTCGCAGGTTGTACTGGTCGCCACCAACGTGATCAGTGTAAGCATCTACACGAACTCTGAAAGCAGGTGTTTCAAGCAATCTTTCTACGTTATCTGCAAGTCGCTGTGCAGCTGCATCTGTAATGTCTGAACGGTCGAAACCAAAGTTGATCGTTGCAAGCTCTTCGATATACGGAGGATCATTAGGATCGAGAGGATCTGTACCCATTTCAATCTCCTGTCCGTCAGTAAACCCATCGCCATCGGTATCTGGATTCAGAGGATCGGTGCCGTATTCATGAACTTCTTCACCGTCTGTAAGTCCGTCACCATCAGTATCAGGATTCAATGGATCTGTGTAGTACTCATTCACTTCTTCACCGTCAGTGAGTCCGTCACCGTCCGTATCTGGGTCCAGCGGATCTGTACCGTACACATTTACTTCATCGCCATCTGAGAGTCCGTCGCCATCGGTATCGGGATTAAGGGGATCGGTGCCGTGTACGTTAATTTCGTCGTAGTCACTGAGTCCGTCTCCATCTGTATCAGGATTCAGGGGATCTGTGCCGTGCACGTAAATTTCGTCGTAATCGCTAAGACCGTCTCCATCTGTATCCCGCTCCATGAGCTCTTCATCGGAAAGAGACATGAGCCATTCTAAGGTTACCGGATCTGGCTCGGGTCCTGGCCCGCTTGTGCCACATCCGTATAATGTAAGCCCTGAAATCAACAGAGCGGTTAAGATGTATTTTGGTGATTGTAGCATAAAGGATTCCTCTGTACGGTTAGTATATTATATGAAACACTTAATTTATTGAATAAAAACAAAAATACACAAGAATGCGACTCAAACAAAAGCTTTTTTTGGGAAGTATTTAGAAATCCCCCTATATTTGGGCGTGACGAAATTGGGGCTATAGCTCAGCTGGCTAGAGCGTCGCGCTGGCAGCGCGAAGGTCCGGGGTTCGAATCCCCGTAGCTCCACTTAATCTATTTCCCCGCATGGACATAAGGCCTTGACGGGGATTTTTTTTGGCTTGATAGATTTTGAGACCTTTCTGATAGTCTGTGATGAGTATTGATCTGAGCGTTGATCTTGCGAAGGCATGCTTCGCGGTTCGAATCCCCGTAGCTCCACTTAATCTATTTCCCCGCAAGGATATAAGGCCTTGACGGGGATTTTTTTTGGTTTGATAGATTTTGAGACCTTTCTGATAGTCTGTGAAGAGTATTGATCTGAGCGTTGATCTTGCGAAGGCATGCTTCGCGGTTCGAATCCCCGTAGCTCCACTTAATCTATTTCCCCGCAAGGACATAAGGCCTTGACGGGGATTTTTTTGGTTTGATAGATTTTGAGACCTTTCTGATAGTCTGTGATGATTATTGATCTGAGCGTTGATCTTGCGAAGGCATGCTTCGCGGTTCTGCCTTGATGACCATCGCATTGCGTTTCTCGAACCAATCGTATTGCAATGCACTGCACGTTCTATAGCAATGCTGTATCCTTTACCTCATCCATTCCTTACGGTATACGTGATCAACGATCCACCTGACCAATTCACTTGTACCTGATCTCTGATTTTGCTTTTATTGAGTTCTAAACCTTAATAAACCAACGGTGGTGATATGAACCGAAAATTTCTACTCGCTGCAGAGACCTTCAGGTATAGTTTTAATAAATACGCTGATAAGCTTGAGGTTAGGGCCGAAAGATTTTTAAAAATTATGCCCTCACATATTGATATTCTTGAAAAATCAGAACAAGAAAACTGGCCTCTTGAGAAATTGGCAGACGCTATGGATACCGATACAAAATTAGCCGAATTCTACCGCAGAGAATATGGCAAAGCCAAAGAGATCGTCAATGCACCAAATCCGGCTGAGTCTTTTCGTAGGGGTGTCAGGCACTCCATTCAACATGCGGTTCATGAAGGGCTCAAAACTGACGAGGATATTGAAAAGCTTGTGATACAAATCTGTTACCGGGCGGCTGATCTGAGTTATCTTTTAGATCAAACGAATCAGAAACTTTCCGTTTACTCCGAAAATTTCCGGAAAACACCCGATAATCTGGATTTATTGGAGGATATTTGAAACCGGATCAAAGAACGTTACCCACCCTGGCTTGTTGAAGTCCGGAGGATGGTCCAGCATCGTAATCCATCACGGGTAAACGCTATGATTTCGTTATTCCCATCCCGGTAAAGATCCGCAATCAGCGGATAGCGCATTCCGGTAGTCGGCAGATCATACAGGCGCTGTTCTGTAATAATATTCCATGCATAGAGACGCCCAAAATCAGCCAGTCCTACAAGATCCATTCGCTGATCCCGGTTAACATCAATAATCATAGGTGCGGTATCACCGGAAGCAGGCTGACCAAGTGACCGGGTAAACTTAAGTTCCCCATCGGGATTATATAAAAATAGTGAACCGTTTCTGCTCTGAACTGCTATCAGGTCATTTCGGTAAAATCCCTCGTCATCACGTAAAAGAACATCCCGAACAGAGGGCGTGGAATTCAACCCATCCGACGAAATCTGTAACTGCTGGATATACAGAGAATCTTCACTAATAAATGTGGATAGCGTATCACTGAACAGCGGCGCCGATCCTATCGAATAGAGGCTCCCGTTTCTCCCCGCTCCAAGAAGGTGATCTTCGTACACAGCCGGCGAACCGTGCAGAGGTGTATCCAGGAACACGGGATATCCGTTTCGGATCTGCCCGTTCAGGCTCCATCCATGCAGCGCATTTTCTGAAATTGCAAATATCGAACGCTCCCCGTCAAGCGTGGCCAGCAGTGGTTTTGTTGTAATAACGGTATTCACACTTTGCGGCCAGCCGGAAACCGGACGCCCTCTCGAATTAAGAATATGCAGATTTCTGTCAGCCGTGCCCACAACAATTTCAGCAATTCCATTCCGGGTAACATCCTCAATCGTCAGCGGTGTGGTAATCGTTTCATTCAGTGTGATAGGAAAATTTGGAAGAATAGTGCCGTTCATATTCCATGCGTATATGCTGTTGCCCGCTGCCTGGAGTATTACGTTCTGATTATTTCCGTACCAATCATAAACAACAGGGGCACCGATCGGCTGCTCCCCCCCGGTTTCGAGCTCTAAAACTTCCGTACCGTCTGTGGCGAGAACGTAAACATAACCGGCGTCTGTTGAAAAGATCACTTCATCTCTGGAACTTGAGGTAATATCCGCCATTACGGGCGTTCCGGTTATTTCACCGGAAGACACCGGGAAAACCCACCGTTCACGATACGGATCATCCGTTACTTCCCGCTGATAGGATGTGATATCGACATCAGCAGATCTGCCATCGTCGGATGCCCGCGTGGTCATCACAAAAAGATCTAAATTAGAGACCAGTGCGTCTAAATAGTTTTGCGGATAGAGCCAGGGTTGAACATACGTTCCAAATTGCTGAGCATTCACATACGTCAATGAACTAAGATCAGCGGGATGATCATCCCGAATCATCATGTAATCATCATTATAGTACATCACTCCCCGCCGGCTCACGTCACCGGAAACCCCTTCGGCAAGTCCGCGGCGCTGTGCCATAACTGCGGCATCATCCACGATCGTCAGGTGAAAACTAACCATCGGGTTGAGTTCAGAACCGATCAGTTTGCCGAGAGACCGACTCTGTATCATAAATGTGTTCCCATCCCGGTTCACATCATCAAAACTTGTGAGATTCGCGAGCAGAGAGCGAAGGTTAGAGGCACTTGAAAGATGGCGTATAAACATATATTCGCTTGTGCTTTCTGCACCGGATTCCGCAAAGGTTACGAAAGCAGCCTCAGGATTAAGAGCAGCCGCAATATCCTGCCAGATATCGGGATTTTCATCAAGATACTGATCCAGCTCAAATTCGTGTTCTGCATCTCCATTTGGGGGAACCGACCGCGGCTCGAGTTGAAAAATTGAAAACGTGGCTGCATTTGTAGAGATGTATCGATCAAGAGTGAACTCTCCCGGCGCCGACCGAACGGCCCGCAGCAGGGCTGATGGAGATTCATCCAGATTCAGCTTGCCGGATAGTTTCCACTGCCACTCTTCTTCACGGTTATCCAATGAAAAAGCGATCGGTTTTCCTCCATCAAAACGATTCCGGAGATCGGGAATATGTGTTATCTGCGCCAGCTGCATCATCCAGCGGTCAAGTGAAGGGGTGTTCACAATGAACCGTCCATGCTGTGTTTGCTCTTCAGACAGTTCCATAGCGGGGTTGCTCCCCCGGAGTGTTCGAAGAGAGTTCTCAATTCCCAGGCTCGACTCAGAAAAAAGAATATAGTTGCCAACATCTACAGCAAAAATTTCGCGATCGGAGATAAAAAACTTTTCAACGGTAAAATTTCCGAAGCTGTAATTATTCTGTGCAAACTCTCGCTGATGATTCTCCTTCATATAGCTCATCAATCCCTGCACCGGACGGATCACCCAGATCGGCTGCCAGTCGTTCGATGTATCCGGGTACAAAATCACCGCTTCGGTAATAGCCTCACCGGCCGCGGCCTCACCCACATTACCCGTGATCTGAATGGCCGATGGCGTGATATCATCAAACATGGGAATGTATGGAGCCTCGAGAATATCCCGTATTGTGCTGTTTTCTTCGGGAACAATCAGGAAAAGAGCGCTGTCGGGCACAAATTCCGACCAATGGCCGGCTGAACCGCCGGAGCAGCCCCAAAATGAACCCATCAGACCTAAAAATAAGAAAAGAACCAGCAATCGCAGCTTTTGTAGAACTTGCAAAGTCAGAATAATATGTTTGTTAAGAATGGGTTAATAGCATAGCTTATTGAAAAATCAGGCCATTTGTTCCTGTTGTTTTCAATACAACAAGGTAAAAAACTTTTCTGATAATGAGTTTTCTGAATCCGCTATTTTTAATAGCCCTGGTATCTATTGGGATACCTCTGTTAATCTACTTGTTAAATATCCGCAAACCAAAACGGGTACGCTTTTCTACGCTTGCCTTTTTTGATTCTCTTAAGAGTACGTCCTTAAAGAAAATCAAATTAAAGCGTCTGCTTCTCCTTGCCCTGCGAATTCTTGCAGTAGCCGCACTTGCCATAGCGCTTGCAAAACCATTTTTACCCTCCGGTTTTGGAGGTATGGCAGATGGTGAACCTGCCGTGATCGGGATCATGATTGACAACAGCCCGGGCATGGAGCAAATTGACCGTCATGGTCCGTATATCGAACAGGCTAAAGATCTTGCAGAAGAAATTATTTCCCTGCAGGACAGCGACAACCAGTTTATCCTGAACGTATCACACGGCGCATCGCTCAACCTCCCCCCTCTCAATAAAACTGCCGCGGCCAGAGAACTCGGGGAGATTGAAACCGTCAATGCCGGAAATCATTTCGTTGAAAATCTCAGGGCCATTGCCGGACAGATTTTAAACGCACCCGAACCTAACAAAATTTTATACGTTATCACTGACGGCAGCGAAAGCTCACTTGCTGACTTTGAAAACCTTACTGGTGATGATCTGCACAATGATCTCCAGCTTAAATTTATTCGACTCGGTGAGGCGGAACCATCGAATTCCGGAATTCAAACTGCCGGTGTAGAATCTTCTGATGGAGAAATTCATCTGACCGCAACTGTTCAAAATTACGGAACAGAACCGACCGGAAGCCAGTTTTTAAATTTCTATCTCGAAGATGAACTGATCGTGCAGCAGGCCTACTCTATTGATGCGGGCGGCAGCCGGGATTTTCGGTTTGAGGTACCTGAATCAGATCAGCGGTTTTTAAAAGCAGAACTGCTGATTGAAGGCGACGAACTCACATTTGATAACCGATATTATGCGGCCATTCAAATGCCGGAACAGAGGCAGGTACTTGTGATACAAGGTGAAGAGAACCAGTCGGGGGAATTTCGCTCTTATCTCCGACCTCTTCTGGAAGCTGTTGCCGATCAAAGCGACCGGCTTCAATTTCGTTTCGAGCCGGTTGGCAATGTATCACCGGATCAAATAGAAGGAATGGATGCGATTGTACTGGATGGCGTACGGTCGATCCCCGATTTTCTGTCACAAAGCATCATCGAAAATGTGCAGTCAGGCGCCGGACTACTCCTGCTTCCTGCATCTGACGGACGGATTGAAAGCTACAACCGACTGCTCGGCATCAGCAATGCCGGGCGATACAGCAATCTTGCCGGAAGTTACGGCTCATTCCAGAGCTTCGACCGCCTTGCGCCACCCCGTGAAGGCCACCCGATTCTGGAAGCGATGTTCGACATGGAAGAGGGCGAAGATCTGCGGGTAAACCTGCCGGAACTTTTTTATTATTATCGAATTAATGCGGTTGATGGTGGTGCATCCACTCCAATACTTACGTCACGAACCGGAAATGTTATTCTGAACGAAACCACGGTTGGGAACGGCACGCTGATCTACTCTGCAATTGGCAGTGATCCCGGCTGGTCCAACTTCCCGATCAAGCCGCTCTTTGCCCCGCTTTTCTACAGAACGGTTGACTATCTTGCACGCGGGGAAGGTGCTCAGCTCAACACGCATACTCTCGGGCAATCGTTTGATCTCACCCTGCCGGGAGCTTCACCAGGATCGGTAGAACTTATGCTCGGCGATGAATCGATCATCCCGGAAACCCGGCAAACCTTTTCAGGCCTGTCGGTTACCTATGATGGCAGAGAATGGACGCCGGGCTGGCTGAATATCAGACATGGTGATGAAGAAATCGTGTTTGGTATTAATCAGGATGCAATGGAATCATCTTTAATTTCGTTAGATGTAACAGAACTTGAGGAGTTGTTAGCAACATCTTTTGCAAACTTTAGTGTTCAGAATATAAGCGGAGACCGGGAATTACTGATGGCCGAACTTGAGACAGCATCGCTGGGAAGAGAAATTTGGCACTGGTTTATTATTGCTGCAATCTTTTTATTATTAATGGAATCGATGGTATCAAGACATTATAAAGCCGAATCAATTGCATGAGCATAATTAACGAAATTCATAGCTTTTTTGTCCTCCTGCTGGCACTCTTTACGCTGGCAGCAACTTTTCTTGCGCTCTATTCCATAGGCAACGCCATCCGGCTCCGAAATGTGCGATTAAGCTGGAATTCCGGAAAACTTTGGGGATACCCGCTTTTTTCCACACTTTTTGTAATCTCATCCGGAATTGTCATTGCCATTTCGGCAGTTTTCCAGGTAGAGCAGTACTACACGATTTTCGGCTGTTACGCCTGGATGGGGATAAGCTGGTGGATTGCCAGTCATTTGGCCTCTAAGACCTATATTACTGACCACGGCATCGTAAAAAATATAAATGACCCCTCTCAGACGATAGCTTGGCACCAAATTTGCGACTATGTAGAGAAACCGAAGTCACGCGGTTCTGACTACTTATTTATGTATCAGGGCAGTGACACAAGAAACAACAGCGACAAAAGTGTTACAAGACTTGAACTTTTTGTCCCGGATAGGAAAGCGGCGAAGTTTGAAAAGATTGTAACACTGAAAGTTGGCAAATTTCTTTCACCGGTTTCTGATATCCCATTCGATATCAAAACAATAGAATAGATAACTTAGTCATAATCATTTGTTAGAAGACGTTCGAAAACCTTCCATTACAAAAGAGAAGGCCATCCTTGTTGGAATTTACGGCCCCGACACGCCTAAATGGCTTGCGGGGGAGTATCTCGATGAACTTGAACTGCTTGCTGATACAGCTGGCGCCTCAACGGAAGAGAAAGTACTGCAGAACAGGCCTCAGCCCGATCCATCCACCTATATCGGTAAGGGTAAACTCAATCAGCTTAAAGCAAAAGTGAGCGAAACCGGCTCGGACCTGCTTATTTTTGATGATGATCTGACGGCCACACAGGTTCGAAATATCGAAAAAACAGCAAACGTAAAAGTACTCGATCGAAGCGGACTCATTCTCGATATATTTGCATCGCGGGCAAAAACTTCAGCTGCCAAAACTCAGGTTGAACTTGCACAGCTTCAATACCTGTTGCCGCGCCTGACTCGCTTCTGGACTCACTTGTCGCGACAGAAAGGTGGAATTGGAACAAAGGGACCCGGTGAAACACAGATTGAGACTGACCGGCGACTGATCGGTGAACGGATTTCTACACTGAAGGATAAACTTGAAAAGCTCGACCGCCAGCGAACAACGCAGCGAAAAGGGCGATCAGAGAATCCAAGAGTGGCACTTGTGGGATACACCAACGCCGGAAAATCAACGCTGATGAATGCACTTACCGACACGAATGTGCTTGCAGAAGACCGGTTATTTGCCACGCTCGACTCCACAGTTCGTCGCTTGGAGCTCGAAAATCACGACATTTTGCTTTCTGATACGGTAGGGTTTATCCGCAAACTTCCTCACAATCTGATTGAGAGTTTTAAAAGCACGCTCGATGAAGTTCGCGAAGCTGATTTACTGCTTCATGTAGTGGATGCATCCTCAAATTTGATCGACGATTATATTGATGTTGTAAACACAACACTCGAAGAGCTGGATATCAAAGATGTGAAGAAAGTGCTGGTTTTCAATAAGATCGATAAGGTTGAACCCTCCCGGCTGATGGAACTAAAAAAAGGATTTCCAGGTGCGATTTTTGTTTCTGCAGAACGCTCAATGGGCCTTGATAAGCTACAGGGACAAATTGAGCTGATGATTGAAGAGGATTATCACCCGTTCGTTTACACAGTTCCGATGGCCCATTATAAGGCAGTTGCATTTTTACACGATGTTGGCGTTGTTGATAGTGAACATTTTGAAGGAAACAGCGTTACTATTAAAGGAAGTATTACGGAAGCTGACAGAAACCGGTTCGACGCGATGCTTTCTAAACTGGAAACGGCAGTCATTTGACCCATAAGCTATGTTAGCCAAACAGATACTAAACAACAGTTTTACCCCGCTTGTTTCAACAGATAAAGCAAGCTCCGCACTGGCTAAAATGGAAGCCTGGCAAACCGCCAACATTCCCGTTATTGAACCAACAACCCGCAAGGTAATTGGCCAGGTCACTCTTGATATGCTCACTGATCTGCCGGATGAGTCTAAGCCAATGTCTGATTTTGATCTCAAAGAGCCGATCTTTGCGTACGAAAATCAGCACCTCTTTGAAGTTGCCCGGCAGATGTTATCAAAAGAAGTCCGCTTCATTGCCGTTGTGGATCACACCGAATCGGTCATTGGAATTGTTGAGAAAAAAGATCTGCTTGAAGCTTTCTCAAAGATGCTCAACATTTCAACGCAGGGCTCTGTAATTTCCGTGGATATCGAACGCGCTGATTATACACTTACCAAGCTTGTGAATATTATAGAATCTGAGAGTGCTAAGATCCTTGGACTTACTGTAGAGCAGACGCCGGGATCTGAAGCAAATATCAGAGTTTCTATCAAACTCAATCTTCAGGATACTTCTGCCGTCGTCTCTTCGTTGCAAAGACATGGATATATCACCACTACTGAAAATCGTGATGACCTGCTTCAGGTTGACATGAGTTCCCGTGCAGATGAACTTCTTCGCTACCTGGAATTGTAACACAAGATTTTAC
Source organism: Rhodohalobacter sp. SW132 (assembly GCF_003390325.1). Classification (NCBI taxonomy): domain Bacteria; kingdom Pseudomonadati; phylum Balneolota; class Balneolia; order Balneolales; family Balneolaceae; genus Rhodohalobacter; species Rhodohalobacter sp. SW132. The sequence continues at coordinate 165,929 of NZ_QUOK01000010.1, read as the reverse complement.
CGGTCTCAGCGGGAACAAAACCCAACAAGTTGGTATATTCAAAATTGACTCTACCCCAAGAACTGGTCTACATAAATAATTCATGAACCGTACTGTATCCTTTGTTCCGCGGCTTATACTGTTTTTACTGTTTCTACTCCCATTGACCGCCCACGCTCAGCACGAGATCCGTACCGGAAGCAGTTCTCTGCAACAGGGAATTGACCTGTTTGAAAAAGGGCTGTATCCTGAAGCCGCGGCTTATTTTGAAAAAATCCTGCTCAATCAGCCCGAAGATATTCAGGAGACTGAACTTGCCGCGTACTTCCATGCCCGTTCAGCCATTAAAGTAGATTCTACCCTCACAGACAGGCAAACCGACCGTTTTGCAAATGAATTCCCTCACAGCCGATATACAGCTGTGCTTCTTAAAGAGGCAGCCGATCAGCATAAAGAACGTGGTGAACTCGACAGGGCCATTCAGCGAATGCAACAAGCTCTGAATTATCCCCAATCATCTTCCAGAAAAGCTGAACTCTACTATAATATTGCAGAAACAGCTGCAGAGAACGGCCAAAATGACCTCGCAAGAGAAATGTTCCTCGAACTCTCTGATAACCACAGAAGATCCGAGTGGTCTCCCAAAGCTCTCTATGCCCGCGGACGCCTTTATCTTGAAGATGAAGATTACGAACGCTCAGCTGATGCATTCGAGCTTCTTCGCGAGCGCCACCCATTTGATCAAATGACACGCAGGATCGGCACCGCTCTTGGGGAATCATACTATCAGCAGCGCCGTTTTGCTGAGGCGATTGAAGCTCTCGAACGAGCCTTGCCTTTACTCGATGATGAGAACCGTTCAAAAGCCGTTTACCTGATTGCCGAAAGCTACAACGCACAAAACGATTTTGAGAACGCCACGCGGTTTTATCGCATGTATATCAACAGGGCGGAAGATGAAGATCAAGCAAGAATTGCGCACTACGGCCTTGGCTGGGTATATCACAAGCAGGAAATTTATCACTGGGCCGCTGATTCCTTTGGCCGGGCTGCCGTTGGGTCTGATGAAGTTGCTCGAAAAGGGCTTTACTACCAGGCCGTAAACAACAAACTTGCAGGACGTTACCAAAATGCACTGGATGCATTCAGGCAATTTGGTAACAGGTTTGATGATGGTGTATTTTTTGAAGAGGCATATTTTGAATGGGCCGTCACCGCTTTTGAAATTGGGTTTAACGGCGAAGCGATCGACGCACTGCTCCCGCTGGCCCGGATCGTAGATGAACTCGAAAACCCCGGTGAGGTTCTTACTTTTTTGGGCGAAGTCTATTTTGCCAACTCAGAGTACACACGAGCACTCGAAACATTTGAGATGGCCAGTCAGCTTACAGATCTGGATGAAGCACTGATTCGGCAGGCTCGTTTTCAAATGGCGTGGGTTCGATACAGCAACCAGGCGTACCGGCAGGCACAACCCGAATTCGAAGCAGTCTACAACGAATGGCCCAACAGTGATCTTGGCCGGGAAGCACTATTCTGGAGCGCAGACGCCCATTTTCAATACGAAAACTTCGGCCCTGCATCATCGCAATATGCCCGTTTCATCAACGACAATCCGAGTCATTCCCTGATCGGTGCGGCAAAATACGCCCTCGGGTGGGCTTATTTTAAGATGGGTGATTATGAGAATGCCACCGGGCCACTCATCGATTTTCTGGATAATTACGATCCGCCTTCCATCGCACTTTTCCCGTATGATACCGATACCCAACTTCGTATCGGGGATGCATTTTATGCCCAGGGAAAATATCAGGAAGCACTGGAGTATTACAACCGAACGATCGGGGCTGATCCGGGTGGCGATTACGCGATGTTCCAGGTGGCTAACAGCTACTACCGTATGAACCGAAATTTTGATGCAGTAACTCAATTTCGGCGAATGCTTCGAATTTACCCCTATAGCAGGCTCCGCGAACAGGCACAGTATAATGTGGCCTACATTTATCTGAATACCGGTAATTACGACCAGGCCGTGGAAGAGTTCAACACAGTTATCGAACGATTCCCCGGTACGGAATGGGCCGCCAGGGCGCAGTATAACATTGGTGATTCCTACTACAATGCAGGCGATTACGAACGTGCTATTGAAGAGTACAGGCGGGTTCTTGAAGGATATCCCGGCAGCACCTATGTTCTGGAAGCGGTAAATGGCATCCAGTTTGCGCAACTCTCCGCCGGGCGGGATGATCAGAGTACCGATATTCTTGAAGAATTTCTGGACGAAAACCCTACCTCTTCCACCGCAGACCGGCTCCGCTTTCGGCAGGCTGAAAACACCCTTCAATCGGGAGATTACCAGGCAGCAGTATCAGAGTTCAGACAATATCTCAGGATTACCAATAACGAATCGATGATGCCGGAAGCTTACTTCAACCTGGCAGATGCCTACTTGCGGATGGACCGGCCCAACGATGCCGCTGAAGCATACCGAACGATTGCAGAAGATTTTCCCAACTCAGACCGTGCGGCACCTGCACTCGCAGAGTTGGGACAGATTCTGCTCAATCAGGGAAGTTATGATCAATCAGAATCAATTTTCAGGGAGCTTGCAGAGAAGGATTCCCGGTTTCAGCTTGAAGCATACCTTGGCTTGGGACGGGCCAACCTCGGGAAAGGTGATACCGGTGCAGCAAGACAACATTTTGAACGCGTTCTTTCAATTAATGAGAATAATGACGCCGCCAGAACCGGTTTGGGTAAAGTATTACTCGAAGATGGCCGAAATGAAGAAGCCCGCCGCTTTTTCTCATTAGTAGCAGAGAACAACTCAACAGAAATCGGTGCTGAATCTCAGTATTTGCTGGGTATCTCTCATATGGAAGCCGGAAACCGTGAACAGGCCCTTGAAGAATTTTCAAGAGTGCGCGTACTGTTTGGGGCGTACGACATCTGGGTTTCAGAAGCTCAGTATAAAACTGCTGAAATTTATATCCGGGAAGGACGACGCGGAGATGCACTTTCACTTTTAAACTCTATTGTTGATACTTACCCCGGCACATCGGGTGCTGAAAAAGCACAACAACTTTTAGATAGAAACTAAGGCTTCATGACAGAAACCGTACGACCTGCATCGGGATTCAACGGAACCATTCAACTGCCACCAGATAAATCTATTTCACACCGTGCCGCACTTTTTGCAGCCATATCGGATGAAAAGAGCATCATTGAAAACTATTCCGAGGCTGCAGACCCGGCCAGCACTCTTTCCTGCCTGAAACAGCTTGGCATTCAAATTGAACGGGAAAAAAATCGAGTAACAATCCAAGGTGTCGGGCGAAAGGGTTTTATAAATCCTGCAACACCGCTTGATTGCGGAAATTCGGGTACTACAATGCGGCTTCTCACCGGTATACTTGCCGGTGCCGGAGTTACGGCAGAATTGACAGGAGACGATTCTCTCTCTGGCCGTACGATGAAACGGATCATCGAACCGCTTCGCCGGATGGGAGCTACAATCTCTGCACAAGAAGATGAGTTCGCCCCGATTTCACTGAAGGATCATTCTGGCATCAAGCCGATGCGCTACACGCTGCCGATCGCCAGTGCTCAGCTGAAGTCCTGTGTACTCCTCGCAGGCCTGTTTGGTGATGAGCCGACTGAAGTAATCGAACAAACCCCGAGCCGCGACCACACGGAAAGACTTTTAAATCTTACATCCGAACCATACGGACAGGGAAAAATCATCCGCAGCAGTTCCTCAGATACAATCCCAGCACAATCGTACACGGTGCCCGGAGATTTTTCCGCCGCCGCGTTCTGGATGGTTGGCGCCGCAATTCAGTCCGGCAGTGAACTGATTCTTAAAAACGTTGGTATCAACCCAAGCCGGACCGGTATTTTACACGTTCTCAAACAGATGGGAGCTAACATTACACTTACAGACGAACGGATGCAGGGCAGTGAACCGGTTGCTGATATGAAAATTTCGAATTCCAGTCTTCAGCCAATCGACCTCGATCCAAAACTGATCCCTAACTGCATTGATGAACTTCCCATTCTGATGGTTGCCTTCTGTTTTGCAAACGGCCGCTCGACGATTCGGGGTGCTGAAGAGCTGCGACACAAGGAGACTGACCGCCTCTCAGCCATGCACGAAATCCTTACCAATGCCGGTGCGGAAACTACGCTGCGGGATGATGGAATCGAAATTGAAGGCGATCCGGATTTTAAACCTCAAAATGCGGAGTTTAACAGCTACCACGATCACAGAATGGCGATGGCAGCTGCAATTCTCTCATCAAAAGCTGGCGGGGAATCTTCAATCCTCGATGCTGACTGCACTGCGATATCCTATCCCAACTTCTGGAAAGACCTGAAAGAAGTGTCGGGCTGACGACCGGCCTGACGGAACATGTGGTGATCATTCCGTCAAACTGACAACGGCCATCTATCCCTTCTATATCTATGTCAATACGTCAGTGAGATGCGAGGTTGTTTCGTATTGGCATTGTGGTTGCTCTAAGACTGTATGAACGAAATGAAATAATTATGAGCAACTTTAAAGTCGACATAGAAAATCAGCTGACATCGCTTGGTCGCGAGATCCAGCAGTTTGTGGAACGAATGACGCCATCAGACGCTGAACGGGATTTTTCACCCGCCTGCGATATCATTGAAAGTGACAGCAAATATATTATCGCAGCAGATCTGCCCGGAATGAGCAAGAAGCAGATTAAAGTAACGCTGAAAGATCATGTGCTGAAAATAGAGGGCACTCGTGAACTTTATCTTGAAGAAGGTGAAACCCTGAAAAGAGAAGAACGCGCACAAGGATCATTTATCCGGTCTTTCTCTATGCCCGATCATGCAGACTCATCCTCCATCGAGGCTTCCTTTAAGGATGGTGTACTCACTGTAAAAATATCGAAAAAAGGAACCGGAGAATCTGAAGCCGACTCCATTCCGATCAACTAAAGAACATTAAATAATAAAATAAGAACACAGGACAGGTAATATTATGGGTAAGATTATAGGTATCGATTTAGGAACAACCAACTCATGCGTCTCCGTAATGGAGGGCAGCGAGCCGGTTGTTATTCAGAATGCAGAAGGTGGACGAACAACTCCATCTGTCGTTGCATTTTCAAAAGACGGCGAACGGCTTGTAGGAGCACCGGCAAAGCGCCAGGCAATTACCAATCCCGAAAAAACAATCTCTTCTATCAAACGGTTTATGGGCCGGATGTTTAGCGAAATCACTGAAGAGAGCAGCCAGGCTTCATATAAAGTTGTAAAGGGCGATGACGGCACGGCACGTGTAAAAATTGACGACCGTCTCTACGCACCACAGGAAATTTCAGCGATGGTTCTGCAGAAAATGAAGCAGACCGCTGAAGAATACCTGGGTGAAAAAGTAACTGAAGCTGTAGTTACGGTTCCCGCCTACTTTAACGATGCGCAGCGGAAAGCGACACAGGAAGCCGGGAAAATTGCCGGGCTGGAGATCAAACGAATTATTAACGAACCAACCGCCGCATCTCTGGCGTACGGACTTGATAAAAAAGACACAGACCAAACCATCGTGGTTTATGACCTTGGTGGAGGTACGTTTGACGTATCGATCCTGGAACTCGGTGACGGAGTATTTGAAGTGAAATCCACCAGTGGTGACACCCACCTTGGCGGTGATGATTTTGACCAGCGCCTGATCAAGTTTCTTGCCGAAGAGTTTAACAGAGATGAAGGCATTGACCTGAGAAAAGATCCAATGGCAATGCAGCGACTGAAAGATGCCGCTGAGAAAGCCAAGATCGAACTCTCAAGTTCACAAAAAACTAACGTGAACCTTCCATTTATCACAGCAACCGATGCGGGACCGAAGCACCTGAACATCGATATCACAAGAGCCAAATTTGAGCAGCTTGTTGATGATCTCGTTCAGCGAACCATAAAACCGTGTGAAAAATCACTGAAAGATGCTGGTCTGAGCAAAAGTGAAGTTGACCAGGTAATCCTTGTGGGTGGTTCCACACGTATTCCGAAGATCCAGGAAGTTGTGAAGGAGTTCTTTGGTAAAGATCCAAGTAAAGGTGTAAACCCGGATGAAGTAGTGGCCGTTGGAGCCGCAATTCAGGGTGGAGTACTTACTGGAGACGTGGACGATGTAGTTCTTCTTGATGTTACCCCGCTGACTTTGGGTATTGAAACCCTTGGCGGCGTAATGACCAAGCTGATTGAATCGAACACCACGATTCCAACCAGCAAAAAAGAGACCTTCTCAACTGCTGCTGACAGCCAGAGCAGTGTGGAAATTCACATCCTGCAGGGCGAACGTGCCAAGGCTCAGGATAACCGAACACTTGGCCGGTTCCACCTCGACGGCATTCCGCCGGCACCACGTGGCGTACCGCAGATTGAAGTAACGTTCGATCTGGATGCCAACGGTGTTCTGAACGTAAGTGCAAAAGATAAAGGAACCGGAAAAGAGCAGAGCATTCGTATTGAATCCTCTTCCGGACTCAGCGACTCAGAAATCGAGAAGATGAAAAATGCCGCTGAAGAGCATGCCGAAGAGGACAAACAAGTGCGTGAGCGCATTGAAACCCTCAATAAAGCAGACACCCTGCTTTTCTCAACCAAGAAACAGCTTGAAGAGAACAAGGATAAGATATCCGAGGAGAATCAAACCAAGATTCAGACTGCTCTCGACAAGCTCGAAACCCTCCATAAAGAGGAGAAAGTGGATGAGATTGAGCCTGCTATTGAAGAGCTGAACCAGGCATGGGCAGCCGCTTCACAGGAAATCTACCAGGCCGCTGCGAATGAGCAACAGGCAGGCGGAGCCGGTGAAGGTGCACAAGCTGAAGGCGGAGCTGCTGATGCAGAAGCTGAAGAAGAAGATGACGCCGTTGACGCCGATTTTGAGGTCGTCGATGACGAAGATGAGAAAAAGTAAACCCGATCTGATTCGGAGCAGCTTAGACTTTTCTGAATAGATCGATAATGAAATCCAAAAAAGCCCCGCGGCAGTGTCGCGGGGCTTTTTTTATGGTTTCTGAAAAATCAAAGCTGAAGTTTAGGAGCCGGTTCCGGTGCCGGGTTGTCCCACCCGGGTAGAGTCAGTTTTAAAAGCAGGCAGTAAAACAGAAAAAGCGCAATCGGCACAAATCGAAGAACGTGAAACCAACTCCCGGAATCGAAAATAAAATAGATGAAAAGTGCGGGCAGGCCAACGAACAAGAGAAAGAAAATGAGCCAGCCGTATCGCTTTTCATGGATCAGTGTGCCCACCAAAATCGGTAAAAAGAGTAAAATCAGCGCGCCAAGAAGGTAAAGAGAAGCGATATAAAAAAAGCTCATCATGAAAAGAGCCGACCCTGAAAGTTCATACGATAACCAGAGATCGAGGGATTTTATATCAAAAGTAAATGGATACATGTAATTTTGATTCGTTGATGAATTCAATATTTCTTTATCGTCGGTTTGGATTCCGCACTTAAAAAAAGATCCTATCCCGATTCTAAACAACACGTTGCCTCTTGCGATCTGTTTACCTATAATAGACCGTTAACTATTGCTGAATGAAATCAAAAGCTCAACAATACTGGCGGCAAAACCTCATCTACCTGGCCATTCTGCTGGCTATCTGGTTTGTTGTGTCTTACGGAGCCGGTATTCTATTTGTCGATTGGCTCGATCAGTTCCGTATGGGCGGCTTTAAACTCGGGTTTTGGTTTGCCCAGCAAGGTTCCATCTACGTGTTTGTAATTCTGATATTTGTGTACGTCTGGCTGATGAACCGCCTCGACAAAAAATTTGAATACAACGAGGTGTGATGGGCATTCAGGGATGGACATTTTTGATTGTTGGGCTCACTTTTGCGCTCTATATCTTCATCGCATACTTGTCACGCGCCGGAACCACGGGTGAATTTTATATAGCCGGCGGACGGGTATCCCCTCTTGCTAACGGCCTCGCCACAGCCGCTGACTGGATGTCGGCGGCATCATTTATCTCTATGGCAGGGCTGATCAGCTTTATGGGACGCGACGGTTCAGTTTACCTGATGGGCTGGACCGGCGGCTATGTTCTGCTTGCTCTTTTACTGGCTCCTTACCTGAGAAAATTTGGTAAATTTACCGTTCCTGATTTTGTAGGTGATCGATACTACTCCACAGCGGCGCGCATGGTGGCTGTTGTCTGTGCCGTATTCATTTCCTTCACCTATGTAGCGGGACAAATGCGCGGTGTTGGAATAGTATTCTCAAGATTTCTGGAAGTGGATATCTCAACAGGCGTAATTATTGGGATGGTGATTGTCTTTTTCTACGCTGTCCTGGGCGGTATGAAAGGAATCACCTACACGCAGGTGGCACAATACTGCGTTCTGATATTCGCCTATCTCGTACCGGCGATTTTCATCTCCATGCTGATGACGGGAAATATCGTACCGCAAATTGGGTTTGGAGGTACCCTGGCCGATGGCTCCGGCGAGTATCTGCTCGATCGTCTTGATGGATTGAGCACGGAGATGGGGTTCGATCCCTACACCGATGGCTCAAAATCCACCATTGATGTCTTTTTCATAACGGCCGCGCTGATGGTAGGCACGGCGGGACTCCCGCACGTAATCGTGCGGTTTTTCACCGTACCGAAAGTTCGTGATGCCAGAATTTCGGCGGGATACGCACTGCTTTTCATCGCCATTCTCTACACCACAGCACCAGCCGTAGCCGGATTTGCCCGGGCCAACCTGCTCGACACGGTGAAAGACGCTCCCTACAGTGAAGTTCCGGAATGGTTTACGTCATGGGAAGAGACCGGGTTGATTGAGTTTGATGACAAAAATGGAGACGGCATTATCAACTATACGCCCGATGCTGAAACCAATGAACTTTATATAGATCAGGATATTATGGTCCTGGCAAATCCCGAAATTGCGCAGCTTCCCAACTGGGTGATAGGCCTGGTTGCGGCAGGCGGACTTGCAGCGGCACTCTCCACAGCGGCCGGCCTGCTTCTGGTGATTTCAACTGCCGTAGCCCGCGACCTGATCCGGCGAACATTTGTACCTGATATCACACAGCAGCGGGAACTCTTATTTGCCCGGGTGGCTGCAGGAGGGGCCGTGATCGTAGCTGGTTATTTTGGGATTAATCCACCCGGTTTTGTGGCCCAAACGGTAGCCTTTGCATTTGGATTGGCGGCCGCATCGTTTTTCCCGGCTATACTGCTTGGTATTTTCTCTAACCGAATGAATAAGGAAGGGGCGATCTCCGGCATGATTGCCGGAATTCTGTTTACGGCTGGATATATCATCTACTTTGCATTTATGTTTCCGGAACTGAACAATGCGGAGAACTGGCTCTTTGGAATATCGCCCGAGGGGATTGGCACACTTGGAATGATCATTAACCTGGTGATCGCCGTGAGTGTCAGCCGCTTTACGAAAGTACCGCCGGTTGAGATTCGAGAGATGGTGGAGCGTATACGGGTGCCGAGAGATCTGGATAAAGATGAGGTGAAGCCGCCGACAAGGATTGGGGATTGAGGGTTAGACCGGGGACGGAGTTTTGGACCGGGGCCCCAAAACCCACACCACTCACCAGTTAATTCTTGCCGCCACATTCCCTATCTTTCCCATATGAATATTCTTGGAATTGAATCATCGTGTGACGAAACGGCGGCGGCTGTACTTTCTGATGGAAAGGTGCTGTCAAATGTAATTGCATCACAAACGGTACATGAGCAGTTTGGCGGCGTGGTGCCGGAGCTGGCTTCCCGTGCGCACAACAAAACCATCTGGGCAACGGTAGACCAGGCGATTGAGACGGCTGGAGTCACTATGCCCGATATCGACGCGATTGCGGTGGCGAAAGGCCCCGGCTTGATGGGATCTCTGCTGGTAGGGCTTGGTTTCGCGAAAGGATTGAGTCTGTCGTGGGAGAAACCGCTGATTGGTGTGAACCACATCGACGCGCATATGTACGCCAACTTTATCGATCATAAAGAAGTTTTCCCTTTTGTGGCTCTGATTGTCTCCGGCGGACACACTCGCCTGGTGCACGTCCCCAAACCGTTTGAACATAACCTGCTCGGTAAAACGAGGGATGATGCCGCAGGTGAGGCGTTTGACAAAATCGGCAAGATGCTTGAGCTTCCCTACCCAGGCGGACCACAGGTTGATAAACACTCCCAAACCGGCGATCCGACGTTTGTGGATTTCCCGCGTGCCATGGCCAAAAAAGGACTCGATTTCAGCTTTTCAGGATTGAAAACCAGCGTGCTTTACTATCTGCAGGATCAGGATGAAGAGTTCATAAAAGTACATCTGGATGATATCTGCGCAAGCGTATCCGCCGCCATTTCTGATGTGCTGGTGATCAAACTCCGCCGGGCCATTCGAAAAACCGGCGTAAAAGAGGTAATGGTTGCCGGGGGCGTATCCGCCAATTCGATGCTGCGCAACAAAGTGCTGGCGATGGCTAACAAAGAGAAAGTAAATGTGATGATTCCCGCAATGGAGTACTGCACCGACAACGCCGCAATGATCGCCAAAGCAGGTGAGATGAAAGCGCGGCTGGGTCAGTTTGACGGACCGGAACTCAAGCCGTTTGCGAGTATGAAATGAATGCTGAATAACAAATAATGAACATCGAATGTCGATCAACGTGCCTATCGAAATTCAGTGTTTGTTATTCATTATTCGATATTTCTCTGCTCACCACGGCGATATTAAACTCCTTTGCTGTTTCCATCAACGTTTGATCAAAAGTATATAAATCAAATCCATAGTGATGCACAACTCCGAGATGTATCGCATCAAGGGCCCGCAGGGCGTTGGTTGAATGTTCCAACATCCATTCCGCTGATTTGAAAACACCGGGGCCCATCTCAGCGACTTCAAAAAGACCCGTTCTTCGATGTTTCTTAAACAGTCTCCAGGTTCGGTTTCCATCATCTTTTGACAGGTCACCCATTCGCTGTTTCTTATTAATAGCGGATCGCAGTTCAACTTCCGTCAAATAACTGATGACTATCGGATCGTGTTTCTGCATTATTTTCTGTACAGCGTTACTTCCCGGTTCAGGCAGGTAGTATGCCGCCAGGCAGCTTGTATCAATGTACATCAGTATCGCTCTTCTTTTCTCTGATCAATGATCGTTTCAGATACAGACTTATTTTTGATAGCTACAGACTTTCTATGGTCGCTTAAATCCGGAAAAACAGTGGAAGAAGGCTTCAAGGGAACCAATCGTGCTATCGGACGGGAGTGTTTTGTGATGATAATCTCTTCCCCTTTCTCAGCATCCGACAGGTAATCCGCAAGATGTTCTCGTACTTCATTGACTTTTACTTTTTTCATTGCTCTAATATTATGTACAGAACTAATGTACATAAATATACTTAATTTCACTCATAATTTAAATGGATTGTTATCTGATGATTTCCATTATGATAAGCTGATTACGATAATCTAAGAAAGGAGAAATGAATTCGGCCAGGTCAGTTTGATTGCCCGGAACTCAAGCCGTTTGCAAGCCTTTAGCAAACGCTTAATAATGAATAATGAACACCGAATGTCGATCAACGTGCCTTTCGAAATTCAGTGTTAGTTATTCATTATTCGATATTTCTCTGCTCACCACGCCGATATTAAATTCATTGGCTGTCTTCATTAATGTTTGGTCAAACTTATATAAATCAAATCCATAGTGATAAGCAATTCCGATATGAATCAAACCCAGTATTCGCCAAGGCTTGGATAACGTTCCAGTCTATTTTGATTCACTCAACTTTTTAGAAGTGGAAATGTCATTGGACTTAGATAATCTGTCTTTCCCATAAAAATGTACTAATGCGATAGGGAAAAGAATCCAAAAACCTATTACGAGGAGTCCGAAAATCATTTGTTGAGTATCGCTCGCAATCTCTGATAGTTTTAATGGATTTGGTGTATTTACGGATGCATGGAAAAGCATCGGGATTATCAGCACTTTCTTTGTAGAGTTATACAACCAAGCTATAACAATTGAAAAAAGCGGAAGCAAAATGATCAGGCCGATAAAATCCTGAGGCTCATAGGACGCACCTCCGAAAAAGACAACAGGGAAGTGCCAAAAAGCCCAGATCAAACCGATAAACAGAGCGCTGACAAGAGCTGAATATTGTTTTTGAAGATTTGGCTGCAAGTAGCCCCTCCACCCAAATTCTTCAAGAGATCCGGCAATAAATAAAGTTGTTGAAAAACGAACTAAATAGTCCGTTAGGGGTCTGTCCACTACTATAACCGGGGCTCCAGAAAGCCAGAATATCAAAAGAATTATATCCTCAATAAACGGCAATACAATGGCAAGCAAATACCATCCGGGATGAACTTTCCATTTCGTAATCTGGCTGGCCAGGCTTTTGAAAATGTTTTTTAAAGAGTAGTTCAGAATCAAGATCGCAAAGAGCGGACCCCAGGCGTATGGAATTTGCATGTAAAGTTCCCCAGTCATATCAAGTGGGTAAACAATCAGCCCCCAATATCCCCAGGACCAGAGGCAACTTAAAAAGATAAATGAAGAAATTGTATATCGCTGAAATATTGCTACAATTTTATCCATCGATTCGCCTCTATTTCAGATCTTGCTATCTCTTTTCTTTTGAATGATTGACCTGTGCCAATAGCTCTAATTTTGATGTTATTGAGAGATTTTTACTTCTCAAAATAATTCTCCTGCTCGGTTGATAGCTGGCTGTATACCGCATGTTTGAAATCCATGGCATTGGCCATGCGTCGGAATTTATGCTGAGTGATACCCACCCCAAACAGCGTGATAAGTCCCGTTCCCAGGCGGCGATCAGCGATGTTTTGCCAGCAAATGACATTGTCCACTTTTTGCAGGCTCAGCTCTCTGTAGCGGATGTAGAAGAAACCATATTTCGTAATGATCCGTCTGTTCGTGACAGCATACTCGTAATAGAAATAGTTAAACACGCCAAGCAGTGAGAAAATCACAGAGAGCCAAAACAGAATTCCATAACTGCCGATAAGGAAGAGAATCACCATCAAACCAAAAGGAACCCAAACGATCGACTCGTGGGCTTTTGATCTGAAGATCATCTCTTCACCCGGCTCAATAATTTTATCTAACCATGCCATGCGTCAATCGTTCATTACACATCAAACTCAATTCCCTGGGCAAGCGGAAGTTCATCACCCCAGTTGATGGTATTGGTCTGCCGCCGCATATACGCTTTCCACGCATCGGAACCTGACTCGCGTCCGCCGCCAGTCTCCTTCTCACCGCCAAACGCACCGCCGATCTCCGCACCGCTGGTTCCGATATTCACATTGGCAATGCCGCAATCCGATCCGCGATGACTCAGAAACGTCTCAGCTTCACGCATATTCAGTGTAAATATCGACGAACTCAGCCCCTGCCGAACGCCGTTATGATAGCTGATTGCCTCATCCAGATCACTGTATTTCATCATGTATAAAATCGGGGCGAATGTTTCATTCTGCACAATTTCATAGTGATTTTCCACCTCGCAGATAGCAGGTTTAACATAGTGGCCTTCAAGGTTTTCAAGCACGTCACCACCGCAGACAACCGAACCGCCTTCATCCTTCACTTGCCTTAATGCTTCTTGCATGGCATTAACGGCATCTTTGTCTATTAGCGGCCCTACGAGAGTGCCAGAATCGAGCGGATCACCAATAGAAATATTCTCATAAATTGTTGTGAGCCTTTCTTTTAACTCGTCATAGACAGAGTCGTGAATAATAAGCCGACGTGTACTGGTGCAGCGCTGGCCAGCCGTTCCCACGGCTCCAAAGACTACGGCGCGGATCGTCATCTCCAGGTCGGCATCTTTGCTGATAATGATGGCGTTGTTGCCGCCCAGTTCGAGGATAGTTTTCCCCAGTCTTGCGCCCACTGTTTTGGCAACCTCTTTGCCCATACGAATCGATCCCGTGGCCGAGATTAGAGGAATACGCTCATCTTCAGCCAGCCACTCGCCAACTTCACGGGCTCCCGTGATCAGACTAAAAATACCTTCGGGCAGATCGTTCTCTTTCAGCACTTCAGCGGTAATATTCTGAACCGCAACTCCGCATAGCGGTGTTTTTTCCGATCCTTTCCAGATCACCGTATCCCCGCAAACTGCGGCAATCATCGCGTTCCAGCTGTAGACGGCAACAGGAAAATTAAAAGCCGAGATCACACCCACCGGCCCGAGCGGATGCCACTGCTCGTACATCCGGTGCTGAGGGCGTTCAGAGTGCATCGTTTTTCCGTACATCATGCGCGACTGGCCTACGGCAAAATCGCAAATATCGATCATCTCCTGAACCTCTCCAAGTCCCTCCTGATAAATTTTACCCATCTCATAAGAGACCAGTTTTCCCAGCGGCTCTTTATATTCGCGAAGCTTCAATCCAATCTGTCTGACGATCTCTCCTCGTTCGGGCGCAGGCATCATGCGCCAGGTTTTAAACGCTTCTTCTGACTTCGTCACCACTTCATCATACTGCTTTCGTGTAGTTACCGAAACGGATGCAATTTCTGATCCGTCAGAAGGCGTATAGCTGACAATATTCTCTGAACTCCCTTCTAAAAATGTTTGTCCGGTTGAGGTTCCTTCGTTTTTCTCTTCAATCCCAAGCGTTCTCAAAAAATCTTTCATACTTTCCATGCGTGTTGTTTGCGGTTTCCTGAAATATAGAGGCTGCAGTGATGAAACCCAATCACAGTGAAGACAAAGATTTATGAAAATTAAACCGGCATCAAACAACCAGTTAAAACTCTGGAGAAAACTTTTAAAAACGAAATACCGGAAGAATGAAGGCCTGTTTATTGCTGAGGGGGAGCGGTGCGTGGAGCAGATTGTACAAAGCGGATCGATTGAAGTTGAAACCGTTGTCGTTGAAAATGGCTACACACCGGGACGTGATATTTCTGAAAGTGAACTTCCTATGGCTGCAGCCGACCAGGATGATTTTCACTCCATATCCGACACCGAAACTCCGCAAGGAATCCTGGCGATCTGCAAAATACCGGAAGAAGCTTCAATCAACTCACTTCAATCCAAAACCGGACTGATTGTCGCGATGGATGCCGTACAGGATCCCGGAAATGTGGGTACGATGATCCGCACTGCCTCCTGGTTCAATACTTCGGGAATTCTGTTTGGTGATGGTTCCGCCGATCCCTTTCATCCCAAAGTGGTACGAAGCACAGCCGGGGCAACGGGCACGCTGCCGTATATGAAAGGGAATCTCCATGAACTATTTAATCAATTTGAGCAGAACGGCTGGGAGATCTTTCTGATGGACGGAGCTGAAGATGCCGATGAAATTCATGATGTGAAGCCGTCAGATAAAACCATCCTGGTAATTGGCAACGAAGGAAACGGCATCACGGATACGCTCTTTTCGCCCGGCAGAAGAAAAGTTCGCATCCCCGGGAATAGTCATACGGTAGAGAGCCTGAATGCGGCGATTGCACTGGGAATTGGTTTGTATACATTTATGAGCTAATACGATGTTATCATTGTTTTATATGGAGCTGAATTTAGATTGTGTCATCGGATAATCCGAGTCATTTTGAACAAAAATGAGGTTCATTTGGGACTCATCCGATGACTTTGAAGATTGTTAACTCTGGCAAAAAACCAGATTAAAAAACCATGAAATATCGCCCCACGAATTGACTATCTCCCTCGGTTTAATTACTGTAGATATATGATTGATTTCATCATCCCCTCTGTTTCACATACTCAGCAATTTAAGTGGAAGGTTGTATGCCAAAGACTAAAAAAGCGAAAAAGATCTTCGTTCTCGATACCTCCGTTCTTCTCTACGACTCCAACGCCGTTAAAAATTTCGAAAAGCATGATGTAGCGATCCCTATAACGGTCCTGGAGGAGCTCGATTCTTTCAAAAAAGGAAACTCCGTCACCAATCTTCATGCCCGGGAATTTATCCGCTATCTGGATGGTATTTCCGACTCCAATATGATGAAGAAGTGGATTCCGCTGAATGGGAAAACCCATGGAAACATCCGCGTGGTGAATGATGAGGATAGCAAAACCGATGCAAACCGGGTATTCGGATCGGTTAAAAACGACCACCGGATTCTGAATTCAGCTCTTAAGCTCCGGGAGTCTGAAAAAAGCAAAAAAGTAGTTCTGGTATCGAAAGATATCAACCTGAGGCTAAAAGCGCGTGCACTGAGCCTGGATGCGGAAGATTACGAAACCATCCGAATTAAGGATATTGACCATCTCTACCGCGGAAAAACCGACCTTGAATTTAATGATAACGGTCTTATTAATGAACTCTACAAAGAGGGTCAGCTTGATCCCAAAAAGCTTGAACCCTCTCCCCCGGTAAGCAATCACTTTTATATTCTAAAAAACCACTCCAGTTCGGCACTTGGTTATTTCAACCCCGGATCTGAAAAGGTTGAGCTGGTGAACCGCGTAAATGCCTATGGAATATCACCGCGAAATGCGGAACAGACATTTGCACTGCATGCGATTATGAATCCGGAAATCCAACTCGTATCGATTACCGGCTCGGCGGGAACAGGAAAAACATTACTGGCCCTGGCAGGAGCTTTGGAGCAGCGTAGTCTCTATCGTCAGATCTTTCTGGCACGTCCCATTGTGCCGCTGAGTAATCGCGATATCGGGTATCTTCCCGGTGATGCGCAATCCAAAATCGATCCCTACATGCAGCCGCTTTGGGATAATCTGAACATCATCAAAAACCAGTACAAGGAGTCGAGCAAAGCTTACCAGAAACTGGATGAGATGGTTCAGACCGACAAGCTTTCAATTGTGCCTCTCGCCTACATTCGCGGAAGAAGTCTCAGCAACGTGATTTTCATTGTAGATGAAGCGCAAAATCTGACCCCGCACGAGATTAAAACGATCATCACGCGTGCCGGTGAGAATACGAAGATTATATTCACGGGTGATATCTTCCAGATCGATACACCCTACCTGGATGCCCAGAGCAATGGGCTCTCCTACCTGGTCGACCGGCTGAACAACAATAAGATTTACGCCCATATCAACCTCGAGAAAGGAGAACGATCGGAGCTGGCGAACCTGGCGAGTAAGTTTTTGTGATTGAAGGCAGGTGAGTGGGTTTTGAGTATTGGGTAGCAAGTATTGAGTAGCTTTGTTCGAGATCAAAACCCTACCACCGTCATCGCGGACTCCGATCCGCGATCTCCCATCCTTGCACGGCAAAGATTTCCCCATCGATCAAATACCATTTCACAAAACAGATTGGGAGTTACCGTATCAGAGAGCAGCATGACGTTTAGCTGGATTTGTAAAACTAATGTATAAGTTTCAGCAAAAATTTTCGATATTATCATGAATCAAAAAATATAGACATGAGAATCGGATGATCACATCAAATCTCCCTCTGATATCGATTTTTTCGCTTACGGTTTTAGCACTGATGTTCCCATTTCAAACGGCAGCCCAGTCCGATTTTAAAGAGCTGTTTGAAGAAAAAGAATATCATTCTGATGAAGGAGATAAACTGCCCTACAGGCTTCTGCTTCCGGAGCAGTTTGAGGATGGAAAAAACTACCCGCTCGTGCTTTTCCTGCACGGCATGGGAGAACGGGGCAGTGACAACGAAGCGCAGCTCACATGGGGCGTGGAGGCGTTTGCAAAAGAGGATTTCCGACAGGAACATCCCGCCATCGTCATTGCTCCCCAAGCTCCCGATGACGATTACTGGGCCAACCTTGACTGGAGGAATGAAGGATCAGGCCTGATGGAGAAACCCACAAAACCTCTTCAAATGGCCTACGATTTGGTTCAACAGATTGCAGATGAAATGCCGGTGGATAAAAACCGAATCTACATCACCGGACTATCCATGGGCGGATTTGGCACGTGGGATCTCATTACGCGTTACCCGGATACGTTTGCAGCCGCTATGCCGGTTTGTGGCGGCGGCGATCCATCCAAAGCGCACCTCATAAAAGATCTGCCGATCTGGACGTTTCATGGGGCACAGGATAATGTTGTGCCGGTAGAGCTTTCACGCGATATGGTTCAGGCGATTCGGGAAGCGGGCGGAACCCCGGGTTATACCGAGTACCCTCATGTCGATCATTTTTCATGGATACCCGCTTACGAAGACCGTTTTGCCCTCGAGTGGCTGTTTGAGCAAAAAAAGAGTGAATTATAGGATCAGACCAGCTGACTTTATTGATAAAGGTTCGGTGTAATTTCATATCAGTCGAAAATTACTGACTTTTAAAAAACTGGGTAAATCCTTTAAACCAAAAGCTCTTTACTGCCAAACCGTGCCCCAACACGGCATATACCATTATGATTGGAAATTGATTTTTTAGGATTATTCGCTGTTTTACAGCTACAAAAATAGTCGGCTTCTATTCCATTATTCACAATTGAGCTTTGTTAAATTCAGAGAAATCATCATGAGAAATCTTTCACTTACCATCCCTCCCGTCGTTGTGCTGATCGTTACTGCACTGCTGATGTGGGGAATCAGCCTGGTCTCACCGGGTTTTTTCGTGGAGTGGCAGCTCCGCTGGAGTATGGCTGTAGCAATTACACTAACCGGAATTTTGATATCCCTAACCGGTATCGTTCAGTTTCGAAAAGCAAAAACAACGATTCACCCAATGACCCCGGCAGAGACATCAACTGTTGTAACTATTGGAATATACAGCTACACCCGCAACCCGATGTACCTGGGCATGTTTCTTATGCTGATCGGCTGGGGATTTTACCTGATGAACCCTTTCTCCATACTCTTCTCTTTTGCTTTTGTCGGGTATATGAACCGATATCAGATCATCCCGGAGGAACAGATCCTTGAATCAAAATTCGGTGAGGAGTACACGCAATATAAACAGTCCGTTGCAAGATGGTTTGTTTGATGTGTAAAGTTATTCCCCCGCAATCGACTGAGCCGCAAGCCATCCGTTTGTCCATGCAGCCTGGAAATTGAACCCGCCGGTAACTCCATCTATATCCAGTACTTCGCCGACAAAATATAATCCTGGCACTTTTTTGCTCTCAAGCGTATCCGGATTTACCTCGTTAAGCGGAATCCCGCCACAGGTTACAAACTCCTCTTTGTAAGTGGTTTTTCCCTGGATGTTGTACGTTCCCCGGGTGAGCTGCTGCGTAAGTTCGTGGATCTCTTTGTTGGAAAGATCCGCCCACCGTTTGTCCGGTTTGATATGGCTCAGTTCCAGGAACCTCTCCCAGAGCCGGGCCGGAAACGGAAGTCTATTTTGATTCCTGACCAGCTTGCGGGATTGATCGTCCCTCAAATTCGTCAACTGTTTTCGAACCTCTTGCTCATTCATTGGATGGAGCCAGTTGATCTGCACGTCGTAGCGGTACTCACGTTCATGCAGCTCCCGCGCTGCCCACGCTGAGAGTTTCAGTACGGCCGGACCACTGAGTCCCCAGTGGGTGATCAAAACCGGTCCGATTTCAGTAAATGATGTGTTCTTGATCTGAACTTCTGCACGCTCCACTGAAATCCCGGCCAGGTCGGCAAAGATCTTCTCTCTGAAGTTGAAGGTGAACAGGGACGGGACCGGGGATCTGACGGAATGACCAAGATCTTTCAGCCATTCATATGCATTTTCCCGGTTAAAACCGCCGGTAGCCAACACAAGCTGATCACAAAGCATCGGTTTCGATTTATGGATATGCAGCCTGAACCCAACATCATCCAGCGGCTCAATTTTATCCGCTTTTGTTTTCGTGCGAATCGTTACGCCATGTTTTTTAGCTTCATCCATCAGGCAGTTAATGATGGTATCGGAGCTGTCTGTCACCGGGAACATCCGCCCGTCACCCTCCGTCTTCAATTCCACTCCCCGCTCTTTGAACCACTCCACCGTATCGCGGGCCTGGAACTGTTCAAAACTCCATCGCAGCACTTTTTCCCCGCGTGGATATGATTTGGAAAGGAGTTCCGGATCAAAACAGTGATGCGTTACATTACAACGACCGCCACCCGAAACCCGTACTTTTGATAGCACTTCACGAGACTTCTCAAGAATCGTCACATTCAAGTTCGGATTTATCCTTGCCGCATTCACAGCCGTGAAAAAACCGGCTGCTCCACCCCCAATAACTATCAATCGATGTTCATTTCTGCTGCCCATGCGAACAATATATGAAAAGAGGCAGTGACAGATGAAAAATGAATTCAGGAAATAATCTGGGGTGAAAAATTATCCCGATTTTAAAGTAGATTTATAATATGTCTTTCAAACTTCAGGAATATTATAGAATTCATTACATTCGAATTTATAGTCTAAAACTACATCATTCAGACAGGTTAAATCAAAATCAATGAAAAACGTAAAGGGAAAAATCATCCTTGTTGACGACCAGAAATATGAAAAAGATCTGCTTAATCATTCACTTGAAGAAAATGAGTGGAATATAAAAGTTGAATATTTCACCAATGCCCGGGATGCTCTTGACCATCTTCAGGAAAACGTGGATGAAATATTCCTCATCATCTCTGACATGAACATGCCCGGCATGAACGGTATGGAATTCAAGAAAGCAATTGACAGAGATGAATATCTGCGCCAAAAAACGATCCCCTTTATCTTTGCAAGCAGTGATCCGGTCAGAAAGGATGTGATTGAGGCCTATCAATATCGCGTACAGGGATTTTTTAAAAAACCGGATTCAATAGAAGATCAGGCAGCTATGCTTGAAACGATCATTATGTATTGGGTATCGTGCATCCATCCGGATAAAGACGATATCACCGCCCAAAGGAGTAAGTAACCCATTCGGATATGCACCTGTTAACTAAAAGACCTCTTCAGCAGATTATCAAGAGAAGATGTGGGCCCAGCGGACTTGAACCCCGAAGCACTACTTCGGAATTTCAACGCTCAGATTTTTAACATCTTTAAATAGTATATAGGGTGACAATGATCTTAAAACATCAGTTTTAAAATGTGGGCCCAGCAGGACTTGAACCTGCGACCAATCGATTATGAGTGGATTAAAATATTAACTATGAATGCTATATAGGCCGATTTTAAGAAAAGTGTACCCACTCATGTACCAACTATTTGTTTCATCGGTGAACGGGTTTCATTTTTGGCTACTACATTTTCCAATCTTAAGTGTCCACTTAATTCCCACATCCATTAGGCGACTTGAACACGCAGGATTCTAATTTGTTAGTCTATTGAATTATCCCAATATTAGAAACTTCTAATAAACATCGGGGAAATCTGCTTGGGTAAACCTTTCAACACGTTTCTAAATAAAAAATAAATTTAGAAGCATGAGTAAGGCAAACTATTCAGTCTGACTTTGTCTATCAAATTCATCCTGTGATATCAAGACATCAGCTTATTCCCTTTGAGTTTGAGAATCAAACAAAACCAAAACAGTAAACTACGGTAACTATGAAAAACGCACTACTATTCGGGATTTCTATCATCAGTTTCCTTGTCATCGCAAGTTGCGCAACACTGACCCAAGGAACTAAACAGACCGTCACCATAAACTCAAATGTAGACGGAGCACAAGTCTATCTTGAAGGAGCTCAAATTGGCACGACTCCATTTGTTGGTGAAATACCTAAAAACAAAGAAGCTCTAACTATTCAAAAAGATGGTTATAGAACTCACACTCTTAGCTTCTCCAAAAGTCTGGAGCCCATATTTTGGGGTAATATAATCTCTGGCGGAACAATTGGTAGTTTGACTGATTTTGTTTCAGGAGCTGCATATTCATATTCACCTTCAAGCTATCAAGTTGAAATGTACAGAGACGGCGAGTCTGACGCGGCCTTTATGCAACGTTTTGAACTGAGAAAATATGCAATGACTCACATTACTGATATTTCTGTCGATTTAGGAAATGATGGTGGTGAGCATCTTAAAACTCTAATCAATCTTGCAGAACTTACCTATGATGATGCATCTATTGATTTGATTAAGTCAAAATTTGCTTTTTCTCAAGGCAATGAAATCATCTTCGGAAATGAAGTAGTTGAACTAATCTAATCAAAGATGAATCATTACTTCCTCAGGTGGATATGGATAACCATATTCACCTTTTTTTTTATCCCTATAGATTCTTTAGTTGCTCAAGAAGTCTTAAATGGATCTGAAGATCACAGCACTTCACTTTCTTCGGATTTCCATCAGCTATATATAGTTTTCGCCGGTCCATATCCTGCCAGTCCATCATCTTCATTTGGTCATCTTTTCTTATTAACTGAACCCAGCAATTCAGATAACTTACAGATGTGGGATGCAATAAATTTCGCAGCAGATGTACAAGACGAGTCTGGTGCCTCAAGCTTATATAATGGGTTGATTGGAAATCTGGAAGGTAATTTCGAGATTCTACCATTCTATAAAATGATCCAGGATTATTCATATTCTGAATCAAGGGATTTATGGCTATTTCCAATTCATCTTGAAAGCCACGAAAAACAACGATTTACTGACTACATAAATCATACAGGGGGGAAAGCGAGACAGTATCGTTTTTCAGATAAAAACTGTGCTTCTCGAGTTAGTGAGGCTTTGCATTATGTCTTTAATCAAGAGTATAGCTCTAAACTTTTGGTACTTCCTCAACAAGTTTTAAATGATGATGTTATTGCTCAGCGATTATCAGAACCTCTTTGGATTGAGAATGTAGAAAGCCAAATGTTGACGATTTATACAGAATTAGATAATGCCATGTCATTCAATTCTGCACCTGATTCATTAAGCAATACGGAACGCGTCAAGTTTTTGAAAACGTATGAATGGTTATATAACAACACCGCGACAACTATTGATAATAATAAACGAAAATTTATTGAAGAATTAAGGTTTAAGGTATCTCAGAGTAGCAGTGACTATGATTTTACCCACCTCAACACCAGGGATTTTACAATTCACCATCCGGGTAGGTTCGGGGCAAGCTACGGGTACAATCAATTTGGAAACAACTATGTAAACTTAGATATAAGGTTAGGACTTCACGATTTTAACGATGTATCGGTTACGTATCCAAAATTCGACTATATAAATGTATTTAGCCTTAGTATGCTCTTCAGTGACAGAGCCATTGTTGAGGAGTTCTGGGTTTTCAACCAAGAGAGCAGACAACCTGTAAATCATTTTAATACTTCACCTTCCTGGTCACTTGGTTTTGGTGGTCAAAGGTATTTTTTAAATGACATTGATTCATTTGCAATGGGGATATTTACAGGGATCGGACGTTCATATTCAATATTTGATGATCAGTGGAATTTTTCATTACTGCTAAATGCCAACCCCGTTTACATAACAGATGATTCCTTTTCAATTATCATTGAACCCAAATTAGAACAGAGAATATTCTTCACGGATACATTTAAACTTGCCTTCGGAATCAGCAATCCTGTATATCTCAAATCAAATGAATTATTGAATATTCATTTAGATTCCTCACTGGTATTAAACTTAAACAACAATGTCAGCTTAACAACCGACTTTAAGATGTGGAAAAATATGGTAAGTATTGAAAGTGGTATTAAAGTTAACTTTCCTTATTAGACATCTTCTATTGTTCAAATAATAGGGATTGTGATGGCGATTTTGAATGAGGGTACTAACTATTTGATTCATCAGTGAAAAGGTTTATTTCTGATGCTATGTTTTAAATTTATCCAGATAGGGACTAAAAAGGTACATACGGTTTCTGCTTTGACCGGTGACTTCATTTAAAAAACCTGCATCTTCGAAACTCTGAACTAAGTTACCTGCTGCTTTGGCACTGAGACCACAGACCTTTTGTACATCTTTTATTTGTACAACCGGATTCACAAACAAATGCTCCAACAAGTTCAGGGCAGAACGTGTTCGCCGTCCCCACTGATCTCGAATTTTGGCTTCGATGTCGTTTTTCAGCTGTAAAACAGCTCCCAATGTATCAGCAGCTTCAATAGCTGTATCGCGAACTCCAATGAGAAAATATCGCAACCAATGGATCATATCATTATTCTCCCGTACCCGCATCAGGTTATCATAGTATACTCCCTTGTGTCGCTCAAAAAATTTCGACAGGTAGAGCAGTGGTTTGTCCATGATACCCCGGCTGACAAGGTATAGCGTAATCAGCAGTCGGCCGATGCGGCCGTTGCCATCCAAAAAGGGGTGAATAGTTTCAAACTGATAGTGAACCATTCCAATCTTGATCAAATCAGGTACATGTATTTTTTCATTATGAATGAATTTTTCAAGGTCACTCATCAAATTATTAATATGTGGGTGATCAGGAGGAATAAAAACAGCATCTTTAAGGGTAGCACCTCCAATCCAATTTTGGCTGGCCCGGAAATCTCCGGGTAGTTTATGCTCTCCACGTACTCCACTAAGTAAAGTCCCATGGGTTTGCCTGATCAGTCTTGAAGATATAGGTATACTTTCCAGAGACTTTATAGCCGTATTCAGGGCTTCGGTATAGTTGCGCACCTCTTGCCAATCTTGTCTCCGTTCAGGGGCCACATCTTCTTCGGGTAGAAGTGCTTCGTCAATATTTGTCTGGGTACCCTCAATGCGGCTGGAAATTACAGCTTCTGTAGTTACGTGCAACTGGATAAATAAATCAATATTAGGAACCAACCGAGCATAGGAATTGAGTTCACCCAATTTCATAGAAGCTTCTTCTAAAAGAATATTGATATCAGAATTATCCCATTTCCATGGTTGATTGATTTTTTCAGGCAAATAATATTTATACTCATTGCCTTGTCGCCAGCTACCCCATTTAAATGTTTCAATATCCATTACGCTATTTTACTTTCTATGTTTAAAGTAAAATATAAGAATTATTATTTTACTTACCGCATATTCACCGTATGATATTTTACTTTTAAGTATAAAGGTAAAATAGGGCGAATTTTATTTTACTTTCTTACCCACTCCTCACCGTCATACCGATACCCGACCAACTTCCCTCCTTTTGCCACGCTGTCGTCCAGGCAGCAGATGTTCTCTCGGAACAGGCTCGGATTACCCCTGAGCCAATAGTGGCAGAAAAAGACTGGGTGTTCATCTCTTGACTATATGGACATAAATGCATACACTAATTTATAAATGTATGCATAACTTACCATGTCATGTACGTATCCGAAGAAAAAATTAACCATGCTATCGATATCTTCATAAAGAATGGTGGCATTATGCGCACATCCGATGCCCTGAAAGCAGGACTTCATCGGAGAACCCTATATAAAATGCGTGATGAGGGAATCGTTCAACAACTGGACCGTGGAGTATATAAACTTGAAACGAGTGAACCGCTAAATAATCCGGATCTGGCCATAGTGGTTGGCAGAATTCCATCAGCTAAAATATGTCTGATATCTGCACTGGACTTTCATGAGCTTACAACACAGATTCCTCACCATGTACATGTAGCACTGGAACGAACACAAAGAAATCCGAAATTGGACTACCCACCCCTTCGCATTTATCGATTTTCCGGGAAAAGTCTGACCGAAGGTATAGATGAACATACGATAGATGGACTGACTGTTCAGATTTATAATCCTGCAAAAACCATTGCAGATTGTTTTAAATTCAGGAATAAAATTGGCAAGGATGTCGCAATTGAGGCTCTCCAGAATGCCATTCAAAGCAAAAAAACCTCTATCAAAGACATTCTATATTATGCAGATATTTGCAGGGTTAAAACCATCATTAAACCATATATTGAAACCATAGCGAGTGAATAAAACAACCGACCAAGTTTCCGTATCCGTTCATCAACGACTTCTGAACAAAGCAAAACAGACAGAAAGGCCCTTTAATGAACTGTTTCAGTACTATGCTATGGAGAAATTTCTTCACAGGATAAGTCTATCTCCCTATGCTGAAGAATTTATATTAAAGGGTGCCCTCCTGTTAAGAGCAACTGGTATATCAGAAATTCGACCTACAAAAGACATGGATTTTTTAGGTCCTGATAACTCAGATGTAATAGAAATTAAACAAATGCTTGCTGATTGCTGTAAAATTTCTGTTAAAGATGATGGCTTGAAATTTGATCCACGATCAATAACAGAGCAAGAAATTCGAGAGAATCAAGCATACAATGGAGTCCGATTTAAAATTAAAGGATCGCTTGGCAATGCAATAGTATCTATACAAATAGATATGGGCTTCGGTGACGTAGTCAGTCCCGGCCCGTATTGGATTGAATATCCCGCAATACTTGATGATGAGGAAAAACCGAAGCTAAAAGCCTACACATTGGAAAGTGCAATTGCTGAAAAATTTCAGGCTATGGTAGATCTGGATTTGGCAAATAGCAGGATGAAAGATTTTTATGATATTTGGTTTTTAAGCAAGAACCGTTCTTTTGACGGTGAGGCACTAAAGCAGGCTATTCAGCAAACTTTTCATCGTAGAAAAACAGAACTGCCTGATGAGTACCCTACTGCATTAACAACTGAATTTTCATTAAATGAAGATAAGGTAAATCAGTGGAATGCTTTTGTTTCAAAATTACCAGAATCGAGCACGACTTCAGGTTTAAATGATACGATCAAACAAATTCAAATTTTCTTATGGCCGGTGAGCCAGGCTGCATTAAATCAACAACTGTTTAACAGGAAATGGAATACCGAAGGTCAGTGGCAATCTTCATCTAGCTAATCTACACATACACCAACTTCTCATCCAATAACCTCTCTTCCCACCCAATCAAACCGATACGAACCACCTTTCCCTTTTTTAAACCGAGTGGGTTTAGCATAAGTCTTAAATAGAACCCTCAGGGTAAAGTGAAGGAAAGTAGTATCCTACCACTTTAGATGGTATATGAAAGCGTAAGGGAGCACGATGGCTATCGGATATTATCAGCTCATCACTTTCAAGCTGGCTGGTTAAATCTCTGGCAGTACGTTCCCCGAGCCCTGATATCCTTTTTACTTCTCCACGCTTAATTTCACCTCTCATCACTATTTCAGCCAGTATATATTTCGCTTCCTCCCGCAATGGCCTTTCGCCGGGAATCATATTTTCTGACCTCAAATTCACATAACCTATTATACGTTCACGGAGCTTATCAAGCTGCAACAGCTCTCTCATGAATGATACCTGGTCGTCTGCAACCGTATAGAAAAATTCACAAAATCGTCCCAATCCGCTTTCAGACAAATTACCACGGCCATCATAATCCCCCTTTCGTTCGGCATCTGCTACTGCAAGAAATTGCCTGTACTCATCCGCCCTGCGGGCAAGACCTCTTGAAATTGTCCACAACCCCAAAGATTCAAGTTTCACACTCTTCATGTATGCATAGCTAAACAGCCGAGAAACCCTTCCATTTCCATCCATAAAAGGATGAATCCATGCGATTCGATGATGACTTGCTGCAGCTGCAATCAGTTTTTTATGGCCAAGAAGGTTTCCGGGTGAATACGCATTCTCAAATCGATTGAGAAACAGTTCAAGATTTTCGGCTTTCGGAGGAATATGATCACCAATTTTTACCTCCCGGTCACGGACTTCTCCTGGTATCATTTTTATCGTATCACCTGAAACCGGATCATGAATATTTAAAAATATTTCAGGAACCCGCTCGTAAAACTCTCTGTGAATACTGCATATAAAATCTTTTGAGCAGACGTTCAGGTTGGGATTTTCACTAAACCATTCATCAATCAGGTTTTGTACTTCAATGTGAGCCACACTAAGCATTTGTAAACGTTTCTTTTTCTCATCACGGCTATACTCTTTCTTGACCGCCCGCTCAATATCTGCCGGTGTAGGATGCTCTCCCTCAATTCTGTTAGAATAATAACTGTTAATATGCCGGAGCAGCCGTGTAACTTCTTTTCGTGTTACCGGAGGCAGGAGATTATCCAGCGAAGCGGATTTGCGATACACCTCCATCGCCAGATTTACCAAATCTGAGGATTCTCTGGGAAACATTGGCTCCATTTGGCGTGGATGATCAAACATATTCAATTATTTTAAGAAATATTTGCCGGTTTATTATCCGGTTATTTTAATCCCTTAAAGTTAAAATATGCATATAGATATAAGTTATTCCACCTAAACAAATTCATTGTTTTTCGCCGGTTCATTTGCCGGTTAATAATCCGGAAAAAAGAAAACTGATTCAGTTACATCATTCAGTGATTCCTTCTCTCAACTTCCCATCCGTTAACCTTTCCTTCCTTTTCAAACCGGTTTGCGACCAGCGTCCCTCCTGAAGATCTTACAAAATTTATCTTGCCAGATGGAATCTATTGGTTTATTGGTTTATTGAAATATTGGTTTAGTGGTTTATTGGTCTGTTGTTTTGTTGAAATGTAGGAATGTAGATTTGTAGTTTGGATGGTCTACTGGTTGAAAAAGCGTTAACCCTATGCATAAACACATATTTTAGCCGATTTGTTATACAAAGACCTACGTTTCAAAACTTTTTTTTAGCAGAACGTCATACAAACAGCAACATTTCAATTGTCATACATTTTCGCAATTGTATAGATCTGTTACCACCCCGCCCCTTCATTACCTGTTTTAATATTCTACACATACACCAACTTCTCATCCATTAACCGTTCTTCACCGTCAAACCGATACGCGACCAACTTCCCTCCTTTGGCTACGCTATAGTCCAGACAGCAGATGTTCTCTCGGTACAGGCTCGGATTACCTCTAAGCCAGTAGTGACCGAAGAAGACAGGGCGTTCATCCCTACTATACACCGAACCGTTTAAAGATTCATCATTCTGGATAGACAGATCGGGCAAACCATCGATGTTTCCAACCGCTATGGAGTCATACGTATGACCTTCCGGACTTTCCCACCATTTCATCCGGATCGCCTTCCGTTCATGGCCACCTTTATCTTTAAACGTATAACCCCTTGGCAGCACCAGCTCCTTCCCTTTCAGTACTGTATCTACAGAGTCAAACAATTCACTCCCTTTTTGGGCAGATTGCTGAATGAGATCGTCTCCCAAAACCCCATTTTTTGTCAGATTTTCTAAATGTTTGACTTTCTTGTGATCCCAGGTTGCATGAACGACCCGGAAATCATCCGATTCAAAATAGAGCGGTAGGGTCTCAAACCAACGGATCGCTTCATCAT
Source organism: Rhodohalobacter sp. SW132 (assembly GCF_003390325.1). Classification (NCBI taxonomy): domain Bacteria; kingdom Pseudomonadati; phylum Balneolota; class Balneolia; order Balneolales; family Balneolaceae; genus Rhodohalobacter; species Rhodohalobacter sp. SW132. The sequence continues at coordinate 136,808 of NZ_QUOK01000010.1, read as the reverse complement.
ACTCCTTCTCATTTCCACGAAACTGTTTAACCGTTTCAGCATGCTGGTCTTTATTCTTCTCCGAGTGTTCTCTCAAATACCCTCCCTCCTCGTTCATGCGGTTGAAGCAGATCGCGTTGTACTCATGGTTCCCCATCACCGCTTTGGCAGTGCCACTATCCACCATGTGGCGAACAATGTTTAACGTTTCAACGATTTTAGGTCCGCGATCAATAAAGTCCCCGACAAAAAACGCTATACGATTCGGGTGCTTCCAGGTAGTTCCCTTCCGGGAATAACCCATTTTGTCTAATAAATGCTCCAGTTCGTCCGCATATCCGTGTATATCCCCGATGAAATCGATGCCGCTGGTTTCCATTGAATGTTTGACTCTTGTGAAGTTTAATTGTTCAGTTAACATCTTATAGTATAACAATCTTCCTCGTTTATATTTATGATCGGCTTATTGGTTTATTTGAATATTGGTTTATTGGTTTATTGGTTCATTGGTTCATTGGTTTATACCTGTAGAAACAACACTGGTCGTGCATGTAGAAACCATTTTCCATGTAAACATTATACAAACAGCCGTTTTCGTTTGTCATACATTTTCCCATCGAACCGATAGACTACCAATTTGCTTTTTTTAGCTCCACTAAAATCATATCAGCAGATTTTCTTTCGAAAAAAGCTTGGATCCTTCTAAGCCATAAATTGGTGATGAGAGCTATTGTCAATCCAAAAAAATCTCACACCCCCCACTTCGATTCATTAGTTCTATAATATTTCTACCTATACCCGATAAGGTATAATTACTCTTCCTATTGCTTTTTTATACCCGATAAGGTATAATTACTTTAAATAAAGCAATATCATACCCGATCAGGTATACTATGAGTTACACAACAGAACTTATCGACTTTGTAAAAAACAGGCGTGATCAATTGGGCCTCACCCAGCAGGAGCTTGCCGAACGGGCAGGTGTAGGTATTCGATTTGTCCGGGACCTGGAACAGGGAAAAGAGAGCCTTCGGCTTGACAAGGTGAATCAGGTGCTTGTCCTTTTTGGTCATAAAATGGGACCCATAAAAATAGAGGACCGCGATGAGCTATAGAAAAGCGGACATCTATGTTCATGAAACAAAAGCCGGAGTTCTTGAAGAGACCGAGACCGGTTATCGTTTTCAGTATGAATCGGAGTACCTCTCTCAAAAAGATGCCGACGCGGTTAGCTTAACTCTCCCAATCCGAAAAGATCCGTATGAGTCACAGGTTCTATTTCCATTCTTTGATGGATTGATACCGGAAGGATGGCTGCTGGATGTGGTTGAAGATACCTGGAAGGTAAACCCTAAAGACCGTATGGGGATCCTGCTTGTAAGCTGCCGGGATACCATTGGCAATGTAAGCGTGAGGGAAGCATGAGTAAGTGCCTGATCTGTGCCAACCGCGTACCTAATGGAAAGCAGTATCACCCCAAGTGCCTGCAGAAACTTTTTGACAGCAGAGAGAAACCCGTTTTGGAGGTTAACCTTGATCAGTTAAACGAACTGGCGAAAAAATCTGTCCATCAGCGTGTAACCGTACCCGGTGTTCAAACCAAGCTGTCGCTGGAAGAAGATCGTAAAACGGACTCTGCTGATAAACTAACGATTGTAGGTTTGTGGGGCAGATACATTTTGAAACCCCCATCAAGCAAATGGCCGGAACTGCCCGCCAATGAACACTGCACCATGATGCTGGCTGAAGCTGCCGGAATCGAAACCGTACCCTATGGATTGATCCATCTTGGCTCAGGAGAGCTGGCCTATATCACAAAACGGATTGACCGTGATGATAAAGGGAATAAGTTTGCCATGGAGGATATGTGTCAGCTTACCGGCCGGCTGACGGAAGACAAATACAAGGGATCACATGAGCAGATTGCCAAAACCGTTAAACAGTTTTCAGCAAACCCTCTCTTTGATCTCACCCGATTTTACGAGCTGGTGCTATTTTCATACCTGACAGGTAACGGAGATATGCACCTAAAGAACTTCTCGCTGTTTAACGATCCTGCAGTTGGCTGGAAATTAGCCCCGGGGTATGACCTCCTAAATACCCGATTGGTTATACCGAAAGAGAAAGATCCGGAAGAGCTGGCACTCACGCTTACGGGCAAGAAACGTAATTTTAACCCCGATTCATTTCATGATTTCGGCCTGTCAATCGGTTTGAATCCCAAGCAGATTCAAAATATTAATCAAAACTTTTTGGGTAAGCACGATATCTTCAATCAAACCATTGAGAAGTCATTTTTGTCAGATGGCATGAAGGAGTTATATCACCTGATCCTTGCGAAAAGATGTGACATTCTTGTTTAAAATTCTTGAAGATCTTTTAGAATTTATCTGGCAGAATAGATTCCTATTGGTTGATTGGTCAGTTGTTTTGTTGAAATGTTGAAATATAGATTTGCAGTTAGGTTGGTCTATTGATTGATAAAGCATTGACCGCATACAGAAACCAATAATTTAGCAGTTTGTTATACAAACGCCAGCTTTTCTTTTGCCAGGCTTTTTTTGCCAACGAACCGGTAAGCCAGCAAAGTTCAATGAAGACAGGCCATTTATCATCATTGTTGTAGAAATGTTTATACGAACCGGATTTTCTCACCGGTTGATTGATAGAATGTTTGACGTTCAGACTGCCATTTTCAGAATTGTATAGAGCGGAATCACTCACAATACGATCTTCCTTACACGCCGTAACATCATTATCGTAAATCGTTTGACAATTGGGCAATATCATCTCCCGGCCTATCAGTGTTTCATCAACAGAATCATTCTAATCCGATCTCTTATCAACGAATTTATTTAACAAATTACCTGCCAGCTGCTGTATATGCTTTCCAAAAAGTTGGTTATTTCATAAGAGAGTAATTTTTATTGAAATTTCATTATTATCAATAAAAACTAAATCCCTCAGAAGGATGGTCATACCTCTTTCCATTTGATCGTGCGACAAGAAAAGTACCATAACCAATGCTACCTACCGACAACAGAAATCTTATTAGAATAACTCCTAAGTGGTCACTTATCGAAAGATTGTAAGCCAATACATATGGAGGTACAATATTAGTGATTGAACTTATCCCAAAAATAATCACTGACCATCCAATTATTTTTTTTAAAATCGAGGGATTGGGAGTTGGCTTAGCAGATTGTTTTGTAAATAGGGTTATTAGCAATCCAAAAATCGGTGTTAGAGTTATGGAAAAAAAGAGAGATCTATGAAACCCAATTTGTCTTTTTCTTCCTAAATAATCAGCAATAATAAGTCCGATCACAGCAAGAATTAAATAAAAGAGAAGTGTGTTGAGAAGTGACATTATTCTTTTAATTAATTGAAAAATGTAATTTTACGCGACTATTAGAAACATTCTTAGATAGCTTGTTTACCAATTTTTTATCGGATTCTATTGTCTCTATAAATCTAAATTGTCCTCAATAGATGAATTTTTGGCTAAATAATTTTATAAACTAATCTGCTCATGAGCCAGTTTGTGCATTCCAGATCTTGAGGGAAGAGGTGGTTGTATTTTTTACATGATAACTAAAACATTCCACGCTTGGCCGAATACCCTGAGGAGCGAACACCTCAGGGTTATATACGTGCTGCACTTATTTATTGAACTCAGATGGTTTAGAAATGATAGGCTAAACCAATGAAAAATCTACCCGTGGTAGCAGCTTCGTCAACATCAAAAGATTGAGATCCCATTTTTACTTCTGAAATACCAACCCACCCATGCGTATAGTTAATGTCGAAGGCTAGTTTTTCGCTTAAGAAAATTAAAGCTCCTGCTCCAAGACCAAATCCAGCTCCATTTATTTCGACATCATCATCCTGAGCAGACATGCCTAATACTGATGCTCGTACAAAAGGTCTGAATCTGTCCTCTGTTGTTCGGAAGGTCCCCTGTACACCTATATCAAAATGCCCTAAAGCATAATTGTCTCCATTATCTGAATCTATACTTGCTCCATCAATAGATGCAAACAATCCGAAATTTGTATTGAAGTTATATCCGAGTTTAATACCTAAACCAGCACCCGATTCTGCGTCGATATCTAAGTCATCTATAGTCCATGCTGCTCCAAGTACAGAACCGTTAATGAAAAATCCTTCATTATCATAAGTCGGTGAATTGATACCTTGCGCATGCAATAGACTAGCGGAAAGAAGTAGTGCGATAGTTAGTAATAGACTTCTCATATTTTTTTATTTATTTATAGTTGAGATTATAAGATGAATTTAGATACCCGATACTTCATCCCGAATTCTACCAAATAGCTGTCCATCTATTCGTTATTGCTATTTGAATGGGAATAGGTGTTAAGCCCCTTATCGGTTTAAGCACATAATGATTAAGCACTTTTTTTAGAAGTTTTTTAATACTCACCTGAATCGATTTAAAGCCGCATAATTGAATTACATAAGAATAGAAAGTCACCATTGTAAATCAGGGCGAAACACTTACCATTTTATATAAAACCACACTATAATGTGATTTTCTGCCATTTATAAGAGCTGAGTTCCAAAAATTTATCTTATATCACATTATAATGTGGATATCGTTATATTCCTCTCTCAATCGGTATGAATTATGTCTAAAATCACATTATAATGTTGGTTTCTGAGATTGGTAAACAGATAAAAGAGCGAAGGGACACGCTGGGGATTACGCAACCCGATCTTGCTGAGATGTCGGGAATCAGTGTGAATACACTTTACAAAATTGAAACCGGTCAGGCCAACCCAACCTTAAAGGTGTTAAATAAAATAGCCGATATCCTGGGAATGGAGTTAACCCTGACCGTTAAGAAGCCTGAGCTGTAAGTATGAAGTCAGCCAATGTTTATAGAAATGGTGAACGTGTTGGAGTTCTTATCCGGTATGAAAGAAATTCGTATGAGTTCGAATACGATGATCAATGGTTCAACAATCCGGAGAAACCGGCTGTCAGTTTAACCATGCCCAAAACCAAGAAAACCTATAAGGCCGATCATCTGTTCCCATTTTTCTATAATCTTTTATCGGAAGGGGTGAACCGGAAACTTCAGTCGAGGCAATTGAAAATTGATGAGAAGAATTACTTTGATTTACTCTTGGCAACGGCTCAAACAGATACTATAGGCGCAATCACATTGAAATCAAAGAATAAATAGAGTTGAGTTTACCCAATATTAAATATTGCCCCGGAACTCTGGCAGAAGGATTTGATACATACAGCCCCACCTGTTTAAAACGGGTGTTTAACCGTAAGAAAGTCAGTCACATTCTTCCTTATGATCCGCCGGATGTGAGTGAAGAGGATGCCGAAAAGTTTCAGCAGAACCGAAAGCGGCTTTCTATCTCCGGTGTACAGGAGAAGGTGTCTTTATTGCTTGAAAAAAACACGCTTCGTCTAACGGAAGAGGGTGAGCAGGGAACATACATTCTGAAACCCATTCCAAGAGATTTGCGGAAAGTGGACCAGGTACCTGCCAATGAACATCTGACGATGCAGATAGCCAGGCAGGTATTTGATATTCACACCGCAGAAAATGCCCTGATCTTTTTTAAGAACGGCGATCCCGCCTACATTACAAAACGGTTTGATGTGGCCGGGGATGGAAAAAAGATTGGTAAAGAAGATTTTGCTACGCTTGCAGGGAAAACAGCTGAGACGGCCGGGCCGAATTTCAAATATGAATACAGCTACGAGGAGATGGCAGAGCTCGTTCAGAAATATATCCCGGCAGCCATGGTGGAACTGGAAAAGCTTTTTTCCCTGATTCTGTTTAACTACCTGATCTGCAACGGGGATGCTCATCTGAAAAACTATGGGGTAATTGAAACGAAACAGGGAGATTATATACTGAGCCCTGCATACGATTTGATCAATACCAGCCTGCACGTAGATGACACTGCGATGGCATTGGATGAAGGTCTTTTTAAGGACGACTTCACCACAGAAAGTTTTGAAGCCAATGCGTTCTATGCATTCGATGACTTCTATGAGTTCGGCTTGAAAATCGGATTGGTAGAATCTCGAATGGTAAAGATTCTAAATCATTTCAGGTCACATCAGGAAAATGTTCGATCTTTAACAAATCGCAGTTTTCTTAATGAGGAGATGAAGAGAGCCTACATGGATTCCTACCTGAATAAACTAAAGGCGCTAAATTACTCTATGGAAGGGAGGATTTGAGTAAAATTTAAAAAAGATTTAGAACTTTAAGGCTACTCTGTTAAGTACAGTTTGGTGTATATATTTTGGGAATGACGACATTCAATCGAAAAAATTATCATATCATATTATGAAAGGTAAATACGACTCTGACATCACTTTGGATGAATTAAAAGTCCAAATTCGAAAGTCATCTGGAAATCCTAACGTAGGTAAGACATTTCAGACAGAATTAAAGAGTGGACCACGAGCATATAAAATCGCCACCTTTTTTGAGATTTTAGATCCAAAAAATGGTAAAGTCCACCATCATTCTTTGAAAGTTGAAACATATAACGAATCAAAAAAACATTGGAAAAGAAAACCTGAGCACAGTATCACTCTGTCATCTGAAAAAGAAAATGAAATAGGTGCACTGGCTGATTTCCTTAATACTTACCGATTCAATTTGCACAAATTATCTGCAGGTGATTATAGAGTTTTATCTGAGGATAGACTACAAAAAATATCAGAAGTACAAACACTTTTAAAAGAGGTAGGTTCTAAGCAAAAATTAAAGATTGTCAGTCAATTACTGGGAGAATTAGAAGGGAATGAGATCCCATTGGATGATTTTGAAAAACTTTTTAGAATCGGTGGCAGAGATACTATAAAAAAGGTGGCCATTGCTTCAAGATTAGTGGAGTACAGAAAAACACTTCATGGATTTGAAAAGATGCTTGATGAAAAAGATTTAAATGAAACGGATTATCAAAAATTTTTAACTGAAAACCCATGGTTATTCGGTAGTGAGTATAGTGAGCTTTTGGATCGGAGGAAATGGACCCGTGATGAGAGTCTGGATTTTATGCTTAGGAGAACAGTTGACAATCATCTTGAGCTAATAGAAATAAAGAAACCGATTTTCAAGAATTTGTTCAATCATGATAGTTCACATAATTCATACTATGCTTGTTCTGAACTTTCTCAAGTTGTTGGCCAAGTCATGAAATATATCGAGCAGATAGGAGATAAAAGGGAATCAATATTGGCAAAAGATCAAGAAGATGTATTAAAGATTAAGTCAAAGATTATTATTGGGAGAACCGGCAGTACTGAACAACAGATTGCTCTTAAAAATTTTAATTCGCATCTTTATAATATTGAGATTCTGACCTTTGATCAGCTTTTAAATATTGGAAAAAGAACTCTGGGTATCTTTGAGAGCAAGAGGGATTAATTACTCTATTTAAAATCATCTCTAATCACAATGTCTGGATCAAAATCATCTCGTTTAAAAGGCGCAAACCAAACACCAGCATCGCGCAGTTTCATTAGCTTGTAAGTAAAATATTAATGTTAATATATCAACTCCCGCTAATAACTTCGAAAAATCGAAAGCTCAGCTTTTTACTAAAAATTCTTCATTGCCGATAGTGATTTCAAAAGTACCGGTATCGAAGTGGTCGGATATTATACTACCTTTTTTAAACATAGCTTTCCCCATAAATTGGCGATGGCAACTCCGGATATGCCCTAAAAATGTGTAAATAGACTTCTTCCGTTTTTTCTTTAACATCGTTCTCAGAATAATACTCTGGTGGTAATCCCGTATTATCACTGTAAAGAAAATCATGGATGGTTTTTCTCACATCATCTCTGGTTGGTTCTTTATCCCGCCAGTGATCTATTTTAAGCTTTTCTTCCTTAAGAGTGCCCAATAAAGAAACAGCCACTTCTTTTATCTTTTTAATTTCCTTCTTCGAAAGATCCGGCTTTCGAATCAAATCAAAAATAGCCAGCGTTTCTTCATCCAGGTTTTCTTTAATGCTCCGACTTTCTTCTTCCGTTAACTCTTTGGTCAGCTTCATCAGCTGATTGAAGGTTTCTTCGATAGTTGCCCGGTCTTTCTCTCTATTATACTCTTCAACAATCTCTTCGTACCGCTGTTGGAAATCTGTCCTTAGTGGATTTTGAAGAAGCATTTTCTCCAACCGATCTTCAATCGTGTGTTTTAGCTCCTGAACGGTTGTTTTCTTCCTGGGACTTTTTTCAAATTCTTTTCGAAGCAAATTGAAATCTATTTTACTGATATCAATAATGCGATCTTTCTCACGTATTTCATTAGGATTCGTTTCAATCGACTCATCTATTACTTTGTGAAGTTCTCGAATTATTTCAGATATATCTGCTTTTTCGACATCTCTTTGCAGTGATTTGTAAATTACATTAATGGCATCCCGGTCTTTTCGGTAATCATGAACGCCATCAACTGTTAAGCAGGCTTTAAATTTCTTAAAAACCTCCCGAGCCATGACTTCAAACTGCTTTCGAGTTCGATCATTCTCATTAATCACCTCTTTACACTCTGTGATAGCACCATTCTTTTCAAAGCCCGACTTTTCTATCACATCTGAATAAGGAGCATTCTTTTCTATCAGGTATTCAGTTGTTAATTTGATCACTTCTTTGAGTTCTCCCAGTAACTCCACACTCGGCTTGGATGGTTCGGGATTTTCTTCTCCATCTTTCTCACCGATGGCAAAGGTAGAAAGAGCTTTTCTTAAATTTTTCACGATACCACAGTAATCAACAATCCATCCATTATTCTTGCCCTCATTTACACGGTTAGCTCTCGCAATGGCCTGCATCAAAGTATGGGCTTTGAGCGGTTTATCGAGATATAGAGTTGATAAACTAGGAACGTCAAAGCCCGTTAGCCACATGGCACAGACAAAGGAAATTCGGAAAGGATGTTCTTCAGCCTTAAAAGCTTCATCCAAGCTGATGGTTTTCTTACCAAGATATTTTAGCTGATTTTGCATTCGTTCCGGAACGCTCAATCCTTCTTTTATCAATCGGCGGTGAGGTTTAATATCCAGCCCCCATTTTCTAAATTTATCAACTTCCCCCTGCTCCTCACTTACTACCACAGCTGCAATGGTTTCTTCCATCCAGTAAATCTTTTTGGATAGTTCATTCTTTTCCTCGGAATGAGGCATCTTTTCCAATATCGATTTAAGCTCTTCTATCTTCGCTTTCCAGTATTTTTCTATCAGGCCATGCATTTTCACACATGTAAGCTTATCGATGCAAACGAACATAGCTTTACCTAATTCCCAATTCGTAGAGTAATGCTCTACAAAATCCTGAGCAATGTCATCCAAGCGAGGCTCTGCAGTGATGATGTGATAATCCCTTGTCATCTCTTGCTGAAGTCGCTGTTCAACATCAATACCTTTGATTTCAATTTCTTCCAATTTTTCGGCAATCCGCTCATTGATGTCTCCAATGGCTACTCCCAGCTTTTCACCTCTGGCATCATAATACAGGGGAACCGTAGCTCCGTCTTCAACTGCACGCTGGAAATCGTACACCGATACATAATCTCCAAAAACCTGTTTGGTAATTTCATCATCTTTGAAAAGTGGAGTACCTGTAAATCCAATGTAGTTTGCTTCCGGTAATGCTCTCCTCAAATTCAAAGCAAAAGTTCCGTATTGGGTACGGTGAGCCTCATCGGTGACTACAATTACATCTTTTCGGTCGGTATAAGAAGCTCCGGCTTCAATCTCTTTATTAAATTTATGAATGAGAGAGAACACGTATGGCTTGTGTTCAGCCATAATCCTAGATAAATGATCCCCAGATGCAGCTCTGTTTAATTCCTTTTCTTTTACGGCTCCGCACCCTGTAAATGTTTTAAAGATCTGGTCGTCTAAATCTTCGCGATCTGTTAATATTACAAAAGTGAAGTTCCCGCCAATCTTACGGTGAATCTTCCGGGTAAACATCACCATGGAGTAACTTTTTCCTGAGCCTTGGGTATGCCAAAATACTCCTAACTTTCCATCTTGCTCTTCGCGATTTTTGACAGATTCTATAGCACGGTTTACCCCCAAATACTGATGGTTTCGGGCCACTATTTTCTTGATATCTCCGCCCGACTCATCATACAGCACAAAATTCTCAAATAAATCTATGAAGTAGGCTTTGCAGCACACCCCTTTCAGCATGGTTTCTAATTCTACCTTGCCCTCGTCTTCTTCGTTAAGTCGTTTCCAGTCGTTGAAGTGCTCGAAGGGACTGGTGAGCGTTCCCAGTTTTCCCTGATCCCCGTTTGCAAATACGATGATAGCGTTGTGATGAAAAAGGTGAGGAACGGTGTCTTTATAATCGGAGAAATTCTTTTCGTAAGCAGTTTTAAGGTTGTGATGAATGTTTTTGCATTCCATGAAAAGCAACGGAATTCCATTCACGAAACCTAAGATATCCGGGCGACGGTTATATAAATCTCCGTGAACCCACATTTCCCGGACACATAAGAAATGGTTCTCTTCAGGATTGTTGAAATCAAAAACTTTCAGGCGTGGTTTTTGCCGTTCACCCTTTTCATCGCGGTAGATTATTTCTACACCATTTCGGAACAGCTCGTACTTTTCTTTATTGATGGCAACCAGTGACTGTGTTGGGGCGGTTGTGGTAATTTTCTTTACCGCCTGATCATATACATCTTCGGGAAGACCGGGATTGAAGTTAACCAATGCCTCTCGCAGGTAGCGTTTTAAGATCACTTCATTTTTAGAAGACCTGCCCAATAAACTCTGCGGACCAAAATCTTCTTTATTATAAGCCCACACCGATTCCCAGTTAAGGGCTTCTTCCAAGTAGTCCGCTACGGTTTTTTGTACTAACTGGTCTTCGGTATAGCTCATATTCTCAGCCCGTATCTATCTTCACGACGTTGAAATGCTTCTTTGCCACCCTCTAACGCCAAAAGACTTGATCGGCTACCCACATCTTCAATTGTAATATCCTCGCTATGAGTTACTTTTGATACATCATCAATTCTTAGGCAGTGTATTAAATCTGCATCTCCATTTACTACAAAGTTGGCATTGTGAGTCGCAAATATGATCTGACGTTCTAATTTTTTCTCTTTTATCAAATCAACCAGATATTCAGCAATTAATTTACTGTCAAGGTGTGCTTCCGGTTCATCAATAATGATTGGTGTGTTACCCAGTAAAAGTAGAATAACGAGTGTTGCGGTACACCTTTGCCCGAAAGAGTTATTCTCTAGTGGTCGTTCATCATAATAAATATTGAAACGACCATACTTTTTAAGTCTTAATAACTCGTATTCTATGAAACCTCTTAGCATTTCAAAGTTTAGGGAGTTATTGAAATAATCTTTCATTGCAGTAGAAGTTACTGTTCCATCGTCTGCAATTACTCTTAATAAATCATCCTTATTAGCAATTTCCTTTAAATTAACCCCTTCGAGCCTGGAGGCTATATGGTCTTCTCTAATTTTGCCTTCAGAAAATTCTTTAATCTTTTCGATAATAAATTTATTTGCCTCATTTACAAAATGACTTTCATCAAAATTGAACTCAATTTTAATCGGTTTTACCTGGTCATTTTGGACATTTAATTTTTCATTAATTGGCTCCAAAACCTGATTTATATTTACATTGAAAGTACCTACTAGGTCTCGTTTATATGGTTCATTCAAAGTAAATCTTTCCAATCTAGCTAAAGATTGACTAACCTCTCTTAACTCAGACTCCAGACTTGCGATCCTTTCATTAGCTCCACTAATGTCTTTTAAATTTTCCAAGGTGTGGCCCTTTGAGCCAAGGAACTTCTCGATTGCTAGTTTTTTCTCAGCAATTTTTTCAATAAGACCATCAATTTTAGCCTCACCCTTGGCTAATAATTCATTACTTTCAGCTGAATCTTTTGAGGATTGTACTCCTTCCAAATACTCAGTGAAAACTAAATCGAACTCATTATAATCATCCGGTTCTTTCTCGATTTCAGTAACACTCGCCAAGGCCTCTTTTATCTTGTCATTAAAAATATTGAACCTTTTCTTACTACTCTCAAGAGATTGTTTAAGAGTAGTCAACTCTTTCAAGTCATCATTTAATTTTACATACTCTTCGTCAGTAAAGGACTCTACAATACTTTTTTGGGTAGATAACTGAGACTCAATTTTCTTCTTTTGTTCTATTAAATCAGATTTTCTCTTTAAATTATTTCGATGAGTAGTGTAAGTATCTTGAAGTTCATGGGCCTCAAATTCAATCTCTGCCAATTTACTTTCATCATCCAACTTAAATATGCGTTGGTATATTGCTTCTGTAAATGATTTATAGTCTACTGCAAACTTCTCAATCTCGTTCTGTTCAAGAAATTCTACTTTTTCAGGTGTAGTTACTCCGTCAATATCAACACATTCCTGAATGTTTACCGAATCAGGGATCAGCTCTTTTTGCTTGAAATAATTGCTTTTCCCAGGTTTAATTTTTTCAGCAATTAGATTAAGCAAAGTACTTTTACCTGAACCTCTTCCTCCAATTATTGCGGTAAAATATGGGGAAAAATAGAATTTATGACTACCTCTAAAACAAAAGGTATCAGTTGCTGATTTAGATTTTAATTCAGTCTCAGGTGGAAAATCAAAACTTACCTTTTCGATTTGATTTACTGGGGCTACTGGTTTGTTTTCAGAAATTCGAATTCGAGTATCAAACTCAATAATTGACTGTTTTAAACCTTCAAATGTTGGATCACACTTAATCCATGTGTAAGTATGTCCAAGCTTATTTGATTCTGTTGAATCTAAATTATTATGTGCATCACTGGCATGTATTAACCTTGGGTTTACTTGGTTATCAATTAAATACTGTTTAGATCTGTTATACGATTCAATATCTGGTGAAGCGGTAAATACAAAATCACATTTATCAATTAGTGATTTCTTCTCTGCACCTGACCCCTCCCATCTAATGTCCTTCCATTCAACAAGGCCGACAGCTGTGAGAGCCTTACCCTTGAAATCACTTTTGCTAAGTGCTGTTTTTATAGATTTAAGAGTAATATTTAAATTGTCGTGACCAACTTTTAAATCACTTCCGTTTGGAGGTAAAACACCATCAGGTACTCTATTTTTGATTTCTCTTCCCAACTCTTCAACTGCATCACGAGTAGGGCTCTTATCCCATTCGTAATCGCCTATTTGATACCCCGTTGACTCCAAATTATTTAAAAATTGAGGTTCTATAGAAGAGTCAACTTCATTGGAAAAAACGACATGATAATTTGCTCTGCTTAAACTTCCTCCTGAATTTCCAAATTTATCTAACCGTAATTCAACTACTGGGAGCAATAATTTAATATTTGGCAAATTACCGGCTTCCCATTCCTCCTTCACTCTCCAATATCCATCTAAGAACAAGTAATCATTGATTCCAAGTACTTCTACTTCCTCCGGTAATTTTCTTAAGTCATCAAAATACTTATCCCAGCCTTGATCACCACCGTAATTTTGTTCAATTGATATCGGAGTATGGACGTGTAGATCCCATTTTCTCCAACTTGAACCCCGCTTATTAAATTCTTGATTTCTCATACTGGTATATCTCCATTCATTAGTTTTGACAATAACAAATCTCGAGCCCTCGTTAATTTTTGATTATGTTGTCTTAACAAGCCAATTTGTTTAAGAACGTCAATGGCTTGAGCTTCGAATAGCTTTCTCAAGGAAACAGTGGGTAGTAGAAACTCTTTTTCTTTCAGGAATTTAAAATGTCTTGCATAGAAGTAATTAGATAGATCAACTGCCATCAACAAGAAGTACAAATATTGATCTGAGAACAAATTGCCTTTAACTCTCAATAATTGTGTACCATCAGCACCAGGAGCAAAAGTGAAATCAACGTACTTCAAAGTTCTCGAGTGATCTCCAAAAACGACCAATGGTAAATCACTTCTTGGAATAGCAGCATTATTATCGTTTAAATAGCCTCCTATAAATTCTTGCCCTTGATCGATACACGGAATTTCACCCTTATCTAGATAATCTCCCTTTTTAACCTTCTTAGGTTTTCTAACTTTCATAATGACATCTTTGATCTTCTTTTTCTCCCACCCCTCCGGCACACCATCTACAATCTTTGCATGCTCGTGGCCGGGAAAACGAAGCTGAACAAACCACTCTTTATATAAAAGCTGTGCCGATTTTTCCAACAAATCAATCCGCCGTTTGTTGTTTTGGATGAGTTCGTCGTAAGTAGAGAGGACGGAAACAATTTCATTCTGTTCTTGAAGTGAAGGTAAGTTTAATTTAAAAGACCTTAACAAGCCCAAATTAATATGTGGTACTCCCGAACTAATGGTGAGATTTTCAATCTCTTTAACGGCCTTTTTACTGGTGAAATAATAATAGATAAATGAAGGATTCGCCAAATCTTCATCTACAGTCATCTTCATTTGGCTTTGAGAAATAACATAATTTTGATACTGAGAAGTTTCAGGAATAATAGCGACCTGTCCTAATGTGCCTCTTTGAGTAAAAAGAAGGTCTCCTTTATTAGCTACATTACTAAAAAGATCTTCATGAAATTTGCTTTCCGTAACATAAACGAACTCACTCTCATCTAAATACTTGCCTCCATTTAAATTACTCCCTCTGATTACAGGAATCCCATCATCTACATAATCCTTTGTAGTCAATTTAGAACCAAATGGGCCTCCTTTTATTCCTTTTTCTTTGGGTGTTGCTAGCTCCGCTAATTTTACTTTTTTCCAACTCAAACCCCTAACTCCTCAAAGTTCTTTTGAATGGTGGTTGCTAATTCTGTGGACTCTTTATTTAGATCTGCCAACTCCACGTGAATTTCACGCATGGCTTCCTCAAAATCGAAGTCTTCGTCTTCTTCCTCCGGAGCCACACCTACATATCTCCCCGGTGTAAGACTCCAGTCTTTTTCTTCAATTTCTTTCCGGTCCACCAGCTTTACCAAGCCTTCCACATCCACCAGCTTTCCATCAGGGAAGCGGGAAATGAGCCAATCGCCCTGCTACCAGAAATACCGCACTTGCTTGAGTTGATTAACCAATACTTTTCGGCTGTCATCGGCATTTCTTCGGGCACTGTTTACTTCCCGTGAATTCCAGTCATCCGATTTACTTGATTCCTCCAGTTCACTGCAAGCACCCATCACTCTGCGCAACAGTTTATAGACCAAATCTGCCTGTTTAACTAACCCACGGCTTTGCTCAGCCAGCTCTTTTTGCCCTTCAATATAAGCGACCAATTCATCGTTATTTTTACTCAATCCTGCGTAAGCTTTATGTCCCTTTTTCAGCTCTTCCTTGAAGCTTACTAGATCTTTCATGAAAGCCTTTTTGGCCTCCTCATATTCTTTCACCAATTCATCAGGATACACTTTTTCATCCAGCGAGTTCAGGAATGGGTCAATTTTACCAAAGCCCTCTTCAAGCGAATTCATAAAATCAGCTACCGGTTCCAATTCATCGTTCTCTTCAGTCTTTAAATTGAAAGAAGTATCTGCTTCATCTAACAAAGCCTCACAGTATTCATCCAGTAAATCCAGATATCGCTCTTCTTCTCCACGATACAGCCACACAATAGCCAATAGGTTCTTCTCCTGCTCGGGACTAAAATCATTCACACTTCGTGAAACTTTACGATATACACTTCGGGCATCAATCATTAAGACCTTATCCAGCATGTCTTCCGGTTTGGCCTTGTTGAAGAACCAAAGTTCACACGGCACCGTACGGGTATAAAAGAAATTGGATCGTATGGAAACCATGATATCCACGTGACCGGTTTCAATCATTTTCTGTCGGACTTTTGCCTGATCATTACTGGCACTGGACGCTTGAGAAGACATCACAAAACCAGCTTTACCCTGATCATTTAAATAGGAATAAAAGTAACTCATCCATACGTAGTTACCGTTACTCACTTTTTTATTCTTATTTACACCCGGCAGACCAAATGGAAGGCGAGGGTCCGTTTCCACTTTTTTGGCATCAATCTCATCCACATTAAAAGGCGGATTCGCCATTACATAATCCGCTTTCCCCAATAACTCCTGTGGATCTTCATAGTATGTAATTGCTTTTCGGATATCCCCAGTCAAGCCATGCACGGTCAAATTCATTTTAGCTAACTGAATAGTAGTCCCGTTTTTCTCTAATCCGCGAAAAGTAAGTTTTTCGGTAGGATTTTGTCCGTGTTCCTCAACCAATCGTGCACTTTGCACAAACATACCACCGGAACCGCAAGCCGGATCTAAAACAGTTCCACCTTTCGGGTCTAAAACATGCGCAATGAAGGATACCAGAGAAATTGGAGTGAAGAATTCGCCGCCATCGTGCGCTTTTTGATCTGCAAATTGTGTCAGGAAGTATTCATAAATCCTCCCAAAAACATCCCCGGAAACTTTTTTCAGTTCATCCGGATTCAGTTTTTTCAGAAGATCACCCATAGTCTCATTGTCCAGCTCCTGATATTCCTGCTTTGGAAGAATACCTTTAAGGCTTTCATAATCCTCTTCAATGGATTCCATTGCCTCAATGACTGCCTTCACTCGGTCAGCCTCATCCGGCAGATTAATCAGATAATCAAACTGGGCTTTCTCCCGAAGAAAAATGGCGGATTTGGTAGAAAAGTCTTCCTTTCGTAATTCTCTTTTAACCCCACCACGACTAGGCAATGTTGGCTCAATTTCTTCCTTCACTTTCAGAAACCGACTATAAGCATGACGGAGAAAGATGAGACCCATCACAGGGATAAAGTATTCGTTAGAAGCGTATCCCGAATTTGCCCTTAAATTATCTGCTGCTTCCCAAAGCCGTTTTTCAATAGCTTCAATGTGTTCAAGTTGTGGCATTAATTAGTTTTTAGATGATACTTTATAGAAGAAAATTTTTCCCTTCAATGAATATTTGGGTGAATTTAATTGAAAAAATTCAGTAACACGAAACCAGATGGTTTTTTATGTATCCTAAAAATTTCAAATCAGTCGCCAGTGACGAATTTGATAGTAATGTAAGCGCCAACTTACTTCATAGTAATCTGAAATGATTTTTCCCGATGATTCTGCCATTTAATATAGCAGATCTGCATCAAATTGAAAGGGTATAAACCATCACTAAAATGGTTCATAATTATTATAATCCAGCAAATTGATCATTTAATTTTTCCAGTAGTGTTTCGGCAATCTTTTTGAGCTCTTCAACGATGGGATTATCATCTCCATTAATGTCCAACTCCCGAGCGATACCATATGGCATACGCACTTCTACAGCAAAACCTATTGAAACATAGAAATAGCTTCGTTGAGATTCTTCAATTCTACTGTTGAACTTTGATGCTGTTTTCCAATCATGCTCAGAATCATTCACCTCTTCCAAAATCTGATCGAATTTATCCCAGCTGGCTTTATTTTTAATCCAACCTTTTTGTTTGTCCCGTTTCCATTTTCCGGTAAACCTATCAAAGAACTCTTTGGTGTGGGTTTTGGGATTTGTCTTGTCTTTTGTATTTACCCAACATAGACCTTGCATGTGTGAAAACTTCAAATAAGGTTGTATCCTAAACTTATACTTTTTATTGAAGATATAGGGTGGCCATTCAAACGTTTTCCCCTTTTTGTAAATTGAATATCCCTGAGTTTTTGTATCTCCGGGCCACACTTTGAGGGATATAAATTTTTCACTCGTTACTTTATCAATACTTGGTTCAATATTGATTTCATCGACCCAATTGTAGTCATGAACAGGAATATTTGCTCTATTGAAAACAAGCTCATCATCTACATTGCTCTTTTTGTTCCAGATATTGAGAATCTCCTGTTTGATCAAATTTAGCCGCACTTCAAGCAGTTCTTTTTCCTTAGGGCTCTCTTCAATGTTATCTGGGAAAGAAATTTCTCTGAATGGGATATTAGCAAACCATGATGGAAATTGTCGTTTGATAAAATCGTAGTAATCACTTGTGAAAATGCTCCTATGACTTACTTCATTCTCAAACTTCAATGTATGTCGAATAAGATCCATTAACACCCCCCATGAAAATGTTCCAACATCTTCTACATTCACATTTTCATCATTTGCTTTTGAAACCACATCAATCTGGTTTTGAAGCTGTTTCCTGCAATCTTCCGCTGTACGTTTAACTTCAATCAGTATTAATTGATCTCCAATTTGTATAGAGAGATCCGTGATAGGGCTATCAACTCCTTTTGGGGAAATTTCGGTTTCAAAGTCTAACTCTTGTGTAGTGAGCGGCACTCCAAAAACAGTCTGTATTCCTTCAAAAGTACCAGCTCTTTGTTGAACATTAATGATAAGGTTCGTTTTTTCACCCTCCGTTTTGAAAAGATCGTCATAGTAACCCTTCATAATTGTTCTCAAAAAACGGTCCAGTAAAATGGGATCATTTTTTAAACAAATTGCCAGTCCTCTTGTCAGATTATCTTCCAAAAACTGGTTTCCCTTTTCTCCATAGAAATGAAAGAGGTTTAGATGGTTATTTTTCTGTTCTTCTCTGCTCATAACTTAATTATTTGTCTGTTTACAAGTGCTTCAACTTCATACCTCTCCAACGGAAATACCCTTAAAAAAACCGAATTTCCATCCCAAATGACAAATGTGTATCCCTCAAATGATCCTATCCCGGCAATACATTTCTGCAGTTCAGGTTTGTTGCATATTCAGTCATGGTCCATTCCAGTACCCGTTTATCCCCAAAGCGTTTGTAGCTGTACGTTTCGGTTTTCTGAACCGGTGTGATCCTGAATGTATGATTTCTCTGGTATGTTAGTTTTTAAAAATCTACCAAGTATCTCTTCCGCCGTTTCAAGATTCATAAACTGGTCTTTGGAATATTCTTGATATTCGCTCAGCAGTACAGGGATCAGCTTTTTTTTGTAAATGGGGTTTACTTTAACTGGGCAGTACCAGAGAAACGGGTCATAATTTTTTTAAGTAATCTCACGGAATATCTTCAGCAGTCCAGTACTTCTTGTCGTGGCTTGATCCGATTGCATATTATGTTTTTGATTGCTTGGTTATGGCGTAAAAATCAAGGCTACCACCTACAGCCCCAATTTCAAGTACTTTTAGTACTTTCATGCGTAGATCTTATTTGCTTCCGTTAAAGCCGATTCCATTCCCTGTTAGCTTATAAGAATTGACGAAACTTTCGTTGCTAATCTCCGCAACAGTCATCTTTCTGTCAATAGTAATTCCGGAACCTATATTATCGGCGAGCTTTTGTGCTTGTTCAATACTTAATTCTTTAAACACCTGAATTCCCCTCAGCCTCCCTTTCCGAAGAAGAGCCGGATCGATGTCCTGGATGTCTGTATTAAAGGTGCAGATAATATTGAGGTTCAGGAAATCGGAGGGGAAACCGTCTGTCAAGTTCAGCAGGTTGGAAACTGCATCAGAATTGTCCGCTTCACGTGTCATCAATACCGTTTCTGCATCTTCAATGATTATGATTGAGTCGGAATGATCCATAAGCAATGAAATCAGGTTCGGATTACCCAGCTCACCCGCAATGGACGGCGGGATAAAGAGAGCCTGCTTATCCGTTTGGGTAAGAATCTCTTTCAGAAATGACGTCTTTCCTGTTCCAGGCTTTCCATGGATGAGATATAAACCACTTTTCGTTTCGTCTTTGAAGGATTGCAGCATCTCCTGCTTTAAAGCGCCAATCTCCTCGCCAAGGAAAGGAGTAATCTCAAGCTCGTATGGTCGATACTCAACGAACTTTACATTCAGCGTTCCGCAACTCGCCTGAATGAGGCCAACACGGTTTTTCGGTTTATCTTTTCGTTTATTAAACATTGTGATCAATTCATCGACAAGCTGATCGTCGGAATTGTAATCATATATCATCTTGACTCGTTGGGTGGTATCTGTACAGAAAATGGTTACACCGCCTTTAAGATGAATGCCGTAGTGATTATGGGACTGGCCCAGGTGATTCACTTCACTCCATGTAAAGTGATGTTCCGGAAGCCATTGATAGTTGGTCTCTATCTTGTTTCGTATCTTTTTCCACGTTTCCTTTTTATCAACAAGGAACTCCTTTAAACTGGGCATTCGGCCCCTCACAAAAATGTGGAACTTGATTCCCATTTCGTAGTTTTTGCCAGTGATACTCATCAGTTCCAGGCGCGTTGAGGAGTTCACCCCCAAATTATCGTTTGCCAACATCGTCTCTTTTTTTAATGATCATTTCATTTCAAGAAAGAAACTGCAAATGAGTGTCAGCATGATGTCACCCACCAAATAGATACTTCATTATGATAGATTTTTAATCAAAGTCCTTGCTCCAGCGATTTTATTACGGTTTTTTTATAAAGCACTGTATGCTTCTCAAGCTGAAAAGGGCAATTTTGTCAACCGATTTTTGAAAGCCGATTATATTTCTCATGAAAAGCATAAGTATTTTAAATGAACTTCCATCTATATCTGGCAGTATCTCATCTATAATATGATTCGGAAATGCCTTAAAATATAAAACTATCTCTTTTTCAGACATTTTCGATCTATTTTAAGCGAAAGATTCTCTCGATCACTTTTCGCTCAAAGTATTTACGGCGGCTACCACCAAACTGTATGGAGGGAATAAAGCGAGGATTCTGATCGTCTACGTTTGACCGGTTAAGAATGGTGCGGTGATTTAAACCGGTCAGATCTTCTACTTCTTTAGCTGTTATATATCTCTTCTCGTTGATTCGGTGCTTGTTCGAATTGAGAAGTAGATCTAATTTTGTTTCTATTCGGTCCAATGTTTCGTTACTCATATTACTGGGATTAATTAGTGATTTTGTTTCACTAACAAGCTACATCGGATAGGCAATTTGATTCAACACGTTGCTCTGGTCATGTCTTCCCAGAAGTATCCCAGAAATCAGCAGAAGTACATTTATGAATCCAGATCGAGGACAGAACTACTTTGGAATTTCTATCCCGCTGCTCTTTTTAACGTCTCTGAACCACTGTTTTGCAGCTTCCGAAGCTTTCTTTTTCGCTTCTTTAGTGGGTAAATGAGCATAGTTCGTAAAATAACTCTTGAACTTTATTCTAAATAAAATCTCTTCTTGAGTGATTGATTCGTTGTCGTTGAAAAACTTCCAACAGGCGTCAGCAACCTTATCAAATTTTTGCAACTCATCTATTGGAGAATAAATGTCATTAAACTCCAAATGATCCTGAACTTCCTGGAGAGTTTCTCTTAATAGTATGGCTCCTCCTATAGCTTCAATCATATTCACCATTTTGATGGAATCTCTATTTGAGATTGATTTTGCAGATATTGACTTGCCGTAGATATGCCCTGTCTTGTCGCAATAATATTGGTATGCATTTTTAATATACTCATCATCGTAATGATGGTAGTTTGAAATGACATCATTATCGTAATCAAACTGATTCAGTTTCCGGCTAAACGTTTCGATTTTTTTATCAACACGCGGCCAGCTTTCAGGTGGATATTCTTTTTGAAATCTATCTTTAGTGATCCTCTCAAAATTTTTACCGACCTGTTGTTTCAGTTGTTCATATCTGCCGGATAATTTTAAATAATCAATAAAAATTGATTCCGGAATGGTTTGCTTCACAAAACCACTTCCGGTCTCGGCCAGATAAAGTAAATCTAGAAAAATTCCTTTTGGCGTATTAAGTCTACTCATCATTCTATCGCGTCTAAGGTTCGTTTTAAATCAGTTTCATCAAGGTGTTCATAGATCTGGGTTACTTCCACAGAGGAGTGGCCTAAAAAGGAGGATACCTGGTTAATTGGAACGCCCATTCGAAGCAAATCAGTACCGCAAGTATGTCGTAGTCCGTGAAGCGTGATTGACTCCGGTAATTTAGCTTCACGAACAAACTTTTTAAATGAACGGGATACCGAACCGGGATTCATCTTTTGAAATCGGTTCATGCCTGTGGCACTTGGAAACACGTAGCCATCTTTCGGTTTACCAAGAAATGCATACCACTTTTTAAGTATCGGTTTCAGCTCTTTTCGAATGGGAATCGTCCGGTCTTTTCCGGATTTGGTATTCGCCCCTTTCTTATTGATGACCCGGATATACCCCTTCTTGAGATCTACCTCATCCCACGTTAGGTTTACGCCCTCTTTTGCCCGCAACCCGCAGTAGTAAAACGTATTGATCATCGGCTTAAACCAGTGGCGTTTTTGATGTGGCTTGGTAATGAATCCGTCTTTTTCATTTCTCGCGTTGAATTTATCAAATTTTTCAAATAGAAGGTCCAGTTGCTCCCTTGATATAGTTTTAACGCTTATATTCTGAGGAGGTTTTGAAGCCTTAATTCCATCCGTGATGTTCTCTTTTACAATCTTTTTTTCATGCAGCCAGCGGAAGAACACTTTATAGTGTCTGAGATAACTGGCTTGTGTAGCAGGCGCCAAGCCATCCCGAAAACAAAAATCCCGAAGATCCTGCTCTGTAATTTCGGTTACAGGCATAGTAGCCCCCAGCTCCTTCTGAAGCATATTCTGGTGTCTCTCGTAATTATCTTTAGTCTGCTGATTTGCCTGACTTCTGTTTTCCACAAACAGTTGTGAGGCATCTTTGAGAGACATATACTTTCCTTTCAGGCTTTTTCTTTTTATCTCTACTTCTTTTTTGGGAGTCCATCCGTTGAACGGATCGATCTCTCCTCTTTCAAACATCTCCTCATATTTGATCAGGAGTTTCTCGGCTTCCCTCTTTACACCTGTGCCAAGACTTAAGGCTTTTTGTTTACGCTTATCATTAATGTGAGTAAAAAACCGTATGTAATAGGTTTCTCCTCGCTTTCTTAAACTTGCCATAATTATAATCTGTCTGTTAAATCGTTTGTATGAAGGTATCTCACCATCTATGCATCGTGAGTTAAATTTTGCAATCGACAAAGTGTAGATTACGCGGAGGTTTATACCCAGTCTATTGTTCTATGGGTAAATGTACCAACCGCTGTACCAACTAATTACGTGTTTTGTGCGGGAAAATGAAAATCTTTCACTCGGGAAGATATTGGTGAGATGAGTAAAAATCATAAAAAAAGCCCCTTAAAGATTATTTAAGGGGCTTTTTTCGAGTAATATTAGAATGTAGAATTAAGTGGGCCCAGCAGGACTTGAACCTGCGACCAATCGATTATGAGTCGACTGCTCTGACCAACTGAGCTATGGGCCCTTTTGTGTGGTTGAGTTTTTAGAAATCTCGAAACAGCCTTAAAACTACGGGCTTTCTCTGTCAGATACAATAACCCAATTCATTCAAATAGATTAAGCCGGGTTACATCACGGTTCTTGAACTTAAATGTCCAGGTTTTTAATAGATATCAAAAAAACACTCATGATGAATGATACAATGTCCGTTTACTTTACAATGAACGGCTTACTATATGTTGGCCAATATCTTACCCATCCACCATAATTTATTTAACGCAAACAAACCCTTTATTCAACTGATAATTTCCCGTATATTTAATTGGGGTTAAGGATTCTGATTGAGTTTCCATACTTTTTCAGTGATCCTGACATTGGCCACATCCTAACGGGTGTGGCCATTTTTATTTCAAGGCCCAAAAATTCACCTCACCTTAAATCCGGTGAACGCTCTCCTAAATCCCGGCGTTTTCATTCATCAAGCTAAATCTAATTATTCTTATGAAATCTGCCCTAATAGCACTTTTTGCTTTTTTGATGATTCACGAAACATGTCTGCATGCACAGGATCGCATTACCGATGAAGCGGAAGCAAGATCAGTTTTTGAAGAAGTGGAAGACCGAAGAAACTCCATCAATACTGAAACGGCTACCCTGGAGATGATCATTACCGATCCGAGGGGACGCACACGCAGCCGAACAATGAAAATGTGGTCATCTACGGATGAAAACATCTCCAGGAATCTTATCGTATTTTCTAATCCCGGCAACGTAAGCGGAACCGCATTTCTCACCATCCGGGAGAACGGAAGCAGCTCGCAGCGGCTTTATCTTCCTTCTGTGGGTAGAATTCAAACCATCGGCTCATCAGACAGGGGAGATCGTTTTATGGGCAGTGATTTTACATACGAGGATCTGGGGGATCAGCAAGCGGAGGATTACGAATTTGAATGGCTGGAAAATCACGAAAATTATTACCTGGTTCACGCCTCCAAACCTGACTCTGAACAGTATTCTTCCGTCACTTTTAAAATCGATCGCGAAATGTATACCCTTTCTGAAATTCACTACTTCGACGATGAGGGAGAGAAAATTAAGCGCCTTGAGGCTGAAGATTTTGAACAGCTATCCGATCAGTTGTGGTCGCCCGCACGGATGACCATGTACGATTTGCGGGAAGATCGAAAAACGGAATTGAAATGGACTGAACGCGAAATCAACGCTTCCGTTGAAGACTGGCGTTTTACAGAACGCGGGCTCCAAAGGGGAATTTGATTAAATTCAGATATCAAATAAATAGAATTTCCCTCCGTCCCCCTAAATCCCGCGATCGGTCACAGCCACCTGCCATCCCTCCAGTGGGTTTGCAGGATTTGCACTGCTGTGCAGGTAATATTTTTCTTTTGACACAATTCCCTGTTTTACCGGGGCATACCGAATGGCCATTGCGGTTGCGTCGATATCATGCTGCTGATACACCACCCGCTTATGATCTTCACTGCTCCATATCAGGGTCCCCGCCGGGCTTCCGGTATTGCCATGCTCTTCAAGAAGCGGAATCAGCCAGGATCTGTGCAAGCTCGGTCGGCCTTCCCTTAATACCTGCATCACGGCTTTTGATGAAAACGCCTTGAAGCTTTCAATAATCTCATCAAATGTGCCCCACGCTGCATTCCCCATCAATAGAATACGATCGGGAAGAATTACGTACTCGTAGATTCGCAGTCCTCGCCGGTCACAGCACCAGCGCAGCCCGTTGCTCATCTTCCGAATCAGCCTGATCTCCGTGAACAAAGGGATTCCTGCAACGATTCGTAAGGATATATAGCTCAGTTCTTTCTCTTTTCGATATTTTCCAGCCATAACTTTCTCTTTTTTCACTTTTCACTTTTCACTTTTCACTTTTATAATATGATCTGAATTAGAGCCAGCCCTTACACTTTTTCTGAAAATTGATCAAAGCGGCATTAGAAAGCACATCACCCCCAAAAAAACCAATTACTGTCATAAAGATTGTAAATATCGGCCTGCCCCCGGCCCTACCAACCAACAAATCCCTTCTCAGCTTTTTTTTACCTGCCAGTTTGGCTATTATTACACCCGAAATAATGAAACCCTAAATCTTGTTGAAAACCGGTTATTTATGAAAATTCATGAGTATCAAGCCAAAGAAATTTTAAGTGAATACGGGGTAGCAGTACCCGATGGTGTAGCGGCCGAGAATGTTGATGATGCCGTTGCTGCAGCAAAAAAAATGAAAGAGAATGGATCTTCACTTTTCGTAGTGAAAGCGATGATCCATGCCGGCGGACGCGGTAAAGGCCGCACCAAGAACAACAATGCCAAAGGGGTGATTCTTTGCAAAACCGTCGATGAAGTAAAACAGGCGGCTGAAGATCTGCTCGGCGATACGTTGGTGACCATCCAGACCGGTGATGAAGGTCAGAAAGTAAATACCATTTATGTAACCGATGGCGTAGATATCGCACAGGAGTACTATCTTGGAATCCTGCTCGACCGCGGTAACAGCAAAAATGTGATTATGGTCTCCACCGAAGGCGGTGTTGAGATCGAAAAAGTTGCAGAAGAAACTCCCGAAAAAATTATTAAGGAGTGGGTAGAGCCCGGAATGGATCTGCAGCACAACCAGGCCCGCCGTCTCGCATTTGCACTTGGTCTCGAAGGAGATGCATTCAAAAAAGCGGTGAAGTTCATCATGGCTCTTTACAAATGTTATGAAGAGACCGATGCCAGTCTTGTGGAAATCAACCCGCTGGTTCGCACACCCGACGGTGATGTGATGGCCCTCGATGCCAAATTCACATTCGATGAGAACGCCATGTTCCGTCAGAAAAAATATGCTGAACTTCGGGATGAATCCGAGGAAAACCCCATTGAACTGGAAGCATCAAAATATGGACTGAACTACATCAAGCTCGATGGAAATGTGGGATGCATGGTTAACGGCGCCGGCCTGGCGATGGCTACCATGGATATCATTAAACTCTCCGGCGGCGATCCGGCCAATTTTCTTGATGTTGGCGGCGGTGCAAATGTAGATACCGTGAAGAACGGCTTCCGCATTATTCTTGAGGACCAAAACGTAAAAGCGATCCTCATCAATATATTCGGCGGAATCGTTCGCTGTGACCGCGTTGCCAACGGCGTGATTGAAGCGATCAAAGATCCTGAAATTGCCAAGAAGGTTGAGAATGTGCCGATTATCGTGCGTCTGCAGGGTACAAACGCCGTTGAGGCGAAAGAGATTATCGATAACAGCGACCTGAACGTCATCTCAGCCGTGCTTCTTAAAGAGGCAGCGGATGCGGTATCGAAAGTGATTGCTGCCTGATCACTTCAGCCTGTTTGCATGATTGCAATTTAAGCGGAGCTTCAGTGATTAATACTGGATGCTCCGCTTTTTTTATGTCTGCATATCTTTAAACCGCATTGTTCGGTGATCTTTTACAGGGTTTACTGTAGCTCAATTTCGAATAATTTGTTCGGAGTTATTCAAAAGTGAAAGAGATTAATCGACAGATCTTTAGTATACTATACGGCTGATGAAACAACATGATATTAATTTTTAAATTTCTGTTTCGGTGTATGCCGAATACCTGTTTCTCGTGACTGCATACCCGTTAAATTTCTACCTTCCGGATGATTAAAACCGATTCCCTCACCCGCCGACTTTACGCAACTGACGCCTCCATTTATGAAGAACTCCCCTCCGGTGTAGCTTTTCCGTCTTCGGTTGATGAGATCCGTCAGCTGGTGAAAGAAGCTGCAAAGAGAAACTTTTCGATCACTGCCCGAAGTGCAGGCACCAGCCTGGCCGGCCAGACCACCGGTGAGGGGATTATCATGGACAGCTCGCGGCACATGACCGGAATCCTTGAAATCGATCCGAAGCGTCAGGTTGCACACGTGCAGCCGGGTGTGATCCGTGACACTCTGAATCGCGAAGCGGCAAAATATAAGCTTCAGTTTGGCCCCGACACAGCGACTACCAACCGGTGCATGATCGGCGGCATGATCGGGAACAATTCGTGCGGATCATTTTCGATCAAACACCGATCCACCCGTGAACATATCCTCGAAATTGAAGCCGTCCTAAGCGACGGCTCAACCGCTCTGTTCAAACAACTGTCAGATCAGGAACTTGAGGAGAAACTGAACCTCCAGACTTTCGAAGGGAGTATTTACAGGCAAATCCTGCAGCTTCTGAAAAAGCATAAAGATGAAATCCTGGACCATTATCCTCACCCGGAAATTATTCGCCGAAATACCGGGTATGCGCTCGACCGGATGTGCGAGATGTCGCCACTCACCCCCGGCGGACGGCCATTTAACATGGCTGAACTTCTGTGCGGGAGTGAAGGAACTCTTGCGATGACCGC
The DNA here is from genome assembly GCF_003390325.1 of Rhodohalobacter sp. SW132. Taxonomy (NCBI): domain Bacteria; kingdom Pseudomonadati; phylum Balneolota; class Balneolia; order Balneolales; family Balneolaceae; genus Rhodohalobacter; species Rhodohalobacter sp. SW132. Next base: position 109,216 of record NZ_QUOK01000010.1, on the reverse strand, counting down.
ATCCGCAAAACTAAACCTGGTGGACCTTCCCGCCTGCCGATCGCTTGTGATTCCGCAGTTCAGCTCACTTCGCGAGGCGATGAAGGCTGCGGTTGAAATTGTGAAGTGGCAGCCGGCAGCTGTGGAGCTTGTGGATGATATCATCCTGGACGCCACAAAAGGAAATATCGAACAGAATAAAAACCGGTTTTTCCTGAAGGGTGATCCAAAATGTATTCTCATTGTACAGTTTGAGGGTGAAAATCAGGATGAATTGGAAGCCCATTCGGCGAAACTTGCCGAACGTCTGAGGGAACTCAATTTTGGATATGCGCATCCATATCTCTCGGATGAAGATGAAATCCGGCGCGTCTGGGATCTCAGAAAAGCCGGACTCGGGTTGATTATGGGCCTTGGTAATGAAAATCCATCCCCGAGTTTTGTTGAAGATACGGCCGTTCGCGTGGAGGATCTGCCCGACTATGTGGATGATTTCCAGGCGATGCTCGATCGTCACAACTCTTCGTGCGTATTTTATGCCCACGCATCGGTCGGTGAGCTGCACCTCCGCCCTGTTGTAAACACCAAAACGCCCGAAGGTCTCGAAACCATGAAACAGATGGCGGCAGAAGTGGCCGACATCGTAAAAAAATATCGGGGCTCACTCTCCGGTGAACACGGCGATGGGCGCGCTCGGGCGCCTTACATCGAAACCGTTTTGGGGAGCGAGATGATGCCGCTGCTCCGGCGCGTGAAGGAGATCTGGGACCCGAACTACCTGTTCAATCCCGGTAAAATCCTCGACCCAAAACCGATCGATACCGATCTTCGGTTTTCGCCCGATTACAATCCGCCTGCCGTTCCAACAATGTTCAAATGGCGCAAAGCCGGCGGATTCGGCAACGCCATTGAACTTTGTAACGGCGCCGGTGTATGCAGAAAACTGGCGCAGAGCGGCGGCACCATGTGTCCGTCCTACCACGCCACACGTGAGGAAAAAGATAATACCCGCGGCCGGGCAAACCTGTTTCGTCAGCTTTTCTCAGGTAAGCAGATGGACGCGTTTGAATCGGAAGAACTAAAGGATGCACTAAGCCTCTGCCTGAGCTGCAAAGCGTGTAAAAGTGAATGTCCCGCTAATGTGGATATGGCAAAAATGAAAGCGGAGTTTACGCACGGCTGGCACAAAAAAAATGGTATCTCCTCAGCTGAACGATTTTTTGGTCAGCCTGAAAAACTCTATCCGCTCGCTTCATTTACCGCATCGGTCACAAATTTTATCAACAAGCAAAAACCGACAAAGTGGTTGTTCGAAAAACTATTCAACATCCACCCAAGCCGGAATGTCCCGGAGTTTGCCTCGCAGACATTTCAATCGTGGTACAGGAAGAACAGATCAGACTTCAGTCATCCCGGTGCGAAGCAGGTTCTCCTGCAGGTTGATATTTTCACCAACTACCACGAACCTGAAATCGCAATTGCGGCTCTTAAAGTGCTACATTCATTGGGCTACGATGTTCTGGTCCCGTTTATCCGACCATCCGGACGACCGCAGATCTCCAAGGGTTTACTGGATGAAGCCTCAAAAATATGCCATGAGAACATCAACCATTACTACCCATTTGCGGAACGGGATATCCCGATTGTGGGACTTGAACCGAGTGAGATTTTAACGCTCCGGGACGAATACACCGATCTCTGCAGAGAGGAAGACCTGGACAAAGCTAAAAAAATTGCTGATCACACCTTTCTCTGGGAAGAGTTTCTTGCTACTGAGCTGGCGACCTCGGACGCTCTTGATGTCGGAAAAGGCCGGAAAGTTTATATACACGGCCACTGCCACACAAAAGCGCTGGTCGGCAATCATCCTCTGATTCAATCTTTCAGGCAGCTTGGTTTTGATCCCATTGAGCTGAAAACCGGATGTTGCGGCATGGCCGGCAGTTTTGGGTATGAAAAAGATAAATATGAAGTTTCCATGCAGGTTGGCGAACAGGTTCTCTTTCCAGCTCTTCGCGAATTAAATTCAGAAGCCAACATCTGCGCTCCCGGATTTTCCTGCCGCCACCAGATCTCTGATGGCGTTGGGAAAAAAGCGGCTCACCCGGCGGTGGTTGTCGCCAAAGCCATGGGGCTTGCCTGACACGTAAATATTTTACCACCGTGTGAGCCCAATATGAGGTGTTGAACCTGGGAATTGGATTTGCTCGAAAAAGTGAAGTTCATTAACCTTGGATTTCATATCCTTTAAGATTAATGGACTGCATGAATTTTGACATGAATGTTGAATCTCTGACACCTGCGTCAACAGCCACTGAAAGTAAACCGCTAACATAGCCGAATCGTCTTACAGCCAAGCTATCTCCTCATACTTCAAAAAACTCTCCATAATAATATCACGCTTATAACAAGTATTACTGTATATATTGATCGCAATTGCTTATCAATATATTTGGCATCAATACTATGTTTTCAGACTTGTGTATAATTATAGATTGATGAGATGATTAATAATAATAAAATTAAGTTACCAATCATTGTATTTGATCTAAAGTTCGGATTCCATCCACATACAATCAACAAAGTCGTATGTAGCTATAGCGGCGCCAGCCCAGTGTTCACCTCGCCTCAATTTTAGTAATTATTTTGAATTGCATTTTCAATCTAAATTTGAGCAACCCAATTTTCTCTTACTCCGGCAATGTCTAATCATATTTAAAAGCAAAATAAGACCTATTCTATTTTGTAAGATGATTATTCTTAAAAAACCTTACACCTTTATTCATTAGAAGTTTTACTCAAATGAAGTATTGATGCTCCCAGATTTTCCTACCGAAGCGGCTCACCCAGCGGTAGTTATGGCTCAATCGATGGGCTTAGTGTAATAGATTTCAATTTTGACGGGGTTTGAATCTATTCGGTTAAATTAATCGCCACATCGAATAGGTACTCGCCATTTTAGCTGTGTAGATAGAAGTAACAACACCTTGAATTCAATTTGCACATTATGAAAACACGAGATACATCCACATTTCGCCAGCCTGTGTTGTCTCAGTTCATCATCGGGACATTACTTCTGATTTTCTTGCCGCTTTTTTTAACTTCCTGTAACGACAAACAAGTTCAGACGGTCACCTGGACAGAGTTCGAACCGGTGTACATGACTCACAGTGAGTTTGTGAACTCTGTGGCTCTGGAAGAGTCGCGTGATCTGAACAACCCCGGAAAATTCTATTTTTATGGCGGATATCTTTTTGTGAATGAAGTCAATAAAGGGGTTCATATCATCGATAACCATGATCCTTCTGCTCCGCAAAATGTCGGGTTTATTAATATCCCGGCCAATAAAGATATCGCTGTGGATGGCACTTTGCTGTATGCCGATTCACAGAAAGATCTGTTGGTCTTTGATATCAGTGATTTGAGTTCCCCAGAGCTTGTGCAGCGGATTGAAGATGTTTTCAATACTGCTTCACGAATTGCTCCCGGTTTCACAACCCAGTCTATTGACGATTCCAAAGGCCTTGTGGTTGACTGGAAACAGGTTGAGCGCGAGGAGATCTGTGAATCAAACTGCAATTCTCAGCCGACACGGTGGGGCACCGGCTGGGTAAATACAACTGCCAGCTTTGATGCGAGCCGCGCATCCATGGGTGAATCATCCGGTGGTGGTGTGGGTGGTTCGATGGCGCGTTTTGCGATTACATCAGATCATCTGTACGCCGTAGATCACACGAGTCTCACCGCGTTCAGTCTCGGTTCCGGGAACACGAGTAAAGTGAGTCAGCAAAATGTGGGATGGCAGATCGAAACAATCTTTCCGTACCAGGATAATCTTTTTATCGGCTCCGCCAACGCGATGTATATCTACGCACTTTCAAATCCATCCAATCCGGAGCCGCTCTCTGTCTACTGGCACGCAACCGCCTGCGACCCGGTTGTGGTGGAAGGTGAATACGCTTTTGTAACGCTGCGGAAAAGCGAGGCCTGCCCCATGGGTGTAAATCAGCTCGATGTGGTGGATGTGAAAGATCTTACCAACCCCAAGAAAGTAAAATCGTATGGGATGATCAACCCGCACGGACTGGGTATTGATAACGGTAAGCTTTTTATCAGCGAAGGAGATCACGGACTGAAGATCATGGACGCCAGCGATCCGCATAACGTAAAATTGCTGCGCCATATCGAAGATATCAAAACATTTGATGTGATTCCTTACGATGGTGTTTTGATGGTAACCGGCGATGATGGAATCATCCAGTATGATTACAGCGACATCAACAATCTGAAGCATCTGAGCACCATACCGGTTTTCAAAACCGAGCCCTCACTCTGACCTGACTTCTGAATCGAATATCCTGTAATGAAAACTCGATTAATCGTTCTGCTTTTCGCTCTGCTCCTCTGGCCGGTGTTGGTCTGTTCTCAACAACCAGTTCCGGCCGGAGAAAACAGCGATTCAGGCTTTTTTAATCGCACCGGATCTGATCTTCTATTCAGCTCAGATCACTCAACGGCCCGGTTTTATACGATCAATGGCTACCGCTTTACTCCTTTCGTTTCGGCCGGACTTGGAATTGGATATGTGCCCTATAACGATCCCCTTGGGCTGATTCCCATCTTCACCGATCTGACAGTTATATTTCAGGATGGCGATGTATCCCCGTACATGTTCTTCCGGATGGGTTATACCCGGAGTATAAAATCAGATTCAGATGTTGTGATGGATAACCATAATGGAGGCTTGATCGTGAATCCCGGACTGGGCCTTCAGTTCAAAACCAGCAGAAGCTGGGGCTTTTATCTGAACGTGGGATACAACCGCGACCGGTCTGCTCACCAGTTTGACAGCTGGGGAGGTCGGACCGTTGAAAACTCGCACACCTACCAGAGAATCAATTTGGGAATGGGTTTTGTGTTTTAGGCCTGAGTTCAATTCTTAAATTATCCCCTAAAAGTCCCCCTTCGAGAGGCTGTGAGAAAATAAATCACAAGCATTTAAAAAAGTCCTTTTATTTAACCACGAAGTCACGATGACACGAAGAATCACGAAAGCTAGTAATTTGATTTTGTTATACTTCGTGTACCCTCGTGGCTTTGCGTCTTCGTGGTAAAAATAAATGGCCGATATCTTTATTAAGTATTTCCTCACACCCTCTAAAAAGGGGGATGTCTATCAGAGAAAAATCGATGGTTCACCAATGATCTCAATTCCTAACACCACCACGTTCAATCAGCTCTTTGGCGCTGCTGAGTGCCGCATCGGTAATCTCCTCTCCGCTCATCAGGCTCGCAACTTCCCGGACATGTTCCTCCTCCGTCAGCGGTGTAATTCGCGTGATGGTCCGCTCTTCCTGTTCAATTTTTTCAACGCGATAATGCTTGTGTGCCTGGCTTGCAATTTGCGGCTGATGGGTGATCGCTACAATCTGGCAATATTCGGATAATTTCCGCATTTCGCGTCCAACTTTTTCCGAAATATTACCGCTGATACCTGTATCGATCTCATCAAATATCATAACCGGCAGATGGTGCTCCTGCGCCAGGATCGATTTCAGCGAAAGCATCACCCGGCTCACCTCCCCGCCTGAAGCAATTTTGTCGAGTGGTTTTGGCTCTTCGCCTTTATTTGTTGAGATATAAAACCGAACATCATCACACCCTTCGGCTGAACACTCTACGGGCCTGCCGTCAATTTCAATCCAGCCGCTGTCAGCAAATTGCCACGCCACATGTACGCGGAACTGGCCGTTTGGAATCCCCAGGTGGCTGAGCGTAGCTACAATATCAGTCGATAACTGTTCACCGATTTCCAATCGTTTATTGTGAAGCGCCTCAGCACTTTGTTTCAAATGACCGGCCTGCTCACGGATTCTTTTCTCGATTTTCTCAATCTCGAGATCAAAATTTTCAGCGACATTCAGCTCCCGTTTAACTTGGTTATAGTAGCTGATCAATTCAGGAATAGATCGCATATATTTTTTCTGAAGGCGATTCAGTTCCGACTGCCTTTGCCTTAGTGTCTCCAGCCGCTGCGGGTTAAACTCGATCGTATTTCGATACCGTTCAGCAAAATTCACCGCTTCCTGTATGCTGATGCGTGCCGTATTCACCTCGCTCAGATAGGTTTCAAACTCCGGTTCAATCCGCGCCATATCTTCCAGGTGAAGTTTGATGGTATTAAGCATCTCCATCAGGCTGATATCATCCCCGTTCCCGATTTCTGAAATCGCGGCTGCTTTCTGATCCAGATCTTCCGCATTGTCGAGAAGGTTCATCTCCGATTCAAGTTCCTCTTCTTCGTAAGCATCCAAATCGGCGCCCTCCAGCTCCTTCACCTGGAACTGGTACAGCTCGGTTTTCTCTTTCAGCTCGCGCTCTTTTCGTTTCAGATCGCGGAGCTCTTTCTGCAGATCCGCCATTTTCCGGTATTCGGTGCGATACGTCTTTTTCACCGGCTCCACAGAATCAAAACGATCGATCATATCGATGTGATTTTCCTCTTTCAGCAACAGCTGGTGATCGTGCTGGCCGTGCAGATCCACAAGCTGATCGCCCACCTGTTTCAGCACTGCGATGTTCACCGGCGTATCGTTAATAAACGCACGGCTTCCTTTCTGACGAATTTCACGCCGGAGTATCAGCTCTTCACTGTAATCCACAGCGTTATCTGTTAGGAGTTTCTGGAGAAATGCATTTTTCCCGACTTCAATCGTAGCCTCAGAAATCGCCTTTTCGGCACCCTGACGAATGACATCCGTATCCGCCCGTTCACCCAAAATCATATTCAGCGCACCGATAATAATCGATTTACCAGCACCAGTCTGGCCGGTCATAATATTCAGGCCTTGTTCGAACTGAACGTCCAGTTCATCAATGAGCGCAAAATCTTTGATGTAGATCGATTTAATCATGAGTCAGAGTCGTTCTTTTTTAGCAGTAACGTCAAAACAGATGATCACAAAATAAAGTTTATCGCGATCACATCAGAAAAAAACATAAACGGTATAAAACCAATACCCAAATTTAAAGAACTCCATTGATGGCCTGAGACAAAATTATTTAAACACCGGAAAGGGATGCACTGCTCACTGCATTACTCCCTCCCCGCTTCACTCTATCACATCACCCAATTCCCTGTTCAAAACCGAAACAGCCGCTCCTTCACACTGATGCTCGATTTTTTCCCAGCCTTATAAAATTCAACCGGCAGACGGTGCGGTTTATCCCACACCAAACTCATTCGGGCCAGTTCGAAAAGGTGAGTATAGTAAAAGAACTGCCCTTCAATATCACCACGCATAACTATTGAAATAGATTGAATCGAGCGTTTGATTGCCGGATGGTATCCGCGTAGATCGGGGAATATCTTCGTTCCGGTAGCGGTTATTCAGCATCACCCGAAATTGGTACTCAAGTGTATTCCCTGACAGACTCCCCGGAAAGGTTACAGAAACCTTAAACAGATTCGGGTTATTTTCATCAGGCTTCATTTGTTGGGGCTGAATCGCTGAAAGCGGGCTCCGGTTACCGATCAGCTCAACGCGATCCCTGTTTTCATCAAATTCACTGCCGTCAAGCAGGTGAGTGATATCTACCTGGAAAGTGATCTCAGACTGGGCATATAAACTGCCAAATCCCTGAATCATAAGCCCAGTTACACAAATTAAAATCATTTTTTTCATCTTGCTTTCTCCTCTTTAGATGTTTCAGTTATTACGGTTTCCATTCCCGTTGCCATTGTTTCCATTATTCCCATTGTTGCCATTTCCATTATTGCCACTGTTCCCCTGGTTATTTCCATTCCCGTTTCCGTTTCCTGGTGTTGCGGTTAGATTTGGCGCTGTATTTGTAAGCCAGTGTACAATGGAGAAAAAACTTTCTCTTGGAAAACTTGGCGGGTTCATGTTCAGCAACCTTTCATCATATTCGTACTGTTTGTTGAATCCGGACTGAATGGATCCGCCGCTGAAGGTTCCCATAGGACCCCGCTGCTGCTGGACAATTCCGCCCAAAAGATTCAGATCTCCGCGTCCGCCGCCTGTGTTATAATCTTCGGCACTGAATGATTTATCAAGCGCCATGATCGATGCCTGGATGGTCAGGTTTGAATTTCCTTCGTGACGATGCGCATTTTTATCGATCATCACTTCTTTTTCACTTACAATGCCGAGCAGATCACTTGAATCGGAAAACTCAGCCGGATCTTTTTTGTAACGGATATCTCCCGTAATGGTGATATTCTCCGAAGAATGAACGGTATACTGACCGGAGATGGTACCGTGCATAGAGATATTTTCAGACGATGAAATCACTCCGTTGTACATCGACAGATCCACAGTATATTCGCTGGCATTACTCCACCAGTTCCCGGTTTTTTCCCGAACAAACAGAGAACCGTCATCCAGAAACTCAAGACGTACTTCATTGTCAAATGAGAGGCCGTTGGATGAGGCATCATTTTTTAACACATCAAGCGAAAAAAGTGTGGGCGGATCCCTGTGGTCGGCGCTAAAATCTTCACCCCCGTAGAAATTAGGATCGTTTTCCATTGCGTCATATCCGTGCCACATCTCGGGACTGGTGACCATTCCGTAGAATGTTGGATCACCGGCAATATTAAATCGGCCGTTGGAGTGAACAGGGCCGGAAAGCTCATCAGACCAGATGAAATAGATGTTACTGGGTTCATAATCTGTGAAATAGGAATACTTTGAAAAGGAATCTTTTCGCAGATACAATTCTGATGTAGCGATTTGATTTTCGTACTCAGCCACTCCATGAACCAGGAGCGTATATTCATCCCAAACAGGAATATTATTTGGAGGTATGTCCGGTGAATGCTGGCCATGAACTGTGATATTTACCGAGGCTTCAAGAAAATTATCGTCAGCCAAACCTGCCGACCAGCTTTGATCGTGAATAATCTCGCGAAGTGCATAATCCATTGCGCTGTTCAGCGCATTCGTGGCATGAAGCTCTTCCTGGTAGTGCATCGCCCGCTCCGGTAACAGTGTATTCCGGTTATTGATACCACTTTGAACAATGCCTACAACAATAAACATGCCGCTGACGAGAATAAGTAATCCTCTTCCCATAATGGAGTGGTTTGTGTGAAGATTTTAGTTTTTTATATCATAAGATTATCAGGAAGGAACAGTTTTTTCCATCCGGTTCGGGCGTACCGGGGGGACCCATCTGTGTGTGATCCAACCGGCTCAGCAGATTCCACAATAACTTCGATCAAAATACTTCTTACCTGCTCTTTTGATGTTGCCTCGACCAGACCATCCTCATCGCTAAACGCTGTGACCTGAAATCGAACTGCCGGATACCTGGACATTGTGCTGCCCGGCTTGTCATCCATCGGGCCGTTTCTCTGCAATACTCTGTCGTTGGGATTACTGGTTTCATTATATGGAGCATTCAGTAATTGCCAGCTAAAGACCCGATTTTGGCCTCTGAACGTTGACCTGAAACGAAGATGATTTTCACTAAAATTCAGGATTTCACTATTCGTACCAAAGGCCAGGAATTGCATATCGTGCATCACCAGTCTGCGAATTTCATCCACCTGTGTGCCGGCAGTCATCTCTACAGTTTGCTTGTATGAATCCTGCATCACTGTATTGTTCAGCGTCAGTATGGAAATAAGAAGAAGTCCGCCAACGATATAACTGATTGTAATTCCAATATTCATACCTAGTTCTCCATCCTATTTGACAAATGATTTAGTGAATAATAGCTGCACCGGGTTTCCGCCCTCTCCTCCGATTCCAAAATCACTCGACACATCGATCCGTAATTCTATCGAACGAATGTCGTCGTTTTCAATAGAAGCGGTTGTTTCAAAAAGATCAACCGTAAATGGAATTGATCCTGCCTGATCCGAATCGGCCCTGTACTCAATCACTTTAGGAAATTCATTGAGTTTTTGATTCAAGGCACTTTCTGAACGAATCCACCGAATCTCATCAATCGTCTCCTGGGCTACTGAAAGCGCGTAGTAATCGGTCTGATGTCCAACTCTGTTCATCTCGTTCATCAGGATGGTCCGGTTAACAGACATCGTGAGAAAAGAAAACATGATGATGGCACCCATCAGAAATATGATATCAGAATAATCTGACATGACATGGAATCAATATTAAGGATTTGAACAGCCATTACATGTACAAGAGGAGTTTAGGTACATTTTGTTACGTGTTTCCAAGGATTCTAATCTTAGGAACACTATCCATTGGGCCTGAGGTGTGATAAACCTGTTTAAGAGATGCTGCATCTCCCGACAGGATCCCGTTGGAAAAATGAGTCACGATGTGTTATTAAGTCTCATAATTCTACCAGCATCATCGCCAACTCTGATCCGCGATCTCCCATCTGCAAAACAAATATCGATTTTCTGATGGCGGAATTTTGAGTACGCACAAGTATTGGAGATATCGTATCGGAGTGAGGTATGACGTATAAACAAACTTTATTCCATTCATCCTAACGGGATAACAGCGACCTATGATTACAGAAATGCTTTTCTGACAGAACAATCTCAGTTTTGCGAACCCTGCAGCAATAATTTGTATTTTATACATCAGAAGGAGAAAATTCTTTTAACTCGTTGAAGCATAAAAAGTAAAATCAGTGACTCATGTCAGATAAAGAAGAAAACCTGTTCGCCGAATTTGAACCCACATCAACGGAGAAATGGGAAGAGGTACTCACAAAAGATCTCAAAGGAGCAGATTACAAAGAGAAACTCAAATGGCAGTCGATCGAAGGAATTGAAGCACTGCCTTTTTATCGTAAAGAGGATCTGGAAAAACTCCCCCACCTTAAAAACGGTGTGGAGATCAAAACCCCGGCCAAGTGGCAGTTCTGTGAGGTTATAGACAAACCGGATCCGGCTGAAGCAAACAGATTGGCCAAAAAAGCGATCAACTCCGGAGCCGATTCCCTCTGGTTCACTATTACAATTTCACCCGATGAAGGCGTTCTTGGAGGAGATATTGCCGGAACCCACCTACAAAATCTTGAGGATCTAAAGATACTTTTGGATGACATTGATCTCGAAAAAACCGATGTGGTTTTTGATTCCGGTGCGGGTTCTGTTGGGATACTTGGGTTGATGAAGGCTTTTATGCAGCACTCCGAGGGGACATCCCCCCAGTTTTCCTTCCTTTTTGATCCGTTTACGTATATGGCATATCACGGGCGGTTGCCGGTTGAGGAGAGCAGGTTGAACTCGATCATCGGGCAGATGGCGGACGAGTCCGGATTTAAGACGCTGGCGGCTGATGGTGCCTTCTATCATAACTGCGGAGCAACTATCATCCAGGAACTTGGTATTGTGCTGTCGATTGGAAGTGAGTTCCTGGCCCGGATACCTGAGAATAAGCGGGAACAGGCCGCAAAACAGTTCTGGATGCATCTGTCGGCCGGATCCCTCTACTTTCCCGAGATTGCGAAGTTCAGGGCCGTGCGGTTGCTCTGGAATCGCGTACTGGATGGCTATGAGATTGAAAATCGTGAGCCGCTGATGATTCATGCTTCCACATCGAAGTGGAACAAGGCGATTGCCGATCCGCACAACAACATGCTGCGAGCCACAACGGAAGCCACAGCGGCAGCTGTAGGCGGGGCGAAACGGATTACCGTTCACCCATACAACACCCACTTTGAGCAGACCGATGACTTTTCCCACCGGATCGCCCGAAATGTGAGCCATATCCTGGATGAAGAAGTGCACCTTTCAGCTGTCGAAAATCCATCTGATGGCTCCTATTACATCGAAGTGCTGACCGATGAAATCGCCAAAAAAGCCTGGAAGTTTTTCCAACTCATTGAAAAGCAGGGCGGATATCAGAAAGCGGTGGAAGCAAAAATTATTCAGGGCGAAGTTGGCAGATCCAGAAAATCAAAAGAGGAAGCCCTGGCAACCCGCAAGCTGGTCCTGACCGGGGTGAATAACTATGCCGATACTGAACAGGATCTTCCCGATGAACTATTTCGAAGTACACCTGTGGATTCACTTCATCAATCTTTAAAAAACCCGGAGATCAATTCTGAAAGGCTGGTTGAATCACTCAGCAGTGCATACAGTGAAGGAGCCACTATTGGTGATGTTGTGGATTCATTTCTAAATCCCCAAAAACAGCTCTACCCGGCACTGAAACCCTATCGGGCAGCCGTGCCATTTGAGGAATTGCGACTGCGTACCCAAAAAATTAGGAAAGAGCGCGGTAGAGAGATCACAGTCCGGCTCATACCCATTGGCAACAAAAAAATTCGAAAAGCACGCGCCTCCTTTTCCCAGAACTATCTCGAATGCGCCGGCTTCCGGGTGAAAAGTCACACCGGGTTTGATTCCGTGGATGAAGCGGCCGGCGAGTTAAACCCAAATAGTTCAGACATGTTTGTACTCTGTAGCTCCGATGATGAGTATTCTGAACTCGTCCCTGATTTTTGTGCTGCATTCGGCGGAGAAGCAACACTTATCCTGGCCGGCTATCCAAAAGATAATGTTGATCAGTTCCGGGAGACCGGTATTGATTTCTTTATATACTCGGGGAGTAATATGCTTAATACGTTGAAGGAGATTCAGATAAGTCTCCCCTCAAGGGGAGATGAGTAAGATCCGCTCGGTCGGAGCTTACTCTGAGGGGTGTTACGGAACTCCGTTTCGACATCTTATTTTTTATACAGGCTTTAGTCGGAATTACAAAACACCCCTCACAAACCAAATAACTCAAATTGTAAAATGAAGTCTCATGTTTAACCGTTTATTATTATCATAATGTAATTAAACTAAAAATTTATGCTATGAAAAAAATAACTCTCGATGTACCGGACGATAAAGTAGATTTCGTGATTGAATTGATCAATCAGCTCGGACTAACATCATCTGAGGAACCCGATATTCCCGAAGAGCATAAAGAGATCGTCAGAGAGCGAATAAGATCGGCAAATCAGGATGATTTAGTCTCTTGGGAGGAAGCCAGAAAACAACTCATGTTTAAGTCTGAAAGTTGATGACTTTTTCTATTCTTTTAGACAGGAGAGCTATTGATGATATTCAAGAGGCTATAGACTATTATGAAGAAAATGAGCCCGGTTTGGGTTCGAAATTCGAAGATGATTTAAATAATAGATTGGTGACATTGAGTGAAAATCCATTCTTTCAAATACGTTATGATAATGTTCGATGCCTCCCTTTGAAGATTTATCCTTATATGATTCACTATTCAGTGAACGAGAAACAAAAGACTATAATCGTGCGATCTGTATTAAACACCTTTAAAGATCCAAAGAATTGGGGGAAATTATAATCGCTCAACCTGATCATCTGAACAAACAGATTAGTATCCCCTCCCCGGGACGCAAGTGCAGGGGAGATCGTCTGAGCATAAAGCGAAACACGTGAGGGGTGTACACGAAGTTTAGCCAGTGATTCCTTATCTTCGATTATCGCATCTTTCAAAACCTGAGGACACCCCTCGCATTCTGTTCTGAACGAACAGAAAGATCTCCCCTCAAGGGGAGATCTTTTTAGTCCATCATTCAACTTTTTCCAAAGAAATGAACCGACCCGATTTCTCCAAATTAGATTATGTGTCAGAAGCAACTCATGATGGACACCCTTCACGTCCAACCGGTAAAAACCGGAAGGTAGATCAATCCTGGCAAACCCCGGAATCGATCCCGGTAAAAAAGCGCTTTGCAAAGAGTGATATCGAAAATCTTCATCATCTCGATTTTGCTGCGGGAATTCCGCCATATCTTCGGGGTCCTTACTCCTCCATGTACGCAGTGAGACCGTGGACGATTCGACAATATTCCGGGTTTTCTACAGCTGAGGAATCAAATGCTTTTTATCGCCGAAATCTTGCCGCTGGCCAGAAAGGATTGTCCATTGCGTTCGACCTGGCCACCCACCGCGGCTACGATTCTGATCATCCGCGCGTGACCGGTGATGTGGGAAAAGCCGGCGTTGCAATCGATTCAATTCTCGATATGAAGGTGCTGTTTGATCAGATCCCGCTGGACGAAATGTCGGTTTCGATGACGATGAACGGGGCCGTCATTCCGGTGATGGCATTCTACATTGTGGCGGCTGAAGAGCAGGGTGTCCCGCCGGAGAAACTGTCCGGAACCATTCAGAACGACATTCTGAAAGAATTCATGGTTCGCAATACCTATATCTATCCGCCAAAACCATCCATGCGAATTATTGGGGATATTTTTGCCTTCACATCCGAAAAGATGCCGAAGTTTAACTCCATCAGCGTGAGCGGCTATCACATGCACGAAGCGGGTGCCACAGCAGACATTGAGCTGGCCTACACGCTGGCCGATGCTGTAGAATATGTGCGAACCGGCATCAAAACCGGTCTTGATGTGGACCAGTTTACCCCGCGCATCTCTTTTTTCTGGGGCATCGGGATGAATCACTTTATGGAGATTGCAAAAATGCGCGCCGGACGGATGCTCTGGGCCAAGCTGATGAAACAGTTCGATCCCAAAAACCCGAAGTCCCTCTCGCTGCGGACCCACAGTCAAACTTCAGGCTACAGCCTCACCGAGCAGGATCCCTACAACAACGTTGCACGGACTACCATCGAGGCGCTTGCGGCCACGCTGGGGCACACGCAGTCGCTCCACACTAACGCCCTGGATGAAGCGATCGCGCTTCCGTCGGATTTCTCTGCACGAATTGCGCGTAACACCCAGATTTTTCTGCAGGAAGAAACAGGCATCACAAAGGCGGTAGATCCGTGGGCCGGTTCATACTATGTAGAATATTTAACAGACCAGATCGCCCGAAAAGCATGGGAGCGTATTGAGGAAGTGGAAGAACTGGGCGGTATGGCCAAAGCGATCGAAAGTGGCGTGCCGAAAATGCGGATTGAAGAAGCCGCCGCCCGCAAGCAGGCGCGGATCGATAACAAAAAAGAGGTGATTGTCGGAATAAACAAATACCGGTTGGAAAAAGAAGATCCGATCGATATTCTTGAAGTGGACAACGAGCGGGTCCGGCAATCGCAGATTGAGCGTCTTGAAAAGCTAAAAGCAGAACGCGATGATACAGCAGTGAAAGAGTCGCTGAAGATGATCACTGAGGCGGCTGAATCTGGTGACGGAAACCTGCTTGAACTGGCTATTAACGCTGCCCGAAACCGCGCCACACTCGGTGAAATTTCCGACGCGATGGAAGAGGTGTTCGGGCGTTATACCGCAACCATAAAATCGATATCCGGTGTGTATTCATCTGAAATGGACAGTGACGAATCTTTTAAGAAAGCACAGGAACTGGCGGACCAATTTGCCGAACAGGAAGGCCGCCGTCCCCGAATCATGGTCGCCAAAATGGGTCAGGACGGCCACGACCGCGGCGCCAAAGTGATCTCCACCAGCTTCGCCGATCTCGGCTTTGATGTCGATATCGGCCCGCTCTTTCAAACCCCGGAGGAAGCCGCAAAGCAGGCGGTAGAAAACGACGTTCACATCCTGGGCGTATCCAGCCTGGCTGCGGGTCACAAAACCCTCGTCCCCCAGGTACTTGATGAACTCAAAAATCTGGGCCGTGAAGATATCATGGTAATTGTGGGCGGTGTGATTCCCAACCAGGATTATAAGTACCTATACGACAAAGGCGTTGCCGCTGTCTTTGGGCCGGGAACGGTTATTTCGGATGCGGCACAGAAGATATTGGGGATATTGATCGGGGAAGCTAACCACAACGCGCACTAAGGGTGACACGAAGCATGAACACACCCCTCGATTGCTTCGCCGCGCTTTGCGCACTCAGCTTCACATTTCCCCTCTCAAGAGGGGATTTGAAGCCGTCACTTCTGACATTCATTTTGACAAGAGCTATACTATCCCCTCTTGAGAGGGGACAGAATGATCTCGTTCAGAGATCCTTCAGGGGTGTGTTCGCTGTTGATGAAAATTTTGGGACCAATAGATGACCAAACCAAGCAACAAATCACTTTCTATCAATAAAGGATCGGAGGTTTCCGATTCGGTGAATCCCAATTTCAGGGCGAAACGGACGCCGCTGAAATCGAGGGAGGAGTATGTGGAGGGAATTAAAGACGGAAACCGGACAATTTTGTCGCAGGCAATTACGCTGATTGAGAGCTCCAACTCGGGATACCGGAAACTGGGTCAGGAGGTTTTAGAAGAGGTGATGCCGCTAACGGGCAATTCGGTGCGAATTGGTATTACGGGAGTTCCCGGCGTTGGAAAAAGCACCTTCATTGAAGCGATTGGTAACCGGTTTCTGGAGAAAGGTGAAAAGCTTGCCGTTCTGGCGATTGACCCAACCAGCACGCGGACTAAAGGCAGCATTCTGGGCGACAAAACACGCATGGCAACGCTATCTACAAACGAAAATGCCTATATACGTCCGTCGCCTACTTCCGGAACACTGGGCGGTGTGGCCCGCACATCCCGCGAGACGATGCTGCTTTGCGAAGCGGCCGGGTATACTACGATTTTCATTGAGACCGTAGGTGTGGGACAGTCTGAAACCACCGTACACAACATGGTGGATATGTTCCTGCTGCTGATGCTGGCCGGTGCCGGAGATGAGCTGCAGGGAATCAAGCGAGGCATTATGGAGATGGCTGATTTGATCGCCATCAACAAGGCTGAAGAAGACAATAAGAAAGCTTCGGAGCGGGCCAGGCAAGAGTACAAAAACGCGCTTAGCCTTTTTCCTCCGGCCCCATCAAAATGGAAAACACCGGTGGTTACCTGCTCAGCACTGGAAGGAACCGGTATTGAGGGAGTGGAGGAACAGATCCAATCTTACATCAGTCACGTAAAGGAAAACAGTTATTTTCAAAAGCGGCGAAAAGATCAATCCGCCTATTGGATACACGAAACGATACGACAGAAGCTGACATCAGAGTTTTACAATAATCCCGCCATCAAAGAAAAGCTTGCGGAGATAGAGGAGAAGGTGAATGCGGGAGAGATCAGTTCGTTTGCGGCGGCGGAATTACTTTTGAAAGTCAAAAAAAAGAATAACAGGCAGAGATAAAGTCTAATACCTACTTCATCTCCAAATCTGCCTTGTCGGAGCTGAATCCTACATCTTCAGCATCGGCAATACCCAGTGCTTTTTCCATTTCGGAACGGAGTTTTTGAATAGAAAGCCCGCTGGTGAGATCTCCGTTTCGGGCGACTGAGATTCGCCCGGTCTCTTCGGAAACCACAATTACAAAAACGTTATTGGTTTCACTTACACCCACTGCCGCCCGATGCCGGGTTCCGAAAACGGAGGAGATATTTGGATTTTGGGAGATCGGCAGATAGCAGCTTGCCGCCACAATCCGGTTATTTCTTATCACCACGGCACCATCGTGAAGGGGAGTGTCTCTCTGAAAAATTGTCTCCAGCAGTTCCGATTTTACGGTAGAATCCAACTTAACTCCAAAATCCACAAGATCCTGGAGCGATGAACGTCGTGCGAAAACAATCAGCGCACCGGTTTTGGAGTGCGACATACTGCGAACCGCGTCAATTACTTCGTCAATAGTGGTTTCTGATCCGGATCTCCCAACAAACCGATCGAACGTGGTATTTTGCCCCAGGCTATAGAGAAGCTTACGAATTTCGGGCTGGAAAATAATGAACACCGCCAGCACACCTACATCAAGAATACTTCGGAGAATGAAGTTTAGCGTAGTAAAGCCGAGCAGGCTCACAACCAGGTTTACTAAAATGATGAACAGCAGTCCGACAGCTGCCTGAATTGCAAACGTTCCGCGGATCCACCGGTAGAGATAATACAAAACGGTAGCGATAACCAGTGTTTCCAGCAGGTCGCGCAAACCGAATTCTAAAAAACCAATGGGGATTGACATTCGCTCTGTTTAAATTGAAACCGACTGAACGGCATTAAATATTTTGACGGAATCGGCGGCTTCCTGAACATCATGAACCCGGATGATCGATGCCCCGTTAATCAGACAGTGATAATGCAGGGCAATAGTGCCTGCAAGTCTTCCATCTGTACCCCGGCCGTCCAGAATCTCTCCAATTGAAGATTTTCTTGAAGCGCCAATCATCACTGGTGTATTAAGATCAAGAAAACGGGGCAGCCTGTCTACGAGTTCAAGGTTATGCCGCAATGTTTTTCCAAATCCGATTCCCGGATCTATTATAACGGATTCAACTCCTTTTTCCTTAAGGAATTGAAGTTTTTTCTGAAGAAATTGATAAATCTCTTCGACCACATCGGAATAGGATGGTTTTTGCTGCATCGTTTTGGGATTTCCCTGGGAATGCATACAGATATACGCCGTTTCTGTTCCCGAGCACAGTTCTGCGAAACGGGGCTCTTTTTCCAAACCGCTGACATCATTCAGAATATGTGCACCGGCTTCAATCGCCCGGGCGGCAACTTCGTACTTGGTAGTATCAATTGAGATAAGAAGTTCGGGAAAAACATCCGCTATTTTTGAAATAACAGGAATCGTGCGATCGAGCTCAGTTTCAATGGAAACCGGTTCTGATCCCGGACGGGTTGATTCCCCGCCGATATCCACGATGGTGGCTCCTGCATCTGCCATCTCCCCTACCCTCTGAAGTGCAGTTTTGATATTGGTATATTTTCCGCCGTCTGAAAAAGAATCCGGTGTAGTGTTGAGAATTCCCATCACTACCGGGGTGTCCAGCACAAGATCCCTGCCTCTGCATCTGATCGATTTTTTTGGTGACGACAGGGATTCTCGGTTTTCAGGCATATACGTTCTGAAAGAAAATTAATCCCACTCTTCGATCAACAGATCCAGTTTGTCGGTTTTTTCAGCCCAATCGTCGGCATCCGGCAGAGCATCCTGGGTTTCATTAATAATTTTATCTTCCCAGTTTTCTGCCAGCCGCTCATTTAACTCGATATAATGCTCCCACTCCTCAGGAACTTCATCATCCGGGAAGATCGCTTCCACAGGACATTCAGAAACGCAGGCATCACAATCGATACACTCAAGGGGATCAATCGTTAAAAAGTTGGGGCCTTCACGAAAAGCGTCCACCGGGCAGACAGCCGCACAGTTTGTATATTTACAATTTACACAGGGTTCAGTTACTACGTACGCCATGAAAAAATTCAGTTAAAAAGTTAAACGGTAAAAAACCAAGTTCTTATTGTATTTGAAAATCTATTAAGATGCAATTTAAAAACAAATAACCCACCAACAGATCAGAGATAATGGATCATAGATGAAAGTGAGATCGATCCTTAAATTTGTTTGGACAGTATTGAGAATTATCTACCTATGCTTATTTAGCAGAGCTTTTCTTAAACCAAACAACATCTTTATGCATTCTGTATACCTGCCATCAATCTCAACAAATTCATCGTGGCTTATGTACCCCTTTTCACAAGCTGCACCAAGATGATGCTGCGTCTCTTGTGATTCACCAATGGAACGGTTTAAACCTTCCAAATAGATGTTTGTATGTTGATTGTTATATCCCTCAGCAATGTTTGCGGGTACAGAATTTGAAGATCGCCTGATCTGCGAACCTAATTCATACATTTCAAACTTCGGAAATGTCATAGACAGTTCATGAATCTCTATATGAAGCTTGAATGATTTTTTATAAACATTAAGATCTCTAAAAGTCTTCATTTCATTAACCGTTTATTTATCAATCATCATTTATCTATTATCTAAAATCTATCATCTAATATCTGAATAACCTCCTCCAAATCCCCGTCATTCTCCGCAGGCTCCATATTCAGCAGGTGCGCCATCAGTTCGTAGAGGTGAACGGATTGAAAGGGCGCGATGGTTTCACCGGTTTTGATATCCGGGCCCGATGCGTAGAATATTGTAGCCATCTCGGGAGCCTGGTGATCATAACCATGTGTGCCGGCAACAATACCGCGGTTTTCGTAAAATGAGCGTGACGTGATGGTGTAGGATACATCCGCAATCATAATAATCTCCGGAATACGGTAGTGATTGCTGAAGTGATATTCACGAGGCAGTTCCTCTTTTTTGTAGACGCGATAGTTCTCTTCGTTCTCTTTTAGGGTTTGATAGATCTCATCCTTTTTCCCATCATCGGGCTGAAGCATCGCTACCGGGGTCCAGTCAATGACCCGAATGTCGTTCATATCAATCATTTCATCCAGGAAGATGATTTTATCATCCGACAGCTCCGCCATCCCGTGATCGGAAGTGATAAGAATGTTGATATGATCCGTAAGTCCGGCCTCCTCAATTTTTTCCACCAGGTAACCCAGCAGCCTGTCGGCTTCCACAACGGCCTCGTCGACTTCGGGAGAGTTGGGGCCGTACGAATGTCCGCGGCTATCCACATCACTAAAATAGAGCGTTGCAAAATCGGCATTCACTTCGCCAGCGGGATCGAGCCAGGTCATCACTGTATCGATGCGTGCAATGTTTTCTACAGAACCGTCATAATCTTTCCAGCGAGTGGGCTGAATTCCGTGAATAGATGCTTCCGATCCGGGCCAGAACATGGTAGCAGACGTTTTTCCCTGCAGCTCAACAGTTGTCCAAATCGGCTCACCGCCCCACCACCGCTCATCGTTCGGGCTATCTTCAGGCGGACCATAACTAAACCGGCCGCCAAGGCTGTCATCCGGAAAACTGTTGGAGATGATTCCGTGATTTTCCACATACAAGCCGGTGGCAACAGAGTAGTGATTCGGGAATGTTTTGGTTGGGAACACGGGAATCATATGTTCAGCCATCACCCCGCCGGAAATAAAGCGATCGAAATTCGGAGTTTCGTTTCGGTCCAGATATTCATTCATAAAACCATCGAAAGAGATCAAAAGGACTTTATTGGTTTGAGTACCGTCGCTATTAGCTGGTTTTGCCTGTCGGTCACAGCTGGTAAAGGCGAGGATTAAAAAAACAGAAAATGGTATCAGATAGGGTAAATATTTTTTCATAAAAATCTCAGAATTGCTGGTGTACGTGTCATAGTTTTCATATCGGATAAGAAGATAGGGATTAATTCCTTGTCTGTTTTCTCACATTACTGCGTCTGTAGTTTTGGCAATTAACATGATAACCCAATCAACCACATCAGAAATCTGGTTCCTGTAAATGTTCATCTAATATGACTGCTCATCAGGTTGTTTATTGGAAAATCTCCACATAGCTGCTATACAATGCCTCGAGCATAAAAAAACGGCCGATTCTCACCGGCCGCTCTGTACAGTTCTATTTAATTTATTTCTGATTTATGAGTCGATCAAAACGAATACCTTAACCCAAGCTGTGCTCTCCAGCGGGAGTTGGTATTTGAAAGAGTAAACTGATCAATATTATTCGGTACACGATCAGGATCGAAACTTATGATTGGCTGCAGCTCAACGGATCCGTCGGCCTGTTCGGTGGCGTCAAATCCTTCAAATGTGATTTCAGTCACTACACCGTTTGATGCAAACCGTTCCACACCCCAGGTATCCTGGCCGATCATTCGTCCTATCAGGTTTCCAAAGTTCAGAATATCGAGCGAGAGCTCCAGTGATTGCCCGCCAAAGGTCTGAATATTCTGCGTAATCCTGAAATCAATCAGGTTTACCCAAGGCTGGTTGCCCTCTCCTCTCGGAACAATTTGCCCCCGGTTTTCCCGAAGGGCATCATTATTCTCAATGAAGTTATCGAGCTCTTCCCAGGTGGTGTTTCGAAGAATAACATCGTTTTCGTTCGCCGGAACGTACACAAGGTCATTAGACCCGCGATAATCGCCGTTTATACTTTGGTTCGGCTGGGTAAAGTAGGCGTACGTCAACGGGTTCCCCTGTCTTCCTTCATAAATCAGAGAGAACGTTGTGGCATATCTTCCACCATACGTCATCTGGTACGATGCAGATGCAAGAAACCTGTGTGGTGTGATATGTATGGAACGTGCTGCCGGAGCATTGTTCGGATCTCCCGGTACTTCGTTAAACTGCCAGTTGGAAATGGCACGGCTTGATGTTCCGTCATTTACTGATTTACCGTCAGCGTACGTGTACGAGACATCCGCAAACCATCCGTCGGAAAACTCTTTCCGGAGCTGTGTTGTAAGGCTCCACTGGTATCCCAAATCTGTATTGGTGAGCAGAAGAACATCCGTGAAGTTATCACTCACTCTGCGCTGCGAATAGACGGGGTTCCCCTCATCATTAAATGAAACATCACCAAAATAGGGTCGTCCGTCCGTTACCGTTACATTTTGATTTGCTCCGGGCAGATTAAGATTCTGATAGGTTACATCCTGAAGGTTGTTGCTGTAGAGAAATTCAACAGTACCCACAAGATTCCATGGCAGACGCTGTTCAACGGCAAGGTTGCCGCGGAAAATCTGGTTAATTTTAAAGTCAGGATCCGTGATGTTTACCTCAGTGGTTTCGATCGGTTCCAGGCCGCTTCCGTCACCGGGACGTGGCTGGTTGTTCACATCAGCGGAAAAGAATCCGGAATCAAAATCATCCCGAACATCCAACCTTGCGAGATCTACACCCGTATTACTGTACTGATTGGAGAGCCACACGCCGGGTTCACCGCCTGAGAAAAGGCCGGCTCCGCCACGAACCTGTGTACTGCCGTCATTCCAGTTAAACCCGAACCGCGGATTGAACTGCAGAGTCGGATCAGGCACATTACCGGTGTCAAACCCTGAAAAATCCTGTGCAAATGTTTGGTTACTCGGTGGATCCTCTGGAAATACTGTGAGATCAGCACGAACTCCGAGAGTCAGTGTTAGCTGATTATTTACCGCCCATTCATCCTGCGCGTAAAGTGCAAAGGTGTTGTATCCCCAATCTGCATCGGGCTGAGTACCAAATTGATTCTCATCCGTTGAATAGCTGTATTGATAGCGAGTCGGGGCTCCTCTGGCAAAACGGTCAATTCCGCTCTCAATTAGATTGCCATCGTTATCAAATTGATTCTGGAACTCATAGGTACCCAGTGCATCCTGGATAAACAGGTTTCTGAATTGATTCAGGTAGTTGTTGGTGCCAAATGTAAGCGTGTGTGAACCTACGAAATAGGTCACATTTGCAGTCAGTTCCAGGTAGTCCTGATCAAGCTCATTGGCGTGCCTGAATCGTTCAACTCCAAAGTCGACGTTACCGCCGGTTGGGGTTTGGACGCGGACACTTGGAAACGGGTTATCACCAAAATCGGCTTCCTGGCGTAGTCTCGTGTAGGCTACTTTTGCTTCTGATGTGATATTATCACTCCAGGAACTGTTCAGCTGTACGGAGAAGTTGCTCTGATTTCCGCGCTGCCTGTACTGGCGATTGCCAAGTGAGTAAGCAAAATTACCACGGCTAATTCCTCTGTCATCGTACCCGTTTACCAGATTCTGCTGATACGTCAGACGGTGATCATTGGATATATTCCAATCGAGTTTTGCAAAAATCTTCCAGTCGTCTGTTCGCTCACTCAGATCTCCAAAACCGCCAGGATTGTAGCTATATTGATTCTGGGTGATATCGGTGATCTGCTGCAGTTCTGATTCATTACCGTTGAAGTTAGCCTCATTCAACGTAAAGAGCGGAGAATTTTCACGCTTCACTTCAGCATTTACAAAAAAGAAAAGCTCATTTTCTATGATGGGCCCGCCAAGACGCGCACCTACCTGGTATTCAGAAAATTCATCAATCGGGTTGGATTCCCCTGCCAGCTGCTCACTGATAAAGTTTTGATTTCTTCCATATGCATACACAGAACCTGAAAATGTATTTGTTCCTGAACGTGTAACAGCGTTCACTGCGCCGCCGGTAAAGTTCCCCTGGGTTACATCAAAAGGCGAAATCTCAACCTGGAACTCCTGGATGGCATCAATTGAGATCGGGTTCCCAATTGTAGGAATCGCATCTGAACCCAGGCCAAACCGGTCATCAAATGTCACACCGTCAATTTGAATGGCGTTTCTTCTGCCGCTGCGGCCTGCAATATTGCTGCCGCTTACCTGCGGACTCAGCCGCGTATAATCCTGAATGCTCCGGTTGATGGAGGGAAGCACATCAAGCTGATCACGGCTCACGCGTGAACGGGCACCGCTCCTGTCACCACTGATTACAGCATCCCTCTGGGCGGTAACGGAGACCTCCCCGAGATCAAGTGTTTCATCAACCAGCGTAAAGTCGATCCTGTAATCCTGTGAAAGTTCGAGGTTAATATCTTCCTGCTCTGCAGATCGGAACCCGATAAATGTTACGCGAATGGTGTATGGACCCCCAATTCGAACATTCCGGATATTAAACCGGCCATCGGATCGTGTAGTTGTTCCATACTCTGTTCCCGAAGGTTCATGAACAGCAATTACAGTTGCTCCGGGGAGTGATTCACCGTCTGAATCTGTGACGGTACCGTTTATATTTGCCCCCGTGACGCTCTGCGCCGACACGAGCATCGGTAGAAATAGGATAGGTGTTAAAAACAGAAGCCACTTTTTAATCATAATAAGAAGGAGGATTGGATTGATAATTTAGTTGAATGAATGTTTTATTGCTGAAACATACGAAACAGATGTTAACTCAGGATTATATTCCTGAATTATTTCTAAGCCTCGAGTTCTGATGCATCCACCGAAAACCGCTCCAAAAAAATTATTCAATATTCTCTCGATTTTTAAAAAGCATACAAAAATGAACTTAAACATGTATCCATCAAATAACGTTTTATTTGATAAATCACGACTATGAAGGAGCTCGTATTTTTTTTAGTGATACATGTTTATGTAATTAAATCTGCCCTAAACTATCACGGTTTTTTATTCTTTTCCAATTTATTATCCACCTAAAAAAGTGATACGGAAAAAGGATGATAATAATTTCCCTCTAACCGATGAAGGCACAACCCGCTGCACCTTTTCAACACACAACTAATCAATTTGAATTATGACTTTACCATGAGCAGGATGCTTGAAAGATGAACCCGTCAGATGAGCCAAAGGGGTTTTGAAAAGATATTTACATATTATCCTGACGACAGAATGAAATAGAACGGAAGTATCTGTCCACAACGCATGGATCACATTCCGACACTCAAGGGGGAGCATAAACCTCCGCATATTCAACGTGTGTAACTCGAACTCAATTCAGGAGCTCTCCTTAACCAAACCACCTGACCCGGATTACGACCGCTCCAGCATCCTGTTCAGTGCAAGAACAGCGTATTTTCGCACCTCTTCTTCAACTTTGATATGATTGACAACCTCGCCGCTCTCCAGCATTTCAAGCGACCAGAGCAGGTGCGGCAGGTCGATCCGGTTCATGGTCAGGCACGGACACAAGAATGGATTGAGCGACACGATCTCTTTATCGGGATTTTCTTTGATCAGCCGGTTCACCAGGTTCATCTCCGTTCCAATGGCCCATTTACTTCCGGCCGGTGCCTTTTCGATCGTATTGATAATAAACGATGTGGACCCGTCGAGATCAGAAGCCTGAACCACATCATACGTACACTCAGGATGTACCAGGATCTGCATCTCTGGATCTTTTTTTCGCAGGTTTTCAATATGTTTGATATTGAATTTCTCGTGGACCGAGCAGTGGCCTTTCCATAAAATCACTTTCACGTTTTGCAAATCCTCGCCCTCATACTCAAACCGTCGGCCAATAGGGTCCCATACCGCCATTTCATCCAGCGATATTCCAAGATCAAACGCCGTATTTCTGCCAAGGTGCTGATCAGGCAGAAACAGAATCCGATCCTTTTGAGTAAACGCCCACTCCAGCATCTTTTTTGCATTGGATGAGGTTACGGTAGCGCCGCCATGCTTTCCTACAAATGATTTTATCGCCGCGGTAGAATTTACATAGGTCAGTGGCAGGATGGTGTCTCCAAACCGGCCCTGCATCTCAGCCCACCCTTTTTCGGTCTGATCCAGGTCTGCCATATCCGCCATCGAGCAGCCGGCACGCATATCGGGTAAAATCACTTTTTGATGATCCTCCGTGAGCATGTCAGCCGTTTCCGCCATAAAATGAACACCGCAAAACACGATAAACCGCGCGGCTTCCATCTCCGTACAGATCTGCGCAAGTTTCAGAGAATCGCCCCGTGCGTCGGCAAACTCAATCACCTCATCCTTCTGGTAATGGTGACCCGGCATAAACAGCTGATCGCCGAATGTAGCTTTAATCTCCCGTATACGCTGCTTCATCTCCTCTTCAGTGAGGACGCTATAGCGTTCAGGCAGTGTGAATGTTTGCTCTTTTTCTAAGAAGTCAAGTGCTTCCATGTTGGTTTGGTGGAGTTAATGGATAATAATCTTTAGTGAATTGTAAACTCATTATTGACGATAATTCCCCCTTAGAATAGGGGGACTGAGGGGGATGTACACGCGGTAATGCTAACCAGTGCGAAGAACACCCCTCTGTGTCTCCCCTTGTTAGGGGAGAATAGCTCATTTACATATTTCACATTTGTACATACAAACTTTTCATCACTACACATTTTTTATCGCGCCGGTCAGCACAAAACTGATATCGAGCGCGGTGACCGAATGAGTAACACAACCCATGGAGATATAGTGCGCGCCGCAATCCTTAAATTCCCCGACGGTTTCCGGGGTCATTCCACCACTCAGTTCCACGATGATATTATCGGGTATCATTGCACAAAGTTGAGCGGCACTTTCCGGTGTCTGATTATCCAGCATAATGATATCAGCCCCGGCTTTTATCGCCTCTTTTACCTGATCCTCCGTTTCGCACTCCACTTCAATCTTAACCATCAGTCCATTTTGACCTCGCGCGGTCTCCATTGCTTTTGTGATTGATCCGGCAGCGGCGATATGATTGTCTTTAATCATCACACCGTCATCCAGGCGCATCCGGTGATTGTATCCGCCCCCGCAACGTACAGCATATTTTTGAAGAGCACGTAAACCCGGCAATGTTTTTCGGGTATCACAAATACGGGTTGAAGTATCTCCCATCTCCTTTACGGCTTTGAACGTTTTAGTAGCGATGCCGCTCAGGTGCTGCAAAATATTCAGGATTACCCGCTCACTGGTCAGCAGCGCCCGGACCGGCCCATCTACCCTCGCGATGCATTCTCCCGCTTCAACATAATCACCATCAGATACCAGGTGCTGCACTTCTACAGTTTCATCCAGAATTTGGTAGCCTATCAAAATCGAATCGATACCTGAAATGATGCCGTCTGATTTTGCGATAAATTCACCTTTGATAAGCTTATCAGGCAGAATAGCGCTGCTGATATCTCCAAAGCCTAAATCTTCCTCAAAACCGGTTTTCAGGAGGTTTTGCAGCGTTAACCGGGGAAACTGAAGATCTGTATGTGATGTGTTCTTCAAGGCAGTAATGCCGGACTAGTTGTAAAATGATAGTTACGCTAAAGTTACGTAAATTTTAACAGAGTTAAACACTGCTGAATCGTTAATCTGATACCGCCACCGCCAGTTTTCAATCTCTTAGATTTGAATGAATGATTTATCTTGATTACGCTGCCACCACACCGATGAGCCAAACCGCCCTGAACGCTTACCAGCAGGCTGCCACACGTTTTTTCGGGAATTCCAACAGCCTTCATGATGCGGGATCTAATGCTTCTGGTGCGCTGGAGAGCTCCCGCAAACTTTTCGGCAATTTGCTTGGCGTTCCCCATCACGGAATCCACTTTACCGGAAGCGGGAGTGAAGCGGCGTTTCTTGCAATTTACGGCCTTACAATGGCGGCAAAAAAAAGCTTCTCATCAACTGTAACTCCCCATATTATCACCTCCATGGCTGAACACAGCTGTGTGCGAAACAGTTTTTCCTGGCTTGCGAAACATCATGGAGTTGAAGTGAGCTTTATTTCAAGTCTTGAAAATGGAACGATCAACCTGGATGAACTAAAAGACGAACTTCGCCCGGATACAGCCCTGATTTCCATTCAGCATGTAAATTCTGAAACGGGCGCCATCAACCCGCTGCAGGAGATCGGCGATCTGCTGAGTAATCATCCCGCATCGTTCCACAGTGACTGCGTTCAAAGTTTCTGCAAACTGGAGCTGAAACCCGCTGATTGGGGGCTCGACAGTATCACAATCTCCGGCCATAAAGTTCACGGGCCGAAAGGCATCGGGGCCGCTTACATCAATCCAAAGGCGCAGTGGGAACCATTCATCCCGGAAACGAACCAGGAACACGGATTTCGTCACGGTACGGCAGATGTCCCCGCAGTTGTTGCGTTTGCCGCCGCCGCCCGTGAACAGCTTGAGAAGAGAGAATCTGATTATCACCACGTACACCAACTGAAAGAGCGTTTTACCGATATTCTGAATGAAACCTGCGGTGATTCCATCATGATCGAAGGTGATCCGGACAACTGTTCTCCTTACATCACAGGCATTCGCTTAAAAGGAATGGAAGGGCAGTTTGCAATGCTTCAGTGCAGCCAGAAGGGAGTTGGCATATCCACCGGCAGTGCGTGTCAGGTGAACGAACAAAAACCATCCGCCACTATGGTAGCGATGGGCCGCGATGATGAAGATGCAAAACAGTTTATCCGATTCTCATTTGATGCCTCCACCACTCTGCAGGAGATCGAAAAGGGAGCCGATGTACTGGCTAACGTACTGAAATCGCACCTGGAGCATGTGAAGTTGTAGGCGGGCCCACCCCTGAAGCGCCTCTCCTCCGCCGGAGGAGACAGACTCCAAAGCGATTGCCACAGGCAAAACAGCGACGAGTCAGAGGTGGGTCGGCCAGCTTAGAACATGCTTCGAACCCTCAAACACGATCCCGGCACCCATCAAACACACTCCTGAAAACTCGCTAAAGGCTTCGTTTTCCTGACCCCTCTCGAGAGGTTGTGAGAATTTACAATCTCATTCGTTGGCATTGTTTACTTTTTAAGGTGTCAAAACTTGTATTGAAGCTCCCCTCCATATCAAGTCCCGTCAGGGCGCGATAGGAGCCTGTCCGACTCCCGGCGGAAGGGGCCGGGGGTGGGTCAGAAAGTCTGGTAGCTGTGAGAATGGCAGAAATCTTAATTTATTTAAGTGCATTTTCTTTGGAAAACAATTTTCTCACAGCCTCTCCTCCGGGGAGGAGACAGCGACAATCGCGTCCAGCGATTTCGCAGAGGTGGGTCCGCGTAGTTATAATCCATCTTGACGTATAAAGCCTCTCCCCGACCTATCACGTGCCTTTTGCAACCCTCCAAGGGTTCCAAACCCTTGGAGGGTTAGGCCAAATCGATATTATAAAACGTGCCCCGGTTTTCTTTCTGCTCCTTCGACTGGCGGATGATCAGCCAGGATACGTTGATCATATTTCGGAGTTCGCCGAGCTGCGGAGAAAGGGTTGTGGTTTTATAGAGCTGCTCGGTCTCTTCGTGAATCACTCTCAGGCGCTTTTCGGCACGGCGCAGACGTTCATCAGACCGCACAATCCCAATATAATTGTTCATCAGACGCTTCACTTCCTTCCGGTTGTGATTAATCAGCACCCACTCTTTTGGTTCGGTTGTTCCCTCTGTCTTCCAGTCAGGAATGGCATCTCTGACCTCAAGTTCGCCAGACTTTTTCTGAAGATCTCGAAAACATCGATCGGCAAATACCAGGGCTTCCAGGAGTGAATTTGAAGCGAGGCGGTTTGCCCCGTGAAGACCGGTTTGTGCTACTTCGCCGCAGCAATAGAGACGATCAATAGAACTTCTCCCCCACTCATCCGCTTTCACGCCTCCGCACATATAGTGCGCCGCCGGGGCTACCGGGATCATATCTCTGGCTACATCAATACCGTACTCCAGGCAAGTTTCATAGATGGTAGGAAAGTGAGTTTTAAACGCCTCGATATCCAGATCGCGGCAATCGAGGTACACGTGCTCTTTTCCGCGGGCTTTCATCTCGGTATCGATCGCACGCGCTACGATATCGCGGGAGGCGAGGGATCCCCGCTCATCATATTTTTTCATGAACGGTTTTTCGTCTGCTGTTTTTAAAATAGCTCCAAACCCCCGAACAGCCTCGGAAATCAAAAAAGCCCGCGCACCCTTACTGCCGTACAGTGCTGTAGGGTGAAACTGTATAAACTGCATCTGCTGGACTTCCGCTTTGGCGCGATAGGCCATCGCCACGCCGTCGCCGGTGGCAACAGGCGGGTTTGTTGTCAGATCATACACCTGTCCTGCCCCGCCGGATGCCAGCACAGTTGCCCCGGCCGAAACTTTTTCCACCCGGTTGCTTTTCAAATCCATGATGTACGCACCAAAACAGCGGGTATCTTTCCGGCTGCGCGTAACTTTTTCACCAAAATGGTGCTGGGTGATCAGGTCAACGGCAAAATGGTGTTCAAGAATCTGAACATTATCCAGCGACCGGATTTTTTTTACCAGCGAACTCTGAATTTCGTAACCGGTCATATCCTGGTGGTGTAAAATCCGTTTAGCCGAGTGGGCACCTTCCACACCAAGCCGATACTCTCCATCAGGGTTTTTATCAAACTGAACACCCATATCCACAATTTCCCGAAGACGATCGGGGCCCTCTTCCACCACGATTTTTACAATCTCTTCATCACACAGACCATCGCCTGCAACCAGGGTATCCTGTGTATGTTTTTCAAAATCGTCGTTCAGAAAGTCGGTAACTACTGCAATACCGCCCTGGGCATACCGGGTGTTGCTTTCGATCAGCGAATCTTTTGTTACGATCGTCAGGGATTGTTCGGGAAAAGCGAGTGCTGCTTTTACAGCAAAACTAAGACCGGCGATACCGGAACCGATGACAAGAAAATCAGTTTTCAGCAAAATGGTTTTTTATGGTGATGATGCCGCCACGCGGTTTATTTAAGAGATTTCAACACCTGAAGATAGGATTTCGTTTTGAGAATCTGACAAAGAATTATCAGGCTACTGTGCGGTCGTACCATCAAGCCATGGGTTAGGAGAATTCAAACAAAGCAATCTCGTTTCTCAGAACCAGTAATGAAGGGGAATAAAAATGGATTCGCAATCTCTGGGAAGAAACTGCGAACCCGCATAATACTGAAAGAATGTAATTTTACTCAAAATCGATATTCAGCCGGTACCGTGCAATTCGGTTATTCCCTGTATCCGCAACATATACGATTCGCTGAAAATAGGCCACTCCGCCCGGGTTGTTAAATTCACGCGGGCCATTGCCGGTTCCTCCAAAGGATACGTTCACAGCTTTTTCAAGATCCGACCCAGCCGGCGGATTAATCCCCTCAATTCCGTTCGACTGAAACTGGTACAGACTATCCGTTTCAGCATCCACTACAAAAATGTGGGAACGGGCGTCGGCTGAGTAGGCGACTCCGCTCGGACTTTTGAATTTATTTTGATCGTACAGAAACGAATCTGCCCGGGTCGTATCCCGCACCTGGAGTGATGAGTTCTGGCGATATTCAATTCCATCAGGTGTGTTTACAGCGTTAATCCAAAGTGTACGAAACGGAATATTTCGGTCCGGATTTCCCTGGGTGATGATAAACCCGCGATCGTCCGGCGGGTTATCTCTTTGCGGCGGGCCGATGAATGTAGTGATATCCGAAATATCGATACCGCTGAAAAAGTTTGCCGGTTCGTTGGGCCTCAGGTTAATTCGGCCTACATTTCTCATTCTGCCGGTACGCTCGCCGGCTTCTGTCTCGTGATTAAATATCAACACCGTATTATCGGGAAACGGAGTTGTTGATGAGTTCGACGGGCCGCGCCGCGTAATATAAATTTCGTTGTTACTCATCACCGCAACGCTTGTAATTTCGACAAGTTCATCGTTGTTCTGGCTGTTCCGGTTCAGCCTGAATCGTTCGAGAGTTGTATTTGAACGGCTGCTGTCGAACCTTCGGAACGGGTGCTTCAGCACATCCACGGTTTCTACCGGATCGTTTGTATTCAGGTTCTGCAGTTTATACACAGCGGGCAGATCCCAGGTTATATCGGGGTCGACAGCTGTAATGACGGTATCATACCGGGCAGCAACATAAACGTTCAGCAGCCGATCCTGCGTTACTGATACAGCTCCTCTGAGAGGATAGGTATCGTATAGTCTGCCGGCCCTGTCCAGAACGTGAACGCCTTCGCTGTCCGTTACATAAATCAATTCATCATATCCGACGAAAACATCAGTTGGCTGATTAAAATCATCCCAAAAAGGAACCAGTGCGGCATATCCGATCTCTTCTACAATCACATTTGGATCCTGCCGCCCCTGCTCAAAAATTTCATCGGTAATACTGTCCCCTTTTGAACCTAATAGGTCACAGCCGGTTACGATAAGAACAGTTGCCAGTATAGGTAATGCGAATTTTTTATACATACTTCCGGGTACTAAATATTAAATTTCAGTGCAAAACGGTGAAGGCTGCCAAGTCTGTCACGAGTGCTGAAGCCATAGTCTACGGCAAAATCGCGATTTAAAAGCGGTACTTTAATACCGATACCGCCACTGGGGTAGAGCGCCTCTTCCACGCCAAACTCATATCCCGCTCTCACAAAAAATTTGTCGATAAAACCCAATTCCGAACCCAGGCTGAAGCGCTCGGCGTTATCTGAAGGATTGGTCACCTGACCGGTAACCAGCACGTTAAAGTTTTCTGACTCATAAGCATCGTAAGCCGCGCCGATCATAAACATGGTGGGAGGTGAGATATCTTCAAAATTCGTTTCTGTTACCGGCCCATCCAGTGTCGGCCGGGTGGTTTCACCTGTTGGTGATGCATCAAACCCAAAATTGTTAAAGCCGATTGCAAAACGGAGGCCGGTTTCGGCTACCTGGTAGAAGAAGCCAATATCCACAACGAAGGTTTGCGTCTGTATCTCTTCAATTCGCTCATCCAGGTATTTAACGGAAGCTCCGTAGCTGAAATAATTGGTAAGTCTCTGTGAGAACGTAAGAGCGCCCGCCATGTGAATGGTCCGAAATGTCCGTCCGGTTCCGAAGGGATTAAATTCCGTTGTTTCATCCATCTCTCCGGAGTCGAGAAACATTAGTGATCCGCCGATCGCCACAGAATTAAATTTGTGCACATAACTGGCGTAGTTCAGCGATATATCTGCAAAATATTCGGTGTGACTCAGGTAGAACTGGCTGTTCTCCATACGTGATGCAAGCGCCGGGTTCAGGTACAGTGACGATGCATCTTCTGCATCAGCCACATTTGATGATCCCATAGCGGAAGAGCGGGCATCGACGTTAATTTTCAGAAACTGAAACCCTGATGTGCCCGAACGCGAATCACCCAAAGTGGGCAATATACTTTGGGCACCTGCAAATTCAGCTCCGAAAAAGAGAGCCACCAACGCAAATGGGACAATTTTTTTAAACATCACATGTACTGATTTGATGTATGACATCTTAAGTTTTATCAAAAGTTTATTTCAAGGCCGAACATTACGTGGCGCTGTTCCAGGAAATTTGCCGGGTTCAGATAAGCCGGGCTGTTATTGTCGCGCGGATCCACGTATCTCGGATCGCGTACGTTGGCCGGAACATCGAAGCTTCTGTCGTTTCTCAGCGCAATCAAATCTTCCTGGCTGCTGGGGTAATCGGTTCGATACGCCTGCCCGGTTACCGGGTTGATAATTGCAGCATTGCTGTTGTTCAACAGGTTGGTGATTTCAAGCTTGGCAGTTATCCGCGTATTGCCCACCTCAAACCATTTCAGGAAATTCATATCAAACATAATCCACGGTTCGCCTACTGCAGAAAATCTTTCGCTCGGATCATCGGAGCGCTCATAAATCGGCCTCCAGTCTTCAGCTCCCGTTACCGGGTTTCGCTGATTCCCCCTGAATTCCATCGGCGTATACCGGATTCCGCTGCGATAAGAACCTGAGAGATAGAGCTGCATCTGGTTAAGCGGACTCAACCCAAAGAGCGGGTTGTTCGGACGGTCCCATCGGAAAATCAGGCTGCTTTTAATGTCTATCGGGCGATCCCATGCGAGCGGAGTTTCCACATTATTGCCGATATCCTGTCCGCCGGATATCAGATCGGAAAGCGCATCATTTGAAGTAGAGCTCAATCCTTCTGCTCTTGAGTACGTTGCGTTAATCGAGCCAGACAGAAAATGGCTGTATCGTTTCAGATATGAGGCTTCAAGACCACGAACCCTGGCAAAATCTCCGTTCACCCGGAAGGATCGCTCCGTATCCCGGCCGGTGGCATCTCTTACGATAATTCGCTCGGCGGTGATAAAATCATATTTGTCACTCCAGAATGCCGTGATGTTCAGAGCGTCATTGGAGGTTAGCTGATATCTGAACCCGATTTCATACGAAATATCCACTTCGGGATCGAGATTCGGGTTTCCAAGATCCGACAGGAATGATCGATCCTGGTAAAACGGATCAAGCCCGGCATAGACGTAACTCGGGTGAGGAAGCTTTGATTTGTGTGAATAGTTGAAATACATCACCATATTTTCCCGCACAGGAAACGAGACGTTAATTCTCGGCAAAAGCCTCATTTTAAACCGATTGCCGAAGAAATTATATGTATCGTTTTTATAATCCTCACGAATCGAATTTGGAATCGGGGAGAGCGGATCATCCACAAAATTGTCGACATAAGAGCCGGGGAACCAGTACTCCAGGCGCATTCCAACGTTGGCGATCAGCCCGAGATAACGAATTCGGTCACTCACATAAAATGCACCGCGCGACGGACTCACATTCCAGATATCGGATGAGGCTCCGAGCCGGTTGGTTTCAGAGAACGTATCTTCGTCGATCTGGATCGGGGCGCCTACCCACGGCCGGGTGATATCGATCCACTGGTACTCCATAAATTTGAATTCGGCTCCGAAACGCAGCCGATGCGTTTCATCCAATAAATAGCGGGTGAGGTTGGTTCGTACGGTGTACTCCTCAGCATAGTGATCGTGCCAGAGTGTGGCAATTCCGCCATTGTTTGCAAAACCGGGACCGGGCAATACGTATGAAAAATTATCACCTGCTGGAAACGGTTCAATAGGATATACTACAATGCTTCTGGCATCAAACTCACCATCCACGGCGTCCGGCCGCCAGTTCCGCCCATTGGCATCAGCACGTAAGCGTGTGAAAAGCCGGCTGACCTGAACATCATATAATGTATTCGATGATAAGGCGTGCGTCCATTTCAGATAAGCCAGTTTACTGTCGTGCGCATACGTATTGGCATTATCCAGGTTGTTCTGAAAAAAGAACTGGTGACCCGGACGAATCTGCACATCATCCCCGACAATCTGCAGCATTCGGGTATTCTGGTTGATTGTGAGTGATCGCTGATATGCTCCTTCAAGTCTCATCCCGGGCCGCATCCGGTAGGTAAGCTTAAACATGCCATTCCAGCGGTTATCCTGCCGGGGCGACCAAAAATCGTTATCGATCATTGATGTTTGCACCTGGTCGGCTGTTCGGCGCATAAACTCGTTGGTCATGCTCGCCTGACCGGTCATGAAAAAGTAGAGGTTCCCGGGAATATTAAGCCCGAGAGCCGGTAAAAGATCCGATGTGATCGGCTCGGGACCGCCCAGATTGAATTCGAAAGTATCGGTAAAAAAGTTTGCCGGGTTGTCGGTCATGCTGCCGAAATTATCCCGCATATGGGAGAAATTTCCGGCGTAATCATCTCCGCCATCCTGCGTCTGCACGCTCACAACACCTGATGTTGCATTACCGTGTTCTACATCCATACCGCCGGTGGTAACGTCCACACTGGAGAAAGCGTTAGATCCAAGATCGAGTCCGAACCCTGTTCCTGCGAGCGGATCCTGGGCGGATACTCCATCCACAATATAGCCGGTTTCATTTGCACGGCCGCCGCGAATGTAAAGTCCGGTTGGGTCACGAACCACTCCGGCTGTCATCCCAACCACTTCTTCAACACGGGATATCGGTGCCGCTGCGATCTGCTCCCTGCTGAAAGTTGATCCGGTTGAGGATTGTTCAACATCAAAAATGGGACGTTCCCCCACAACAATCACTTCATCATCTGCGGAGATTGCCTGCTGGCCCAGCTCCACGTTTAATTCAGTCTCTTCTCCCTCCTCCACACGAATTTCGGTTACCAGCGTGCGCTCGTAGCCTACATACCTGAATTCCAGGTTGTATTCGCCGGGGCGGATGTTGCGGATCTGGTATTCACCGTCGAAATTGGTTACGGCACCAAAGTTGGTGCCCCTCACAAGGATATTCACTCCAAACAGTGGTTCGCCGGTGTCACGGTCTATAACCGTACCGGCAATGGTTCCGGATTGTGCATAGCCGGCTGATCCAAAAATAAAGAGTAGAGAAAATAATAGTAGCGTTTGTCGCATAACTAAATGTTTATCATTGCTGAAATCCTAAGATATCGATAACCAGTTGTTGTAAAAGTAAATCAACTTCACTACACGGTGCCGGTGCATTTTCATCCTCTTCGTTTATCTGGCTTGAAGGCTGGCAATCTGAATTATCCTCATTTGTAAACTCATCGAAATCAATGCCGAAGTAAATCAGATTTTGCTCCGGATTTGTAGCAGAAATTAGTTTTGATCCATCATAATCTTTCGTCGTAGGAGGAAACCCGCCCCGAACCCGAAATGGCGCTTCGTACAGTGGAACCGTTTCATCAAATGGAACAATTGGATGTTCTGCTGTTCTGATCCTTCTAAATCTTAAAAGAGGTGCGTCTTCAGTTCCATCAGAAGCCTGCATTTCTGCACCAGAATTTATAATGAATGATGACTCCCCGACAGGAACAGGCTCGACCCGTTCAAAAGGCAAAAATTGAAGCAGAACATTTTGATCAGATACAAATTTGGAAGGAATATTAACAAACATTGTCCCGCCCTGATCAAAGAAATCCAGTGTCATCTCCAGGGCATAGCCAATATTCCGGTCCAGATTATCAGAAATCCAGTAGATATGGTCCCATTGAGCAAGCATCAGGTTTGTGGTTGGAGACGCAAGAGACCGGTCGGGCAGTGCCTGTGTGAACGGAACACGACGACCGCCTGTAGGCGTACCATCAGAAATATCAATGTAATCTATCTGCGAGATTCCCACTTCAGCAAGTAGATTAGCATGTAAATCAAATCGATCTCCACTGCTTGATCCCTGATAATCATTCAAAAACAAAATATTCGAGGTTTGTCTTTTCACATGCCACTCATAAGATACTGTCTCACTTACGGCAGCAGCATTATCAATTGAGCGAATAAAAAATTCATTTTCTCCGTTCAAATGAACCGTATCAAAGTTAAAATTTGATTCAATGGCTGATCTCCCTAACAGAATCGATGCTGTTGCAGGATCTGCCGTGTCGTCAATTTGAATAGTAACAAGGTTTAATCCAAGGCCGATATCTTTCCATGCTCCCTCTGAGGTAGTATCGTTCAGAGCAATTTCAATTCGGTTCAGATTGGCATCGCCATCCGGATCAGATGCCGTAAAGCCAAAACTGGCAATTCGGTAGGTGGTATCCGGCGGGGTTTCAAAATTATTAAACTCAATTTGCGGCGGAGAATTTGTAATCGGGAAGATAACCGTTGGAGGCTCCGGGTCTCGTGCTCCTTCGTTATCAATGGCGCGAACGGTAAACTCAACGTCTGCGTCTTCATCTCCCTCTTCGATTGGCAAAATAAAAGTACTGTCACTGCTTGTGGTATATACCCACTCTTCTTCTCCGGCTGTGGTTACATCACCAATAAAAAATTCATATCCCACAACATAGCCGTCGGGATCGTCACCCCACCAGGAGATATTTACCTGGCTGACCAGCCGTTCTCCTTCGGGCAGATTAATTTCGTTAACGGTCAATGACGTAGTAGGCGGAATATTTTCATTTAATTGCCCGTCAAGTCCTGAATCGCAGGCCGTCATTGCCAAAATGGCTAAAAGAGTAAAAATTGCAGCGTATTTGTACATCACACCTTGTCTGAGGAATAAAAAAGAGAGTGCCTTTCAGCACTCTCCCTGTTTCAATAGAAACGTCGTTATTTAATAAGCATCATCTTCCGTACGGATACGAAATCACCGGCTTCCAGTCGGTAAATATATGTACCGCTGGCAAATCGGCTCATGTCAAAATCAACTGTGTAGGTGCCCGGTGACTGTACTGAATTAACCAGGCTCGCTACGCGTCGTCCAAGAATATCATACACTACAAGCTGAACATCAGCACGTTCTGCGAGTGAATAATTGATTTTTGTAGACGGGTTGAAGGGGTTTGGATAGTTTTGATCCAGTGCAAATTCATATGGATTTACATCCAGTTCGTTTGATACAGCGCCGCCAAAGTCCGCATCTGACCGGGCGATCAACTGAAGCGCTCCATTGAACCCGCTTACAATTGCTGTGAGGGTTACTTCTCCATCAGGAATTTCCTGGCCGATATAATTCGCCTCGCCAAAATTGGTTCGGAAGTTAACCGCGTCTTCAGCTGTAATATTTCCGCCGATGATATCATAGTCAGAGCCACCCGAGAACGTATCCCCTGCATCGAGGAAGGTAACGCCGTCAATTTGTACCAGCATAGATTCGTGCTGGCTCAGGTCTACTTCATGCAGATCAAGCTCTAGAGGCATCACATCCCGTGTTTCTTCAGAATCACCCGGGTTTTGTACAGGAGCATACTGGACAATACCGTTAAAAGCACCTAAGGTACCAGCCAGGCCGCTCATTACATCACCAATACCATAAGATGATGTAATCACACCATTGGGGTCATCAATAAGGATACCGCCGCTGTCATCCATGAGGTACTTTTGGTTCCGGCTGCTTCTGGCATAAACCACTACAGCCTCACCGGTGTACATATATGTAGTGCCATCCCGCGGGCTATTACGCAGATCGAATAGGTTTGCAACTTCAGTAACAACCAAATTAACTTCGTAGGTTCGAGAGTTTTCAGGGCTGTCAGTCAGATCATCAGATACAGCATATGCGCGTACGGTTGTGAGATCTGTAATCTGAAGGGGAGTGGAGTAAACAGATGATTCATCATCCGGCTCGCTGCCGTCGAGAGTGTAATAGATTGTCGCATCTTCAGTAGCTGAAGACAGTTCTACAGTAACCTGATTGATGTACGTTCCGCCACCCGGTTGAAATACAACAGGAGAAGTCTGTGTTCCGCTCTCTACGAAGAAAGAACCCGATTCAGTCGCTGAAGTAGACACACCTTCTGGCGTGGAAACTGTTGCCGTAATTTGGAAATCAACTGTCGAAAATTCCGACTGCTCATCAAATGTGAACGTATAGGTATCTCCGCCAGCGGCATCCATGGATGCGGTTACCATCTCCCCCTCATCCTCGGTGTAGCTGTAAGACATGTACTCTATCTCAACACTTTCGAGCGTGTAATCATCCTCAGGAAGCAGCACATCCAGACTTACTGTTACTTCGGTATCGCTGAAAGCCTGATCCGGAGAAACTGTAAAATCCTGGAGAATGGGAGCAAACCCAAGAACTACAAAGTCGTTTGGCCAATCTTGCGGAGTCAATCGATCATTTGGATCATCACCATCATTTTGCCAAATAACACCATCATCCCATGGTGCAATTTTGAATGTCGATTGGGCTGCCGACTCATCAAAATTACCTGGATCAAAAGTGTTTACAACAACAAAGCCCGAAATATCAACTATGGAACCCGGTGCTGGTGGTACAAAAGGACCGTCTAAATCATCGGCAAGCCTTCTGTAATTATACCCTAAACCTTCACCTGATTCCGGGTCGTAAGCATATCCAACTCCACGGTCATTACGGAATCGCAAAGATGTATCATTTGACGTAATGATTGTGTTTCCATCTGTAAGAATGAACCATGGCCTTCCGGTATCATCAATGATCCGATCGATCACTTCAAGTCCTTCAAACTTCACGTATCGATTGATATAATTTGAATAATTATCAGCTCTCCATCGATGTGCGCCTTCCTGTTCTGAAAGTTCATTCAGCTCTGTTAAACTCAAAACAACAGGCTCTACCAGACCGGATAGATCTTCAAATTCTGAATCGCTTACGCTCCCGATCAGTTCAACATCAGTAGCGTTAAACTGTGATACATTTCCAAAAAATGTTAATTCACCGGTCACAGAGATTACATCTCCCCTGAAAAGTCCTTCCAAAGTTTCACGCTGCGCTCCTGCAACTACAATTTGTATGGACATTCCCTCTTCCCCCTCTGCAACTGCATTTACATCGGTTACGAATACGTGAATTCGTCCCGGAACACCTGCATCTGTAATGGATGCAAGACCCGAGTTTTTTGGGTGGGATATAATCACCGCGTCAAATGTTACTTCTTCCCCAACCAGTGGATGGTCGGGCAGGTCAGCCTGGCTCTGCAGGTCGAAACTGTATTCATGTAAATCACGCACCATTACCTCTTGCTGTGCATACAGAAGATCTGCCGCCGCAAACGAGAGCATAATGAGCACGATACCAAATTTGTAAAGTTGTTTCATATTGCTGGTTTTTTGTTTAATTGTTGTAATTGAAAAAACACACTATTTAATAATTGCGAACCTGCCCCGCTGCACTTCCCCGGAGTCACGATCCTGAACGGTGAAGAGATAAAGGCCGGTTGCAAGGTTCTGATTCGCTTCACTCAGCAGATCCCAGGCGTGTTCTCCTCCTGACATCACCCTGTTGCTGCTGCTCAGTTCACGGAACCAGCGGGTATCCCCCTGGTAGGTATCAGATTCGTGGTTTAACTCGGCTACAATTTCGCCTGCAAGCGTATAAATTCGAATGTCAGCCCGGCTTGGCAGGTTAAAAAAGTGAAGCTTCCGGCTAAGAGAGGTTCCCCCGTCCCATGCTGCGTTTACCCGATATGGGTTGGGATAAACGCCAACCTTGTTTTCAGAAGAACTACTTGAAAAATTTTCATTTACGGCTGTACCCGGAAACACACGTACTGCATTGGCATTGATACTGGTTTCCAGCGGCGGAGTTCGCTCATCCCCCCTGTCAAAAGCGGTAACGGACAGCAAATACTGCCACCCGCTCAGCATACCCGGCAGATCAAACCGGTAACGATATTCTACAGGATCATCAGGAAAAGTGACGGGCTGATCCAGTCTTACCTCTTCAAAACCGGTGTTGAACCCGCGGCCATCTCCGGGTACATCCCATTCACGGAGCATTTGCGCGTTCGTTGAAATGGTTCCTCTCAGATCATCCCCAATCTGTGTTCTGTAGAGGCGATACCCGGCAAAATCTTCCTCGCCGGTTACAGGATCAACTGAAAACTCTGCCCGGTCATCCCAGTAAATACTTGTGATTCCTGCATCCAGCTCCACCCGCATGTTTGGTGTGTCAGGCGGCTCAGGAACCAGGAATCGGGTCCGTTCACCATCTTCATCCACCTGCCCGTCGAACAGGCGATAAGCCCACCCGATATTCTCCGTCAGATTTTCCCTGGATTGAGGGTTATCAATGTCATCTGCGCTTCCCTGGTTTCCCGGAATGATATTCTGAAACTGGCTAGGCATCACAGCGGCCACAAAAGCGACATAAAATGTGATGGTCTCTCCGGGTTCTACTTCCGGTACAGGCCCCAGCGTATTCAGCTGAATAAAGTTACCGTCTGCACTTGCGCCATCTTCGCGAAGAGTTTGCCGGTATTGTTCCAAAGGCCAGGTTGTCGACATTCTATTGTATCGCTCTAAATCACCATTTGGACGTGATAAATCCCCGGTTCCTGCACCAAAAAGCCAAAAATCAGGACTCACGGTTGGAACAGGCAATCCGGCTGCCTCTACTTCATCAGCCCGGCGGGGATGAAATTCCACACCCCTGTATTCGGAGCCGAGAATTACGGTTGCTGCATGAGTATTGATCCTTGGCTGATCGAACGAACCCCGGTCAAACGCATAAAGTGCGTACTGATCATCCAGCCAGCCCATGCCGCCTTTATTAAAAAATGCAGACCCGGTTTCGGTTGTGGTGTTGATATTTCGTACCACCATATCGGAATAGATGGAAAAGTAGAAGTTATTCCAGGTAGATGAGCCGTTATTTGTAATCTCGTACTTTACAATCGAGAGCGCTTCAGTGAAACCAAAATTCCAGTTGTAGCTTTCAAAGTTTATATCAGCAAAAAGCGGGTTTTC
Source organism: Rhodohalobacter sp. SW132 (assembly GCF_003390325.1). Lineage (NCBI taxonomy): Bacteria > Pseudomonadati > Balneolota > Balneolia > Balneolales > Balneolaceae > Rhodohalobacter > Rhodohalobacter sp. SW132. Next base: position 67,174 of record NZ_QUOK01000010.1, on the reverse strand, counting down.
ATGCCCTGAGATCGGCTGTCCGCTAACGGTAGTGTTACGGTCGGTAAACTGCGTAATTAAATCCTGGTGGCTGACCGCAATGGGAGAAAAGTCTGGTGAATCGGTAAGAGTGGATAGCTGATTAAACACTGTACCGTCATTGGTAAACTCAAAACCGGCGGCACCCGTGCTATACCCTGCCGGGTTGGTAACGGCTGATGTGGATACACGTGTCTGCCCGTCAACTATCGCACCCAGCCAAATTCCCGCCTCAAAAAGATGCTCGGTACCCGAATCTCTCGGATATGCCATACTCGGCAGACCGATCGGCTGGTTACGTACATTGGGCCGGCCAATCGTACCTACGTTCGTGTACGATATGCCCAGATTACTTACTTCGACAGCGGTTCGTTCAAAAATGAATTGAGCTTTAGAATCGGCAGCCGTGAATAAAAGAAAAGTCGTGAAAACAACGAGAGATAATCCGTATCGGATATATGCCATATAGTGCAATATTGTGATTAATTACGGGCGCTAAGGTTACGAAAAATTATGCTTAATTTCCTCATTACCCATCCTGATTTTACATTACCGTAATACTACAGAACCCGTTTCATAAGTGTCTTGTAGAGATGAAGAAGAGTTTCCTGCCGTGCTCCAAAGTAGTATAACGTAAAGACAATCATGAAGATAAACTGCAATCTGTACACACCTTCCTGTTCATATTTTCGGGAGGATGTGGTGACCGGCTCTTTAATAATTTTAAAATCGGTTTTCTGTCTGATCCGCCTCACAATCTCCTGATCCTCCATAACGATGAGGCCCTCATCAAACCCGCCAATTTTCTCAAAGAGCGGCCGTTCAATAAATAACGACTGATCCCCAAAACGGAATAACGTACTTTTAAACCGGGTGAACCAGGAATAGAACCTCAGCGCCGGATGGTTCCCGGTAAACCGGAGGCGGAAACAGCCCGCTTTTGAACGTACCGAAAGAGCGTGACGGATAAGCTGGTCGTATCGGGCCGGGGGCAAGGTATCGGCGTGAAGGAAATAAAGAATGTCGCCGCTTGCGGCACGGGCTCCTGCATTCATTTGTGCAGCGCGACCACGGACCGGCGAACCGATCACCTTGGCACCTGCAGCCGCGGCTGTCTTTACTGTCAAGTCACTGCTGCCGCCATCCACAACAATAATTTCGTGAAGAGGGGTTGATGACCGAACCCGGAGTTCACGAATCAACCCGCCAATCATTTCCTCTTCATTTAATACGGGAATAACAACCGAAATCTTCATCTGGTCCATGAATCTCGAGTGAACTTATTTGGTTCTGCAGGAATTTATCATGGTCATCCGATTCGCGGAACCACTACGGCACAAAGGTTAATGAATTTAGATAGTTGAATTGAAAAAACTTCGTGAATTCTTCGTGTTTTCGTGCCCTCGTGGTTATAAAATGATTCCATATTCCGGGTAAAACACTCTTTTTATTCATTGAATCCCGAGTGAACTTCTTTTCAGATCATCCACCGTATCGATATCATTCAAAGTTTCCAGCACATCATAGGACATTTTGAATGCTTCAAACTTCTCCAGCGTCTGCTGAAATACATGACTCGTGCTCCAATCCACTCCGCGAAAGAGACCGGGTTCAAATGATGTGAGCCCCAGCAGATAATATCCCCCATCTTCGGATGGCCCGATAGCCGCATCGCGGTTTTCAAGCGCCTGATATGCCCTTTCAAGATGTCCGGCCGTGAGCTCCGCGCAATCACTGCCAATAATTACAATTTTTTGGTATCCCTGTTCAAACCCCTGGCGAAATGCTTCCGACATTCGTTCCCCAAGATTGTCGCCCTTCTGTAATTTTTTCAGAAATTGCTCTTCGCTCCATGCATCCCGGCGGTCAATTTTTGAACTGTACCACACCTGCCTGTCGGCATCAGCAGCAGATGCAACTTCCCGGGTATAGCGCAGGAGTTGTTTGTAGATCTGCAGGGCATTCAGACTGCCCACATCCCGGGCGAGGCGTGTTTTTACTTCACCGGCAACCGGGTTTTTCACAAAAATAAGCAGGAGCTTTGAGTGCATAGCCAACAATCCGGGTATCTTCGATAAATGTCAACCTGAAATCATGGTAGAGGTGTCTATAAATATTACTTCTTCCGAAAACCTTGTCAGCAACTAAAATGATCTTGTTAACCACAGTTCGGTTTTTATTTTTTTCAAATCATTCGGGATGAAGTCTCTCCTAAAGAGGTTGTGAAAAAATACGATTACAAATTCGGGTTAATTAAAATTTTAAAACAAAAAGATTTATTACGAAGCTCCCCTCTCTGACAAGTCCCGCCAGGGCGCGTTAGAGAGGGGCCGGGGGTGAGTAAGAAGGGCTTGGAGTACAGAAAATGTAAACTATCCTAACAATTTTTGTCATCATATTTTTTGAAACCAATTTTCTCACAGCCTCTAACGAGGGAAAATTTCCCCCACAGGAAAAGGAGGACTTTCATATTCATCATTTAACAATCGAAATCAAGTCTTGAGTTTCAGATTGTTTTGTTCTCCTAAATTAAAAAAGCCCCGATTCCGGGGCTTTTACTGGTATTTTTTTCAAATGTATTGTGCAGTTGTGTTTTCATGAATTGATATATAAACCCGGCACATTGATCAATATGCCGGGTTTAGCTGAAAACAGACTGAGTTATACTCTAATCGAGCTTCTAATCTAATTAGAATACCCTGGATTTTGGGGCATATCACCGTCTCTATTGAGCCGGATTTCAGATACCGGGATTGGAAATAAGAGGTTTTCATCTCTGATACCTTCAACACGCGAACCTTCAGGTGCTCCATAATTGAGATGTACCCGATCTACTAATGTCTTGGTTCTCATTAATTCCATGCGGCGATTTTCTTCGGCAAGTAATTCTCTTGCGCGTTCATCAAGGATAAAATCCAGATCGATATCACCGGCTGAAACCGTAGGTGCATTTGCTCTGTCTCTCAATATATTGATAGTGGCAGCTGCACCACCGGGGTTATTTTGCATCAACTGCGCTTCAGCTTTAAGCAGGTATGTTTCTCCCAGGCGCATCAATATGAAATCCTTCCACATACCCCAGCCAAATGTATCGCGTGGGTCGAAATGTTTCCATTTCATGGTATAAGGCGTTAGGATAAACAAAGTGTCGGGCCCTTCATATGGCACAGGTTCGCCGAACAGTTCATGATTTGGATCGTTATATGTATGCCGTCTCAGGATGTTGTGTTCTGAGTTCCGCATGTCATCATCATCATAAAGGTCATACAATACCCAGTTATTCAGACGTAATCTTGCAATACCACGCCCTCCCAAATCTTCGGCAGGAATCAAGCCATTGCGGCTATGATAGGATCCTTGCCAAACTCTTCGTTGCTGCGGAGCACCAGTACTTCCTCCCCGAACATCAGATGGGTTTTCCATCTCCAGAACCCAGATTGCCTCTGTATTGCCTTGCGAACGGCGCATATTACCTTTCCAGAACATGTCAGAAAATGGGTCGCCAGGCTGATCAACTTTCACTCCATATCTTGTGTCAACTAACGAGATATTTGGGTTATTAATAACCCGATCTGCTTGTGCTTCAGCTTCTTCATATTTACCTGTTCGAAGGTATGATTTGGCCAACAACTGGCTAGCAGCTGCATTGCTAACTCTCTGCTCATGTTCGGTTTGACCTAAATCAGGTAAATTTTCAACGGCAAATAGCAAATCTTCTTCTATCAGGGCATTTACTTCTGCCAAATCAGCCCTAACAAAATCAAACTTAGGCTCGGTAATGGGTTCGGTAACAATCGGCACCCCGCCAAAGAGAGTGGCCAATTCTTCATAGGCTTTTGCCCTGAAGAAACGAGCTTCCGCATTATATTCAGCCAGAAGTTGTTCTGTCATCCCTTCGATAGCCATACCATTATTTTCGATATTGTTGATGACATTATTGGCATTTTCTATGATGTCATATTCCCAATTCCACATCCACGAAGCGGCATAATTATCCGATGTGAGATTGTCATATCTGTAAAAAGGAATCTCAACACCTTGCGCCTGTATGGGCCAGGCAACGTCGGTTCCTACATTCCACAAGGCGGGCCATCCCTGCTGGTCTGCTTTAGAGTAAAAATTACTGGTTGCTTCATACATCAGTATGAGGCCTGCCCTTAGGCTTTCTCTATCGGTTATATCGGTGGAGTACTGGTCTTCAACCGTTTCAGTTAAAAAATTATCGCTGCAAGAAGAGGCGAACATCATCAGTAAAACTGAAACTACTGCAAAATATCTTAATTGGCGTTTCATAGTCATAAATTTTTTGAGTTATAGAGAAATATTCAATCCGAAAGAAAGAGTACGTACTAATGGATAGTTATCTGTCCAATCACCTGATCCCCTGGGTGCCTGATTACTTTCCGGATCCCAGCCTTGCCAATCGGTAAAGGTGTAGAGATTTCTGCCGGCAAAATATACAGTCATGTTTTGGATGCCGTATCTTTGCAGAAGAGATTGTGGAATGTTATAACTCAAGCGCACATCTTTAATCCTTAGGTAGCTGGCATCTTTGGGATGCCCGTATCCTTTGTTGTTTTGGTAGGCAATCAACGATGGCCATTCATTGCTTGCATTTTCAGATGTCCAGTACCCCATGTCAGCAGGTATATTTCGTCGTCCCACCTCATCGGTATAGTAGATATCAGAGTTATTTCTAAGTATCCCCTGAGCTGTCTCTAAAAATAGATTTAGTGTAAAGTTTCTGTAGTGAAATGTATTTGTTAATCCACCAGTCCAGCTAGGCAGACTGCTTCCCAGTATTCTGCGGTCATTTTCTGAATCTATCTGGCCATCTCCATCTAAATCAGCAAACTTAATGTCACCGGGGCGTGCAGTTGGATCATGATTTAAGTGTTCATTCGCAGCTATTTCATCTTCCTGCCAGATGCCAATTTTTTCATAATCATAAACCACACCCAACGAATTCCCGATAAACCACCGGTTATCAATATCATCTTCATCATTTCCATAGAGTGCCAATATTTCATTCTTATACGTTGAAAAAATAAAAGTTGACTCCCATCTGAAATTACCCGTATTAATATTTTCGGTATTCAGCGTTACGTCAATTCCCTGATTCCCCACCTCTCCAATATTGTCTAAAATAGAGCCAGAACCGGTGGTGTTAGGAATGTTTCTGGATAAAATCAGATTTGTGGTTTTGCTATCATAAACTTCAACGGAACCTGTAATCCGGTTCCTGAAAAAACCGAAGTCCACCCCGAGATTAGCTGTTGTGGTAGATTCCCATTTTAGATTTGGATTCCCCATTCCAGCAATATATGTACCAACTTGTGGCGATCCGCCAAATGGGTATAAAATTGTACCGGCCGTACTTTGTGTACCATAAACACCAATAGCAGGGTTTCCTGTTGTCCCGTAAGAGAAACGCAGCTTTATTTCATCCACATCATCAAATTCTTCCATAAAGCTCTCATTGGCAATATTCCAGCCCAGGGCTACCGAAGGGAAAAAGCCATATTTACTGGTATTGGATCCAAAGACAGAAGCACCATCTCTGCGGGCTGTAAATGAAAACAAGTACCGGCTGTCATAACTGTAGTTTAGCCTGCCCATTTGAGAAAGCCACGTTTGCTCGTATTTAGATGAACCGCCGGAGATATTATCCGCAGAGCCTATCTGATGGTAGAGCAAAGCATCACTAAAAAAGCCCACGCCAGTTATGGATGTATTCTGATATATTTCCTTCTCAGCACTGTATAACATTGTAACATCAAAGCTGTGTGCATCAATTTCATGATTATAGGAAAGGATGTTCTCCAAAACCCAGCGATCTCTTTGAGAGTTATATTTATAAGCAGTTCCATTATTATCATTCGCTAAACGCCCGGAGTACGTGGCGTTGTACCGGGGGTTGCGATAATATGAGGCATTTACCCTGTACTGTAAACCTTCCAGCCAAGGCTCTACGACGGCGAATGCCGTACCTGAGAGGTTTCTTACATGGTCTACACGTTCAGTGGTCAATCCCAGCATTGGATTTACAAACAACTGCTCTGGGGACATTGGATATATGATATATTCCCCACTTTCGTTGGTTGGCACCGAATATGGGCTCATAGCCGTTGCAAACAGGAAGTTAGCGCGGCCACCATCGTATTGATTGTTGGCATACGTTGCATTAAAACCTGTCCTCAGCCAATCGGTTACCGTCAAATCCAGGTTGGCCCTGAGGTTAAACCGGTTATACTGATACCCTTCAATAATCCCTTTTTGATCAAGATACCCACCCGAGACAAAATACCTGGCATTTTCAGTGCCACCGGAAAGGCTTATATTATGCTCTGTTACGAGTCCTCTGCGTGTTACCGTGTCTAACCAGTCATTTGTCCTGCCTGCATTATAGTTTTCAATTTCAGCAGTGTTAGGTAATACATCGGTTTGCTCCAGCCCTCTTTGCTCCATATAATCAGCATACTTTTGCACATAGGCTTCAGGCCCCATCGGCTCTAATACGTTTGAAAAATCTTCAAATCCCTGGGATACGTTATAGTTAATCACAGGCTTTCCAACATTACCCTGCTTGGTTGTAATCAGAACCACCCCGTTAGATCCGCGATTACCATAAATGGCAGTAGCAGATGCATCCTTTAAGATTTCAATTGATTCTATATCACTGGTATTAATGTCATTTAGGCTTCCGTAGAAAGGAGTTCCATCAACAACAATAAATGCGCTGTTGTCTGCAGTTATGGAATTAAGACCTCTCACCTGCACATTGCCAACAGATCCGGGCACTGAAGATCTTGTCGTAATGTTTAAACCTGCAGTTGTTCCCTGCAATGCCTGAGTGACATTCGTAACGGGTAAATTTTCTAAACGCTCTCTTGGCACTGAAGACACAGCACCAGTAACATCCGACCTCCTCTGGGTTCCATAACCTATCACAATAAGTTCATCACCCTCAAATGTTTGATTCGTTAACTCTACATCAACTACCTCTCTTCCATCAATTGCTACTTCCTGCCTCTCAAAGCCAAGAAATGAAAATACTAAGGTATCCTGAAGTGAAGGAACTTCAAGCTCAAAATATCCATCCAAATTTGTTGAAGTTCCCACACCAGGGCTACTCTTCACAAAAATATTAACTCCGGGTAATGCCTCACCGGTTCCTTCCTCCGTTACCGTACCAGAAACTTCAGTCTGTGCATGTGCCATACCAAACAGAAATAGCACTAAAACAGACGCATAAATAAACTTGAAAAGTACCTTCTGTATCATAAATTGCTCCTCAAATAGATATAAATTAGATTTTCAAAATTTGAAATAGTTTGCAAAGCTCTCCGATATGAAGCGATTTCTTTGTTCGACACATATTATGTTATCGATAACATTTTTAATCATAAATGCTTGTAATAATTAGCTTTAAACCAATTATTCATAAAAAGCTGCTTATCGGTTTCAGTTAACTAACTGAATTTACAAAGCACCCAGGCGTATTTTCCGGGGATGTAAATAACTTGTCAACGCCTAAGAGAGAGTGTCGATCAGATTCTACTCAATTTTTATTTTATTACTTTCGATCTGAAAAAATTCATACCAATTTTAAGACTCAGTCTACAAATTTCACATAGTTTTTGATGCACTCATTGAATGAAAGCGGTATGGTTCTACAGCCCCAGAGGTTCGGGGACGTTGTAAAACAAAGATCATGGTTTTGTGATTTATATGAGAATCCTGTGAAAATTGATAGAATTATGAGTATCAAACCAACAAGTAATTAACTGCGAAAGCATGAAACCGCTTAGATTTCACCGAGTTTAGTCGTCTTATTTTCATGCACTTCGTCCTACTTCGATTCTTGATGCCCTCGTGATGAAACCTATTCTCGGTATTTTAAGATTCTCTATATCTCTCCATCATTCTCAAATGCTTTTTTTAAAGCTGAACAAATTTCACCCATAACTCCGAAATTTCGCTGCAGAACCTTCTATTTAGCAGATATACTCTAATTTAAAACTGTATCTTTCAGATTATTCAACGATGCCTGAACATCGGGGAACATCTGAATCCGGCATCTCTATAAAACTATCAATCAAAGCTACCATAAATAACTACATCGTAATTTCGTATCCATGAAAAAATCCCTCATTATCTCTGTTCTCTCCTCAGCTTTTTTGCTCCTGGCTTTCTCCGGACAATCCCATGCACAAGACCGTTACAGCAATACGGAACTGGGTATTATTTTAGGTGAACCCACCGGTATCAGCCTGAAGATGTGGCAATCAGACCAAACGGCATTCGATGCAGGCTTCGCATGGTCATTCGGCGGAAGCGGCTCTGTACATATTCATTCCGATTACCTGCGCCACAACTGGCTTGATTCCGAAACCGGCGGCCTCGCTCTCTACTATGGGCTTGGGGCGCGTGTACGACTCGCTGATGACGCCAGGCTTGGCGTCAGGATTCCGGTAGGCCTGCAATTCAATATTCCTGATACTCGGTTAGCAACATTTTTCGAAGTAGCTCCGCTTCTCGATCTGATCCCGGAAACTACGTTTGATGTGAATGGCGGGCTCGGTATTCGGATCTTTATTTAAAAAATATCGAACGCTGAACAATGAATTTTGAATATCGAAGTGTTCGAAATTCGGCGTTCAGGATTCAATATTCGATATTTCAACCGTGTCGTTCAGGGGCAGGGCAACAAATTTTCCTTCTCTTGCAAACTCGATCATCTCAAACGGATTGCCGCGGTACGAGTCTACGATACCTGACAGTCTGTTCAGGTATTCATCATCAGAATTTGGATCGTGATGGGTAAGGATCAGCCGCTTTACTCCGCTTGATTTTGCCAGTTCCAGCACCCGTTCCCAGGCAGAGTGGCCCCACCCCTCACGTGTTTTAAACGTTTCGAGATTGAACTGCCCATCGTGGATCAGCAGATCGCAATCTTTTATAAAATCGCAGAACTTATCAATATATCTCAGCGGGGATGCGGTGAGCGGTAACTCGTTATCAGGTGCATAAATAATAGTATAGTCCTTAATCCTGAACCGGTAGATGGCTGTTTTAGTCGGATGATTTGCTACCAGGTAGTCCACACTAAATGCATCCATTCGCTCAGGTTCTTCTTTTTGTGTAACATAGGTCAGGTCCGAAGCAAGCATATCGAGCGTTACCGGGAAAAAGGTTTTCGTGAGATGTCCTGATAAAATCTCTTCTGCCCCGCCGCGATATTGCTCAGGCAGATGAATTCTGAAACTGTTCTCTTTTTCGTAGAATGGAGTAAAAAATGGAAACCCCTGGATGTGATCCCAGTGCGGGTGGGTGATAAAAAGGTCGCCGTGAATCGGGCCGGAAGAGTAGTTCTCAAGAAAATTCCCAAGGTTTCGGATGCCCGTACCCGAGTCGAGAATCAGCAGTTTGTCGTAGCCCGGTATTTCAATCTGAACACAGCTTGTATTTCCACCGTAAAAAATATTTTCACTGTTTGCACAAGGCGTTGAGCCGCGCACTCCCCAAAACTTCACTTTTACGGAAGGCTTTAGAGCCCTGCGGATGAATTCCAGCAGCTCCTGGTAAGAATCTCTTTGGATCAGCGTAATCGGGAAATGGCATTTACTGAATCTGGACTTGGAGATTTTCGGGTCATCAGTCAGAACAGCAGCGGGGATAAATCGCCTTCCCGGTTTTTGAGTAAATACAATCTCTACAAATTCCGGGAGGTTACGGATGTGGTCTTCATCGATAATGACAGCGGAGGGAAGTTCGCTTTCAAGTTTTTTTGCCAGTCTTTCACCGGTTGCAAAATATTCCATTTTACCGGCTCCAATCGCCTTTTCAAGCTTTTCAAAGCTATCCCGCTGATGTACTTTTGTCAGATAAACATTCTGCGCATTTTCCTTAGCCAATCACATCTCCATTAGGAAGAGGGCCCTGCGCTTTGCCAATGCAGGTTATTCCTCGCCCTCTTTTTTTATGAGGTCAATTTTTTTCTCAATTTCTGCCAGTTTATCTTCCTTTTCAGCAATTTCTTCTTCAGATTTTTCGATTTTTTTCTTCACATCATCCAGAAGCGGATTACTGCCACCCGAAGGTTTGAAATAGCTTAAAGACTCTTTTTTCTGTATCAGTTCCTGCTCCATCTTGGTAATCTGCTTGCGCAAAGATGAAGCCTGACTATTTAGTTTCCTGATGTCAGCAATATCATCCACAGAAAAATTTTCTACATTTTCCTGGCCAACGACCTGAACTGCTGCTTTTGCCGCACGGAACCGATCGTAGATTACATCGCATATTTCGCGATACTCTTTCCACATCCGGTTCTTATGTTTAATCGGAACATATCCCGCTTTCTTAAATTCAGTCTGCAGGGGTTTTGCAATATTTACAGCCTCAATCGGATCTTCGTGATCCCGCAGTTCGCGCAGTTTTTCGAGAACCTCTTCTTTTTCCTTGAGATTATCTTTTCGTTCTTCTTTAACCTCTTTAAAATGATCACGGCGGCGATCGTAGAAGTGATCCATTGCGCCTTTAAACTTCTTCCAGATCTTACCTGAACTGCGTTTTGGTACCGGGCCGACTTTCTTCCACTTCTCCATCAGGTTCTGCAGATCTTTGTGTGTCTGCTCCCAATCCTCAGAATCTTTCAGGTTTTCAGCTTTCTCAATTAAGGCGTGTTTTTCTTCGAGATTTTCCTGCTCCTGTTCTCTGAGCAGATCGAGGTTATCCGATTTCTTATCATTAAATTTGTCAGTTGCCGCTTTAAAACGATCCCACAATTCATTCTCATCTTTTTGCGGCAGGTTTCCGGCTTTTTTCCAGCGCCGGTGCAGCTTATTCACCTTTCTTGCGGCCTCTGCAAGGTCTTCTGCATCAATCAGGGCCTCTGCTTCGTCAATTAATTTCTTCTTGCGGCCAAGATGCTTCTCAATTTTATTGCGGTAACTCTTATCGTGCTTAAACCGCATGGAGTGAAACGTATCCTGCAGACGGTGATACTGGCTCCAGACCTCCTGATTTTTCTCAACCGGAACACGGCCGATTTTCCTGAACTGCTTTGCAAGCTGTTCGAAGCTCTTCTCCATTTCATCCCAGTCGGATGTTTCGTCGAGCTCCTTCACAAACTTTTCCATCTTTTCAAGTATAACCAGCTTTCCGGTAAGGTTATCTTCTTCCTGCTGCTTCTTTTTCACAAGCCGGTCGACTTTATGATCATCGAAAGTGCTGAGCAGTGATGAAAATTTCTTTTCCAGATCTTCAGCGGCATCTGCGGGCACAGCTTTAATGCGATCCCACCGTCCTTTCAATTTCCCAACTTCCCTGGTAGCTGTCCACTCTTCGTCATCTACAATTTTCTTAAGTGAGGCAAGAATCTGTTTTTTCTTCTCAAGATTTTCTTCGCGCTTCCTTTTCTGCTCCTCGTAGTGAGCCTTTTTTTTCTGTTCGAAATCTTCACGCAGCTGGTCAATTTTTTCGCGATAGCCGGAGATATCAATAGCCTCATCTTCCTCTTCACCGGCAGGATCGGGCCCTTCTCCCCAAGCGTTATCGATGTTATCGAACTCCATCGATACATAGGCCCAATCGCTCACTTCCACGAGCTGTTCGGCTTTATCGGCAAGCTCTTTATAATACGTTTCTGTTTCTGAGAGATCTTTTTTCTCTTCAGCAACTTCTTTTTCAGCCTCAGCAGACTCATCGGTTTCAGCCGGTTTTGTTTCCTCTTCGACCTCATCCATTTCTGTTTCGCGCTCAACTGTCTGCGTATCACCAGCATCTTCAGGTTCATCGGCAGCCGCTTTATCTACTTCTTTTTCTTTCTCTGAATCTTTCTTGTCAGACTGAGCAGTATCATCAGCTTCAGACGGTTTTGTTTCCTTTTCAACTTCAATCTCAATCGTCTCCGTATCGGCCGCATCTTCAGGTTCATCATCAGCCGATTCATCTTCTTCTTTATCGGCAGTTTCTTTTTCTGCAGGTGCAAGCAAGCTTTCGAGACGCTCTTTAGAACTATTGATAAGCGATTCAAAATCACCAACAGCTTCAGCTTCGAGCAGTTCGCCTGTCAATTTATCGAATGATGCTTTCAACTCATCTGCATCCGGAGCGTCTTCTTTCGATACATTTTCGAAAAAACCGTCAACTTTCGTCTGCAAATTTTCAAACGCATTTTCGAACGCTTCAACCTGTGCTTCCACCGATTCGGGATCAGCCTGTGCAAGTACCCGCTGCTCGAAAAGTGATGTTTTTTTTAGAATTAGCTCACCATCCTCGGAAACGAATACAAATTTGTTTTCAAACAGTGGGGTGGTTTCGGTGTTTGTACTTTGTTTTTCTTCAGACAAAATAGAAGCGTCTTTTAAGGTTGCACATTACGGCGTATCGCCTTCATTTATAGTTCAGAAGTTTAATCAACATTCCGTATGGAAGCAACTTTTCCCTCCTTTGATTGCTATGCCATTCGAAATCAGACCAAATACCTTACGGCTCTATAACCATTTAAACCCTGTAACTATTGCAAAGTTTCCGGAGATCCATTCTCCGGCTTTAAATTAATTCTTTTTGAATAAGTGAACATCCCGCTGCGGAAACGGAATACTTACACCATTAGAATCGAATTTCTCTTTGATGCTTTTCGTGATATGATAGCGCAGAGGCCATACATTTTTGGTTTCGGTCCATGGCCGCACACGGATCATTACCGAGCTGTCACCCAGCTCAGATACAGCGATTAAAGGCTCGGGTTCCGCCATCACACGTTCATCGGCATCCAGAACTTCTTTAATCAGCGCAATCGCCTTATCCATATCATCGCGGTAGGAGATTCCAAATTCCATATCCACTCTTCGATTTTCAAATTTGGAAAGGTTTTGTATCTCCTGTCCCCAAACGCGTGAATTCGGCATGGTAATCCCGATGTTATCGAAACTGTGCATCTCTGTCGTAAAAAGCCTCACTTCATCCACAATCCCAAAGGTTCCAGCCACATTCACAGCATCCCCCACTTTAAACGGGCGCAAAATCAGCAGCATCATTCCGGCAGCAACATTGCTGAGCGTCCCCTGCAGGGCAAGACCCACCGCAAGGCCGGCAGCACCCAAAACTGCGATGATGCTTGCGGTCTGAACACCAAACTGCCCCAGAACCAGCAGAAATGTTATCACGAGAATTACTACACGGGTGGTCTGCGACAACACCGGAACAAGTGTATCATCAAATTTCCCTGACTTTGATGTAGCATCTTTTACTCTTTTCCCCGCCCATCCGGCAATAATATAGCCCGCGATCAGGATGATGATTGCACCGATTACACTCATCGCGTGAGTTAAAAAGAAAGCAGTTACGACTTCTGAATTATCTCCTAAACTGTCAAATAAATCCATTTATGTGATGTCTCTTTTCCTAAATCTGTTAAAAAATTGCTGTTTTTATTGAGTTGTACTGATTATCAACCCAACGTATAATCAAAATCAGATATCGTAGCGTTCATTTTTTATGAACGGGCTATGTTTAGTTTAAAACGTGAGTTCGATGTATAAGTTTGTCAGATTTCACCAAAAACAGCCCAAAAAGGGCGTTAGTTAAGAATGTTCGCCAACAATTATGTCATGTCATGCCCCGGCGAGGCATCTCCTTCCTTGTTGTGTTTAAACGTAAAAATCCGCCAGAATTTCCCCCGGCGGATTTTGTAGAATGATCCATTCGTTTGCATAAGGGCTTTCCCGGTCAGAGATCACTCCGGGTTATGAATATGAACATCGCGCTGCGGAAACGGAATGGACAATCCTTCTTTGTCAAACGTTTTGTAGACCTCTTCATTCATCCGGAAATAAACGGGCCAGTAATCGGATGCATTCACCCATGCCCTAACGGTGATATCCACAGAACTGTCACCCAGTTCTTTAAGCGCCATAAACGGCTCAGGATCTTCAAGTATCCGCTCATCGCCTCCCAGGAGCCGCTTAATTACCTCATACGCTTTATCGAGATCATCTCCGTAACCGATCCCAAACGTCCAGTCAACACGCCTTGTAGGTTGCCGCGAAAAGTTCGTCATCGATCCGGTAGCCAGCGGGCCGTTGGGGATCAATATGGTTTTATTGTCGGGTGATGTGAGTATGGTAACAAAAATCTGGATCTCTTTTACGGTTCCCATGTGTCCCTGGGCTTCAATAAAATGCCCTACTCTGAAAGGCTTGAAAAAGAGAATCATCACTCCGCCGGCAAAATTTTGCAATGTCCCGGACAGCGCCAGGCCAACGGCAAGACCCGCTGCACCAAGTATGGCAATAAAAGATGTCATCTCTACACCCAGCATGCCAAGTGCAGTGATGTATACCAGGATTTTCAAAAGTATGGTAAGAAAGCTAACCAGAAAACCTTTCAGTGTCTCATCTGTCTCCCCTTTATCCAAACCTCGCCGGATTCCCTGGCTAATCAGCTTCACAATCCATAAACCGATAACAAGCGTAAGAATTGCCCAAAGAATATTGGGTCCGTATGTCATCACAATTTCTGTAAAGTTCACATCTTGTATTGAATCCATAATTGTTCTATTTGTTTGAAATTAACGCAGCTGTTAAACCAAATTCGAAAACCAGTACTTTTTCAGTTTGTCATTGGGATATAACTCCGGCAATAAACGAATGAAATTATTCATTTTAAAATTTATTCTGCCAAAACCTGAACCCGTTTTTGAGCAGCAATGTTTTAGACTGATGTTGAGATTTTATGAGAAATATTGCCATTTCGGTTTGATGGGTGCAAAATCACAAAAAAAAGCCGGCCCGGAAATCCGGACCGGCTTGGAATATTATTCAGCTATTGTGGGCTAAGATCACTCCAGATGACTTCTCAGCATCCAGGCCGTTTTGGAATGAACGTGCAGTCTTTCTGTAATCATATCGATGGAAGCTTCGTCACCCGCCTCTTCGCATGCCGGCAGGGCTTCACGCGCTGTTCGCAGTATGGTTTCGTTATCTACGGCTAAACGGCGAACCATCTCCATCGAATCCGGCTGGTCGGTATCCTCCTCAATTGAGGTCAGCTCCTGGTATTCCCTGAATGAGCCGGGCGCACGGTGGCCGAGAGCACGAATTCGTTCTGCAATGTCATCAATCGCCGCAGCCAGTTCCGTATACTGCTCTTCAAATTGCTCGTGAAGAGAGTGAAAGTGGGGGCCCGTAACATTCCAGTGGTAGTTGTGCGTTTTCAGGTAGACCATATAACTGTCGGCCAGTATCTTCGAGATACCCATCGCTATTTTCTCCCTGTTCGAATCTGAAATACCGATGTTGATTTCCATATCTTTCTGTCCGTTTACGACTGTTGTTGAACTCATGAAACTATCCTGATTTTTTTTGTGAAAGATTAAATCTTAACGTGTTACCTCATCACAAAAAAACCGTAAAAATCATTCCAATAGAACACCTGTATTTACCGGGCAGGCCATTTACAAATCAGGCCTCAATTTCATGGACTTCTTTTAGGATCGCCCGCGCATTTTCATCGTTCTTTTGCACCACACGATGCTGCAAATTGGTTACAATCTCTTGTTCTGCTCTCTCGTAAGCTTCCTCTTTGGCTTCCGTTTCCGTACCGGTTCGAACCAGCTCGAAAATGTCATCCGCCCTGACGATACTGTAGAGATTATCTTCATTAAATGCGTGAGAGCGAAATTCTTCAAATTTCTTAAACAGTTCAGGAAACTGGAGACTGTCATCCGCTCGGTCCAGGACTTCTACGTCAGCAGGACCCTCGGCACTCAGCGGAGTTTTACAGAGATAAAAAAACTTTTGCTTATAAATCATCTTCTCAATTCAATTCGGTTACAAATTCCAATTCTGTAATATAACGTATTTTGCAGATCATCACACATTAAACCCGTAAACCTGCCGGTATATTTTCAACAGGGTGCCGGTCTGACTCACTCAATATCATTTGGTGTTACGAGCCATTTGAATGTGCAGTTTTCCGGGCCGGTATCTTTCCACCTTTCTGCTGATGTTTCAAAACATGCAATATTTGCCGTTGTGAATGTCAGGTTAGTACGTTTGTCAACCAGGCGCGCAACCACTCGTTCTACCGATGGATTGTGACCAGCCACCAGTATAGTCAAAGCACTTTCCGGAGCCCTCCGAACTGCCTGCAGATAGGCATCCGCTCCTTCATAGTAAAGATCTTCGTTCCAGCTTATAATATTTTCACCCTGCCCTTGTGCGTACGCAAGCAGAAGCACGGTTTCCCTCGCGCGCTGCGCGGCTGAACTTACAATATAATCCGGCACAACCCCCTGTTCCTTCAAATAACGCCCCATTGCCGGAGCGTCGCGTTTACCGCGTTTATTCAGCGGTCGATCAAAATCTTTCTGCGCGGAATCAGCCCATGATGACTTGGCGTGACGCATAAACAGAATGGTTTTCTTTTCTGACATCTTGAAATATTTGGTTTAAGCCTTAGTTCGAATCTTAAATAATGACATCAAAAGTGCCCCCCTTAGAAAGGATGTGAGAAAATAATGTATCAATACTTATTGAGAATTATAAATTCACCACGAACTCACGATGACACAAAGATTCACGAAGGATAGTAATTTGATTTTGTAATACTTCGTGTACCCTCGTGGCTTTGCGTCTTCGCGGTAAAAATAAATGGCTGATATCTTTGATTAAGTATTTGCTCACACCCTCTAGAAAAGTTGGATAAATAATTATTCAAAGTGGTTCTCAAAAAACTCATCTGATGACTTAATACAGATAAATTAATTTTCTCAGTACACAATTATCGTGTCATTGATGTATCGACGGGTATGTTTGCTTCAAATCTTCACCGGATGAATTCGCTTCATCCGGTGAATTGTCCGGCCTGTACATTATCCATCGCATAAGATGACAGAGTAATATGTAGCCCGATTCACTCATCCGATGACGGGAAGTCAGCGTATGAGGCAATTTCCTTAACCCGACAAATCAAAATCACTACTAATGTAACTGTTTTGAAACTGCTTAATTCATTCTACAACGATACCCAAACGTTTATTGGAGTCCAAAAAATTTCATGGTTATGATTGTTTCCGAATCGATTTGGATGATGATTCGTTGTTTGGGTGATGAGTCGTCCCGGTTCGGCGAACCGGGGTACGTGCCCATCTGGGATTTTTAGTTATTCATTTCCTCGATCTTTCTGTAGATCGTGCGGGGGAGGTATAGGGCCAGCGCTGCTCCGCGGACAGCCATAAATAGCACCATTGCCAGCCACAGGCCATGAACTCCAAAAGCCCATGTTCCGATGTAATATGTCGGCAAAAAGAAAAGTGTGGTGGCTGCAACCATTGTATTCCGCATCGGTCCGGTTTCTGTAGCTCCGATAAATACGCCGTCCAGTATGTAGCAAATACTGGATATAAACGGGGCCAGAATGGTCCAGAAGACCACGCTGAGAGCGAGTGCAATCACCTCCTGCTTATCCGTAAACAGGTTGAGTATCTGCTGATCAAACAAGCCGTAAATCAAAGATCCGGCAACTCCAATCGACAGCCCCCATACCAGGTTATAGTTTACCGCTTTTTTCAGGAGTGCCTTGTTACCCGCTCCTTTGTACTTTCCGATCAGGCTTTCGGCAGCATACGCAAATCCGTCAATTCCATATGATGCCACCATCCAGAGCTGAAGCAGAATAGTGTTGGCAGCAAGAATCAGATCTCCCTGCTCAGCGGATTTAGCCGTAAAAAAGGAAAAGGTGAATATCAGGCATAAAGTGCGTATAAAAATATCTCGGTTAACGGAGAAAAATTTTCGGATTTCATCTGCATCAATCAGTTTACTTTTCACATAATGGCTGATATAGCGCCGGTACTGGTAAAGAAACAGGCTGATGGCAAGTGCCAATGCCAGGTAGGTAGAGATCACCGTACCCCACGCCACACCATCCACATGCATTCCCAGGACCTGTATAAAATAAATATTAAGGCCGAGGTTCAGCAGATTCAGCACGATGGTGATGATCATCGGAAAACGGGCATTCTGCATGCCCAGGAACCACCCGTTGATTCCGTAAAGTGCCAGCACAGCAGGGGCTGTAAAGATGCGGATGTCGTAATACTCAAGTGCATACTGCTGCACTTCAGGGCCACTCTCAATAATTATAAAACTAAGCAGTGCGATGGGCTCACGTAACAGAATCAAACAAATGCCAATTATCAAGGCTATGAACTGAACCCTTGCAAGCATCATCATCATTCCGGTGCGGTTTCTGCTGCCGTATTCCTGGGCCGTCAGCCCCGTTGTGCCCATTCTCAAAAACCCGAATCCCCAGAACAGGAAGTTAAATATCATCCCACCAACCGCAAGTGCTCCAAGATAGTACACCTCATCCAGGTGACCCACAAGGGCCGTATCCACAACCCCAAGCAGAGGTACGGACAGGTTGCTGATCACATTGGGTACAGCCAGGTGTAATATTTTTTTATTCAACAGTCGCCTCGGTTGCAGAAATCAGATCAAACCCGGTTCTTGTTATGCGTAGATTCACTTTACTTTGCGGACTAATTTAATCTTAATTGATTTAATTCCCTGCCCCTATGGATCGGAAATAATGAAGAGTATCCATTCTGGGGAAGGGGAAAAGTGAACGGAAAGAGCAGTAAGATGATTTTTAAGTTCAAAACAGTCCAAATACTTTTTCTGGAGCACAGTTGATCATCCCCGATTCTCCCCTCAATTGCAATGTCACTTACATTGTAATTATACATTTCAGTTTTATTGTGACTCATGATCCAATTGTTTGCCCAAGATTCACCGGCCTTTGATTACTGAAGGAGGTGATTGATTTGCGGGGAGTGCATGCGATGTTTGTAAAAACTACCGGCCAAATCTTAGATTACTATCAATAAGTGATATGGACCTTTGTTTTTACATCGCAAAACGTACCGCAAATCCCGACTGAAGGAGTCACCAGCCCGGCGGGTTTTGGATACTTTTGACCGTTCAAAAGTATCAGGAGAATAAACCATATTTGGCTATTGTTAGTGACATTACCTTCGAAGGAGGCACACTCCTTAAAAAATTCATACTTAACTTATAAAGTTATTGGCTTCAAGTTGATACCTCGTGGGCTCTGTATCGTGTTAGTTCAATTGTATAAATGCATTCTAAAGCTGACAAAAATACCCTTAAATCTGCATCATTAAAACCAGAAATATGGAACTGAGTTACTGGCAAAGCAGATGGAAAAAGGGGAAAACCGGATTCCACATGCCCGATGGTTATCCCTCTCTTGAAAAGCAATGGCCAAATCTTGGCTTGCCCGAACATCCCTCCGTTCTCGTGCCGCTAAGCGGAAAAAGTCTCGACTTGATTATACTCGAACATCTTGGAGCCACCGTAACCGGCGTTGAAATATCGCGAGTGGCCATTGATGATTTTATGATTGAGAACAACCGGGACTATACAATGGATCAATTCGCAGGATTTACCCTTTTCCGTTCCGGGCGGATCACTATCTGGGAAGGCGATTTCTTTAAGTTTCCGGAAAAAAAGAATGGAAAATTTGACCTGATTTATGACAAAGCCGCCCTGGTGGCCCTCCCAAAGCCGATGAGACAACGTTATGCTGAGAAAGTTCTAACCATCGCCGGCGACACCACCCCCATTCTGCTGCATCACTTTATCTATCCTCAGGAGCAGATGCCCGGTCCGCCTTTCAGTGTGCCGATGGAAGAGTTGCAAACCTATTTTGCCGCACGCTACACCTTCACATTACTGGAAGAAAACACAATCCCTTCAAAAAATTCCATCCCTTTTGTAAGAAGAGGCCTGAAATCTAACCTAAAAGAACAACTTCTTTTGCTCAATCCCCTGCAAAACATGTGATTGACAACAACTTTTATCTTTTTATTTCTTTTTTGCCTGTTATCTTCTTGAAAGTTGCATGTAAGCCTACCTGCATTTATTTTCCTTTTCAATTTCACAAACTGCGTAAAACGTAATACACTATCTCATGGATATAGACAAGCGTAACCAGCTGTTAACAATTCTTCTCGGCGTTATTATTATTGGAATGAGTTATTTCCTCTACAGGTCACTCATGGATCCCTACCAGGAAGTTCTGGATGAACGTGAGATGGTTGAACGTGAACGTCACCGTATGGAAGTCACCCGCGATGCCCTTGTACAGTACAGAAATCGCCGTGGAAACTTCCCGCCAACAGATGGAGGACTTGACAGCCTGGTTGCATTTCTGAAGAATGATTCTGTAATGGTTGCCAACGGTCCCGAAATGTTTGCATTCCGGCCTCCTTCTACATACGATCCCGATTCTGTTGTTTACTCTCCGAGACCGCCGCACAATCGATTTGAGTACACGCTGAACGACACAATTCGTCCGCGCCTGTACCTTCTCGAAAACCCCGGCACAGACGATCGTATTGGAGATCTGCAAAGTACAACCATGCTGAATGCTCCAAACTGGAATTAATAATGACCGATGATGTATGCCTGGGAATCTGTTTTTCCGATAATCAGCTTTTCTATTCGGTAAACCAGCCGGGCACCATCTCTTCAGTCAGGCACATTGGTGCATTTGATTTCAATTTTGATGTGCAGCAGGCTGTTGTGCATGGAGACGGTGAATCGTTCTCCGGAATAAAAAATTCAATACGGGAGCTCAAAGAGCGGTTTAATTGCCGCTCTGTCCGTATTTTATCCCCCGCAACCGAAGAGTGCCGCACACTTCTGCCGCGTTTCGTTTATGAAGACACCAGTGAACGGGAATCACACATCCGCACCCTGGTACCTGATACAGACCGCAACAAACTCGAGATAACCTGGTATTCACTCAGCAACGTTGATTTTCGCCTGCTGCTGATCCGAAACTCAGATACCTTAAAAGGGTTCAGGAATCTGCTGGGCAGTATTGAGCAAACCGAATACGTATCCGATTTTGAACTGGGAAGCGAATGGCAGCAGCACACAAATATCAACGGTTCTTTCCTGATGATGCATTGCGGAAGAAAATTTATCTCTATCTCTTCATTCCTGCTGGGCAAACTGCGCGGCTGTACGCTCATTCCGTTTGATGATGCCGCAGACCTGCCATATCTTTGGAAACTTTATGCCAGCCGGCAGTCGTGGATGCGCGGAATTCACGAGCAGGTTTACTATTTTGGATTTAACGCTCCTGAAATTCGCGATATCATCACACCCTATCGTGATGAAACAGGGGAACAGTATGTAATGAGCACGCTCAGCCAGATGCAGGTTACCGCACCGGAAAAAACATACGGATTCCGGTTAGAACGCGCCTTTCCTGCAATTTTGTTAAGTTTAAACTATAAGGACGAACAAAGCGGACCTGATCATGCGAATCATCACCGGAACTCTTAAAGGCCGAAATATACCGGCTCCAAATACCGACCTGCTCCGCCCTACATCCGATCGAACGAAAGAGGGCATTTTCTCCACGATATCCGCACGCAGGTATTTTGAATCTACCCGCGTTCTTGATCTTTTTGCCGGCAGCGGAAATCTTGGATTTGAAGCGATCTCCCGTGGCTCCTCTCAGGTTCTGTTTTTAGACAGGGAACATGAGCACATTCGGCATATCGAAAAAATTGCAGAGTCATTTGGAGTGGCCGATAAAATCTCTACCCGTGTTATGGCCGTTGAAGAGTACCTTGAACAGCCGCAGGAAACGTTTGATTTTATCTTTGCTGATCCGCCCTACGACTATTTTTACATGGAAGGTATCATTGACCTGGTGCTTAACGGAAACGTGTTGGAAGATGACGGTTGGTTTATTCTTGAACACGATAAGCGGCACGATTTTTCAGAACATCCACTGTGTGCGTATGTAAAACCGTATGGGAGAACCATCGCCTCGTTTTTCACACGGGATGAATCCATCACTTAACGCGGAAACATGTCTGACGACCTGAAAATTGCACTTTATCCCGGCTCTTTTGATCCCTTTACCAACGGGCACCTCGATCTTGTTCAGCGCGCATCAAAAATATTTGATCGTGTGATTATTACTATTGCGGTAAACAGCAAAAAGGAGACTCTGTTTACGGGTGAGGAGCGGGAGCAACAAATTCTGAACGCTGTGAAAGATCAACCCTGGAGCAGTCAAATCGTTGTGGAACAGTTTACCGGGCTGCTGATCGATTTTGCCGCCAAAAAAAAGGCGTCTGTTCTGCTGCGGGGTGTTCGTCAGATTTCTGATTTTGAGTACGAATTTCAGATGGCACTCACCAACCGGCGACTATCTCCAGAACTCGATACCGTTTTTATGATGCCCGATGAAAACCACGCCATCACCTCATCCTCTATTGTGAAAGAGGTAGCGAAATGGGGAGGCGACGTCAGCAGCTTTGTTCCGCCAAATATCCATACCAAAATTCTTGAAAAATATAAATCGAAGTGATCTGCGCTGTATGCTGAATTTTCCCTATCATACAGTTCTTTATGCGGATCAATCTGATGTGATTTTAGAAATAAATGGTGGTTCTGCAACCCCGAAGTTTTGGAACTGAAAGTAAACGAAGATCATAGCATTGTATTTCTATGAGAGATCTGACAAAATTGATAGAATTATGGGCATCAAACCATCAAGTATTTTACCACAAAGGCTCGAAAACACAAAGATTTCACGAAGGTTAGCTAACTGATTTTCATACACTTCGTGGCAAACATAATTTCCAATATTTCAGATTCTCTGCTTTATTCCAATTATTATGCAAGCATATTTTATTAGCCTGAAAAAAAATCACCCGCAACCCCGAAACTTCGGGACTGTGGACCCTAAATGGTAAAAATGCACAGCATGTCTGGATTGCATCACCTAAACGTACCTTTTAAGATTAAACCCAATACCCAATGATCTCTACACGCGCAGAACAACTTTCTGAATCTCAAACGATGAAAATTTCCGGACGTGCCAAAGAGCTTGCCCGGGAAGGTGTCTCCATTATCTCCCTGAGCGCTGGAGAACCCGACTTCAAAACACCAGCTCATATCTGCAACGCCGCCATCGAAGCCATTACTGAGGGATTTCACGGCTACACTATGAATGCCGGAATGCCTGAACTCCGTGAAGCGATCGTTGAAAAATTAAAGCGGGACAACGGCCTGGACTACTCTCCCGACCAGATTGTACTTTCAAACGGTGCCAAGCAGTCGGTTGGTTTTGCAATTCTCGCCACGATCAACCCGGGCGACGAAGTACTCATCCCCGCACCGTATTGGGTTTCATATCCCGAAATGGTGAAAATGGCGCAGGGAACACCCGTACCTATTCGAACAACCTACGGGACACACTTCAAGTTAACAGCTGAACAGCTTCGCGACAGTATCACACCTAAAACCCGGGCAATCATCCTCTGCTCGCCAAGCAATCCAACCGGAGCCTGTTACACCCTGAAAGAACTCAAAGAGATTGCAGAGGTGCTAAAAGAACATCCGGACATCCTCATCTTTTCTGATGAGATCTACGAATACATTGTCTTTTCCGGCGAACATGTGGGCATTTTGAATGCAGCACCTGAATTGAAAGATCGCACCGTTCTGATTAACGGATTTTCAAAAGGATTTGCCATGACAGGGTGGAGACTCGGCTATGCTGCCGGCCCCAAACCCATTATTTCAGCGCTCGCAAAAATTCAGAGCCAGGAGACCTCTGCGCCATCCTCTATATCACAAAAAGCAGGTCTTGCCGCGTATACCGGAACGATGGCACCCGTCGCAAAAATGAGGGAAGCCTTCAAAGAACGGCGCGATTTTATGGTAAAAGCGCTCAACGAAATTGAGGGAGTCGATTGCTTTACTCCATCAGGTGCATTCTACATTTTCCCGGATATCCAGGCATTTCTCGGCAAAACAACACCAAGTGGCACAAAGATGGAAACCTCTACAGATCTCTGCATGTACCTGCTCGAAAAGCACGGTGTAGCGGCCGTTCCCGGAGACGCATTCGGGGAACCCGGCGGACTGAGATTGAGTTACGCATCATCTATTGAGCAACTCAAAGAAGCGGTAATACGCCTTAAAAACGGGTTTGATTCACTTTCATAACCGCCATTTTGTTCCGCGAATCAATTTTGGCACATTTTATGCTGCGTGTACTCCGTAACTTATTCCTGAATTTTAAAGCATGACATTCTCCTATGCCTACGTACGAATATAAACGTGAAGATGGTACCACTTTTGAAGTTTTTCAATCCATGTCAGATGATGCACTTACAGTTTGCCCTACAACGGGCCAGCCTGTAAAACGAATGATCAGCGGCGGAACCGGACTCGTATTCAAAGGGTCGGGCTTTTACGTAACTGACTACAATAATGGCTCAAAAGGTAACGGCTCATCAGAAACCAAAGAATCATCATCCTCTTCATCATCGACGGCAGAAAAGCCCGCTGGTGCCGGTAACGACAGCAAGTCGAACGATTAACCTGAATGCATGCCTGAAGAACGATCTGAACGTTATAAAAAAGCTTCCGAACAGTTCGTGCTGCTCTGGGGAGAGATGGCTTCAGCCTGGGGCATCAATAAAACGATGGCCCAGATTCACGCTCTATTATACGCTGAAAGTGAACCGCTCGATACGGATACCATCATGGAACGCCTCCACATCAGCCGGGGGAATGCCAACATGAACCTGCGCAACTTAAAACAGTGGCAGCTGATCAATAAGGTTCATTTTAAGGGGAAACGAAAAGATTTCTACACTGCTGAAAAGGATGTCTGGAATATCGTAGCTATCCTGATTCACGAAAGGCAACAGCGCGAAATTGCGCCTATTCAACAGAATCTTATTGAATGCCTGGAGCTATTTGAAACCGGCAGTGATCTCACCGAAGATGAAGCGGATTTTAAAGAACGCATCGAAAACTTCGTTGAATTTCTTGAGATGTTCGACCGGTTTACCAAAGCGATGCTCCCCTACATCAACAAAAAGAACCTCAAGTTTCTGAAGAAACTGGTTAAACTCGCAGAAGCCCATCAATCGCTGAAAGGCAGTGATGAACCCACATCAGCAAATTCATAACATGATTAAAACCGGCAGACAAATCGGCGATGAAGGAGAGGATATTGCAGCTGCCTATCTTGAATCAAAAGGATGGCTGATACTCGACCGCAACTACTATTTTGAAAAAGCTGAGGTGGATATCGTTGCGTTTGATCGAACTCAGATAATTTTCGTAGAAGTTAAATCACGATCAGGCATATATTTTGGCCGCCCCGAGGAGTATGTTACCCCGCAAAAAGAGAAACTCATCAAAAAAGCGGCTGAAGCATGGGTCTATGAACGTAAAATGGAGACGGCACTTATTCGGTTTGATGTAGTTGCCATTGTTCAGGAAAATAGCGAAGCTCCTGACATCACGCATTTTGAGGATGCATTCCGCTAATTTAACAAGTATTTATGAAGCCTACTCCGGAACAATGGGTAAGGACAGTCCTCTCCATGATTGTCTTCTTTACGCTTTTGCTTCTTGTAACCCCTCTTGTGCTTTTCCTTCTGCTGATATCGCTGGGCCGGCTTACCAACTTTATCATTGAAAAAGTTGCCCCCCTGCTGGCATACCCGGTTTTTTTTATTCTTGGAATCCAATTTTCTATCGAAAAACATATTCGGCCGCTGCCGTCGCCGGCCGTGTACATTTCAAATCACAGCTCTACACTCGACCTCTTCTGTATTCTTGCACTCGGTTTGCCCAGGGCCAGATTCATTGCCAAATGGGAGCTTCAGTATAACCCGCTTTTCTTCATCCTGGGCAGGCTGACCGGGCAGGTTTTTATCAAAAGACAAAATTCAGAAGAGGCGGTTCAGACTCTTCAAAAAGCCTACACCCGTGTTCGCAAACAACAACTCTCAATATTCGCAGCTCCCGAGGGGTCAAGAAAACACCCCGGAATAATCGGTGAATTCAAAAAAGGGCCGTTCCGTACTGCCATGGATCTCGGTTATCCCATTGTGCCAATCTACTTTGAAGGGAACCAGGCCTTGAGCAATGGAGGATCACTTTTCACGCGCAAGGGTACAATAAAAGCACACATCCATCCGCCAATAGATACCTCTGGCTGGACACTGGAGGAACTTGAAGAGAGAATCGCAGAAGTCCGCTCAAAATACATATCATGGGCGGCTGAAGATTTGAAATTGCCCGAAGAAACTGTAGGAGACACATCAAAACAACGGTGAATTCATAGCAGGTTGTTAACAAGATTTTGATTCCCCTGAAGGTACCCTCGGGGACAGATTAATTTTTAATTCATTTTCTGATTCTCAGCACCTATATTGGCGTTTGGGTTGAGTGAGAACTCAATGGTGAGTTACCCAAAATGAGTCATCGAAAAAAATTTTGGAATAAAACGAGTTGCACCGGATTGGTACATGAATCAGGGATAACTCATCCGATGACCCTATTAGGACTGGTACCCTTTACTTGATACCGGCAGTCATTATCTGCCATCTGCCGGATTCCATCCAGATTCTGCTTTTTGATCCGGTAATGCTGTACACACTGTTATTAGAACCTGCCACTATATGCAGGTCAATAAGGAGCTTTTTAAAACAATCAAACTACCACTTGGTCAAGGTCTATGGGTATAATTTTCCAGGACTGTCCACAAAAGAACTTGATCTGAACTACCAGCCTATTGGCAATCCTGCAAAGTAGGGTGACATTGCCAATAAATAGGATTTAAATGTGAGCGAATCCTGGTTCAGCAGGGCATAACGAGAACTCCATTCTCCTGATGCATTTTTGGACGATATCGAAAATTTTAAAATAGAACCTGAACCGAGCTATCGCTGCAGTGTAAACGTTAACCGGAATCTGCCTAATATCTGCCATGATACATCCCATTTCCCATAATCCATCGGCTACACGAGAGTTCGCCTTTGACCTGAAACCTCTCATCCAGCCGCCAGTTTCACTGAATCGTGCCCGCCAAATTGCAGAGAGACTTGGCTGCAAACCTAAAGGATTACAAACCTATTTTTTGTTCTGGAACCCTGACTTTCAAGATGCTGAATCTGCAGAAATTCAGCTATATCTCCCTACCCGTTATCTGAATTTTGACAAGCCGGAACAACATGCTTCATTTCAATACCGCACATTTCCGGTTCTGCTGGAAGATGAATTTGCGCTTACTGTTTTAAATGGTGTTCCTTCCGGCGACAAAGAATCCTTTGGTGCGCTTTACCAGGTTAAAGTTAAATTTAAATCGGGAAGGGAAGAGATTATCAGGGACCCGATGGCAGCTTCACTTCCTTATGGCGTATTCGCACCTGCCGAGGTGTATGACATTGACACAATGTTGAAGAACAGAGCCGATTCAACATATTACGAACAACTTTCTGATGAACTTTCCGAAGAAAATAACCATCGTATTCCCAACTCCGTAAACCTGCTTGAACTACATGTTCAAACCTCAACCAAACCGGGTACACTCTATTCCCTGAACGACCGGTTCAAACAGGTGGCTCGTAAACTAAGAAGCGGCAATGAACTTACACCGGATGAAAAAAACTTATGCGGTTTCGATGCAGTTGAGCTGATGCCGCTCGATCCCGTTGTACAACATCCGGATAACCACACGTTCTGGGATCCGATTCACCAGCCAAATGAAGATGGTGAAGAGGTTACAGTACGTCTAAAACGGCCCGGTGTTCTCAACTGGGGATATGATATATCATTATTTGGATCCGCCGCAGTTAATCCCTCTCTGCTCGGTACCGGCAGGCCGTCAGAATTGCTTGAATTGATAGAGACGCTTCATACATCCCCCGATCCTGTTAAAGTGGTCCTCGACGTTGTTTATGGCCATGCTGATGATATTGCAACCCAACTGCTGCCCAGTCTATATTTTACCGGACCCTCAACCTACGGCCGGGAAATTCGGATTAGACATCCGATGATACGCGCAGTAGTACTTGAGATGCTCCGGCGTAAAATGGCGTACGGGTTTGATGGAATTCGTGTAGATGCATCACACGATTTTAAATATTATGATGAAGAAAAAGAAAAACATCTCTATGACAACGATTTTCTGAAGGAGATGAGCGATATCACTGTCAGAAATTGCGGTACACTCTACCGCCCCTGGATGATTTTCGAAGACGGGCGTCCCTGGCCGCGCGATGACTGGCAGCTTGCAGCATCTTACCTTGAGGTAAACAACCAGCAGGAACACGCGTTTCAATGGGCTCCAACCATATTTGCATACAACACTCCTTATTCATACACATACTGGGTTTCAAAGATGTGGCGCCTGAAAGAGGTTATGAAATATGGGGAAAGGTGGATCAGCGGTTATGCGAACCATGATACAATCCGGCGCGGCACGCAGGCAGATCCCAATTCAGTTACCGTGAATTCACACCTGGGAAACTCCCTTAAAATGGTGATGAATAATGCCTATAACCATCCTTCTACCACACTGTTGATGCACGGATTCCTGCCCGGCGTGCCGATGGACTTTCTCCACGCACTGGGACATGCTCCCTGGAGCTTTATACGCGATACGGATTCCAATTACGCACTAAAGGTAACGGCTGAAGAAGCCTATTTCCTTGACTGGCAGGTAACCGGAAACGAGTTCCGGCAATCCCGTTTTTTTAAAAGGCTGAAAGGTATGGGATTTCATTCACTTGATGAACTTAGAAGTTTTACCAAAGCGCTGCTTTCCTTCGTAAAATGCACGGATAATGATCCAGAACAAATTTTGAAGTTGATCAACGTGTATTGCGAAGAGACGTGGACCCGGGAAATGCTCGATGAATTTGTTGATGCCTGGATGCAGGACCTGAATTGTTACTGCAATGTAGATAACCATGCTGAGTACGTTAGCAGTAAAAAAGCTGCGTTTAATCTGGAAATCAGAAAGTACAGGACAAAAAACCCCTGGCTTAGGTACAACTTCCGGGATGATGATTTTCTTACCTATGCTGAACCCGTACACGGTACAGTGATCTACTACGGGTACAGACGTGATCCAGAATCAGGCAAGGAAATTGTTTTTGTGGCAAACATGGAAGGGCAGCCGCGACAGATCGTCCCGGCAGATTTAATTCCCCAGGTAAAAAATCCAAACAAGTGGTCTGTTGCCTGCTCCACTCCGTCAATAACGAGAAAAGAAATTTCCGAACCGATCCGGTTATCGATTTCACAGGGTTTACTCTTTGAACGTTCCTGAAGTTTATGAAACTCATGCGGCATCACGGTGTGGCATCTGCCATTTTTGCTTAATTGAAAAGCAAAGCTTTATGGTTTCTCGTTTCGGTGCAGAGCACCTGAACGAGATATAGCTTTATGGGAAACCCTTTCGGCACAGAGCACCGGAACCAGGAAAAATTTCATGGAAAACCATTCCAGTTCAGAACACCGGAATGAGGAAAAGTTTTATACCAGATAATATTTTTGTGCAGCGTCAAAGATTTACGCTCCAAAAAATAAAAGCCGCTGTTGCAGCGGCTTTTATAAAATTATTAAAAAACAGGAAGCAGCTTCCTAATTTTCGCGGTAAAAGTAGATTTTTTTGTTTGAAGCATCTTTACCGCTTTTAATCTTCACGTTATTCTCCTGATTATACTGATAAACAGCAGTGCGCATGGAGTTTACGCTTTTATCATTCGAATAAGAAACTTCAACGGCCTGCCCGCCCGGTTCTAACTTATCAAGAGCATCCATCAGCGGTTTAAATTTTGATGACCTTCTTTTACTCGATTTAATTTGAGACCGTTTAACGAATTTAATATTCATGACTAATATTTGATTTTTTCAGACTACGATTGTAAAATATTGTTACTTCTTAATGCAATCTTACATTTAGAATATTCGTACAAGATAAGATAATGAAATTTTACAAATTATTCTCATCTCCTACTTTTAACCAATACAGCCTGTCTTTTATTGTTTGAATAAATCTTTCTGCAAACTGTACTGATCATCCATTTCAACACGTTTAGAAAACTATTATAACGATTTTTATACATGCTGAAACTATATGTTCCGTGAATTCACATTTAAGCATACAACTACATGTGTAAACCGAAACCAAATTATTGCTTAAACAGCTAAAAAAGCTAACTATCACATATAATTCGTATTTCTTTCTGTTTTATCGGCATTAAAACATAAAACATTAGATATAGTTCAATTTTTATTTTTTCAGGCATCTCAAAAGAGGTTCAACATGGTGTAAGCTTAAAGCAGATGCATTAAAACAAAGATGTTTTATATCAGGTATTTCTACATGAATAACTTACCGGCTCGATGGCATTTTGTGTGGATTCAATCTTTTTGAATGATCTTGTTTTCAATCAGGTATTAGCTTTGAAGATCTAATCAATTTCTAATTAAGTTGACCCGTGATATCATTTTCCTGGTTTTCAAATCAGTCCAAAGGAGCACCAATCAACAACATCGTGCAACGCGTGATGACGGTTTGGCGGCTAATAGGCGAGGCGACCAACTTTCAAAAGCCCCGAACCCAAAAATCGTCCGTTTGAGCCGTTTTGTTATGTCCGTACTAATTGGGTGCTCGATTTAGTTGTAATAAGTCCCATTTGTTGCCATACAGGTCTTGAAAAACTACAACTGTGCCATATTCTTCTACTCGAGGTTCCTCGGTGAAAACCACACCCTTTGATTTCATTGCCTCATAATCACGCCAGAAATCATTGGTTTGTAGAAACAAGAACACACGACCACCAGTTTGATTACCTATTACCTGTCTTTGTTCATCTGAACTAGCTTGTGCAAGAAGAAGATTTGTGCCATTTGAGTTTGGCGGAGAAACTTGAATCCAACGTTTACCGCCACCTAAATCGGTATCTTCTACCAAAGTAAATTGAAGCTTTTGAGTATAAAACTCGATCGCATCGTCATAGTTTTCTACGACTATGGCAACAATTCCTATTTGCTGTTTTACTAATTGAGGCATAGCAATTTACACGATTTCAAAAACTTAATTTTTACACAAATTCACTGTTTTCCAAAAAAGCACATAACGGTTTGACAAATATGAGCGGCGGGGCAACCAACTTTCAAAAGCCCCGAACTGCAAATTCGTCCGTTTGAGCCGCTTTGGTGTTATGTGGCGATATTATGGGTTAAGAACATCCAATGGTTTAGCAGATCACTCAGGAAACGAACGAAGAATCTGCTTGTTCATGGTTATCAGTTTGGTATCCAGATCTTCTGCGAGACTGATGAATTCACAGTCGTAGGAAGAACAATCAGATTTTTCAGCAAAATTATATACCTGAATTGAGTTTACATGAAACTCCCGATCTTTCATCTGATTTTCTGCTTTTTCAGAGACTTGTAATGCTTCAGACAGATCAATGAGTTTTTTTCTCATGTAAAGAAAAACAACATTCCTGAACTCACTTTTCCACAAAACCGGAGCAACCCAATCCGGATCCCATTGAAATAATTGATCACACAGTTCAGTATGGTCTGATGGTAACCAAAAATGAGCGAGAATGTTAGTATCAACAACAATCATGGTCTTTTCAATTTCTTCAGCAGACAAGCTTCCTCTGACTTTTTTTCTCATCATCCGTGCTTGACGGAGAATTTCATCAGAAGAAACACGTTTCGGCTCGACGGATCGCTCCAAACAGGCTATAATCTCGCTGTTCATACTTCGATGTTGTGCTTCTGCCTGCTGCTTTAGCTTTTTGTAAATAGGCTCTGGTATATTTTTGACTGTGATACTTGGCATAATCTTTTAAGTTTCGTTATGGTGTAAATATGAAACCATCTTAAAAGGGGAAATATTGCAAGAGGGCAGGCCACATGACATGTAAATAACCCCATCTGGCAGACCCAGCTTGGGCGAAGGCAGACAGCTTAATTCCACACATATCGTTCATTAAAAAAAATCCTCGATTGTTATAATTCATCTGGATGCACCCTGTTTGACTTGCTGAACCCATGTCACCTGAGCAGCCTTTCTCCAAAGCTGGCTCAAAAGATGAATGTGATTTTTACGCCCTCCAACCTGAACATAATTTCCTGTCAGAAGTTCGAACGAGACAATGAACCACCTCAAGACAGAGCCTTCAATGTGTCAACTTATAATCCATAAATTTTTATCGATTATGAATTGTCCCGTTTTGCCATAGGCACGTTTTTTTGGGATGGGGGCAATGGGGAGATGATCTTTTTGCTTATGAATCAAGTTTTGAACTATGGTTGATTATGATGGGCATCCCCCTGCTCTCTCGACAGCTGTCCGGATCGTTTCTATCTTCTCCCAAATGGGAAATGGGCCTATTTATCTTTTTCCCAAGATAATCGGGGAACTAAACCACTTATCATTCAATAAGGAGTAGATCTGCAAGCTTTCTCATTGAAATCAGGCAATTGAAAAATAGCAGCACCTGTCAATTGCAGTACAATATTAGAATCGAATCTACCACTTTTAATTAACATTAGAATTTATTAACATTGAATCAGCTTAAGAGAATCCATTAAGAAATAACGTGTATTCTCTCCTTACAAGAACACAATACCCCATAGGCATGACAGGATTTAACAGGTATAAAATTCATTATTACGGCACAGTATCCGTAGTCTCCCTCGTATTGATTACCCTGCTAATTTCATTATTGAATTGGCCCTTACCTGCTGGATTGGCTCTTGGCTCAGCATTATTTCTTCATTCACTGATACTCTCACGGTCACTCAAAGATCTCTTTTTAGGTGCACTCGAGAAAGGAATGATTGATGATTTGCTCTACTCTCTTAAAGCGGACACTGAAATCAGTGAACGAAACAGTAATTCTTAGTACTATTTGTTAAAACGGCAGATATTTGTAAGAATCACAACCATACTAATGCCGGCGTATCCTCGAATTTATGCCTGCATCTGTGAACCTGCCCTCTTTGATACTTGACTAAAATCTCTTCAATTCGTTTCGTACGTCGCTGCAGAAGAATCTGTTTTTGTTTTTTCACTTTCGATATGAAAGACTTTGTGAACAAAAAACATTGATAATTGAATAATTGGCAGAATCAACAGCCCCAATCCGATAACAACCCCAAGCTGCAGATGAACTTCCATCGGCATTGTCAGGTATGCGACACCGATCATAAGGATATTCACAAGCCAGAGAATAAATGCTGAGTGATGATGAGAAATGTCCATATCTATCATCTTGTGATGGATATGACTGCGATCAGCATTAAAAGGACTTACCCCGCGAATAACCCGAATCATTATTACCCGCAGTGTATCTACAATCGGTACTATGAGAATCGCAACGGCCAGTACTTCTCCGTTCGCTATATGCCAGGCTTCCCCGGAAAGGCCATGGTTGAGTATTAAAAATTCTAGAGATAAAAACCCTAAAATAAACCCTATCGACATAGCTCCGGTATCTCCCATGAAGATTTTTGCCGGAAACATGTTGTATGCCAGAAACCCAACGAGGGCGCCGGATAGTGAAAATGATAAAATCGCCAGACTGATAAAACCTGCACCCCAGAACCATATCCCGAGTATACCTGAAGCGATTAACCCCACCCCGCCGGCCAGGCCATCTATCCCATCGATCAAGTTATAAGCATTAATGATCGCTATCAGAATTACAACGGATGTGACGGTCCCTGCACCCCACGATACTTCCTGATAGCCGAGTACCCCTCCATAGCTTGTTAGTGCAACTCCGCCTCCATAGACAAGGATTAGAACAGCAACCAGCTGAACAGCCAGTTTCTTAAACGGTGTTAATTGTACAATATCATCCCTGACACCCAGCAGAAAAAGAATAAACAAAGCTGCGATGAAATAAGGAAATGATTGAATACTCACCACTTGTCCCCATACAGAATAGGAAACAATAAAAGCTGATATTATACCGACGCCTCCCAAAGTCGGTACGACTGATCCCTGTAATTTTCGGATACCATCCGGGGAATCGATCAGATTTTTCAGCTTCGCCACTCGTATAACAGCTGGCATGGCTATGTAGCTGATTACATACGCCGTAAGTACGGCAGGTATGATCAGCATTAAATCATACAGATTCATAATTGTTTGATGTATTTGCTCTTATTCCCTGATTTACCAGTGTAGTCTTTACTGTCTTGCACTACCTTTGTTCCTGTGGTACCGACTCCCAGCTGTGATTAAACTGTCTTATTTGTCTATAGTTAAGGATATTTAGATTCAAATAAAATTATACTCTTAGGTAAAAAAGCGTATAACCCCTGTTTTACCATTAAATTTTGCTAATAATTTCATGTTATGAGTAACAAAAGGTGGGTCGGGCTGCCGTAAGAAACTGAACCTGCCAACAATAAGTGAAGAGTTGGATACCATACCTTTTTGGTCGATATGGAGTTTATCATAGAGTGTCCTCCATCGAAGTTAATGACACTAACAAAATCCAAATTTATAAATCTTTTCCTGGTACTTTTGAACGGTCAAAAGTACCCAAAACCCGCCGGGCTGATGATTCCTTCAGTCGGGATTTGCGGTCCGTTTTGCGATGTAAAAACAAAGGTCCATATCACTTAGCGTCAGTAATCATAGATTTGGCCGGTAGTTTTTACAAACATCACATGCACTCCCCGCAAACCAAGCACCTCCTTCAGTAATCAAAGGCCGGATTATTTAAAAGTTGATAAAAGATCTTGGGTATATCTGCTAATTTGGTTCCCTTTGAAAGAAATCTAAGTTAGTTTCATTGCCTTCGAAGGAGACAATGGGGGATGATCTGCTGAGCTTTACAACAAGAAATGGACACTTCTAAACTCAGAACCAATAGTTTAAAACCGCTTTAATTTAATGTACAACCGAGGCCTCTTCTTCCTCTTCTATAGCTGATTTTTCTTTAGATATAGCGTGTCCGTTTTTAGATCCGTGGGTATTTTTGTCGGACTCTTTCGCCTTTTCTGAAAGATTTTTACCTGATAGTTTTCTTGTTTTACCCCTGTAATTAAATGTAGGAACAATTTCTTTGAGCATACCGCGAATAGACGCAATATCACCTTTATGAATCATTTCAAACATTCTGCCGATTTTTTCATCCAGCTGATCTTTTTCAAGCTTTCGAATACAGATCGCTTTAAAGATCTCTTTGTGATCGGTTTCATTCACGCCCTCTTCAGCGTTGAGCAATTCCTCAAAAAGCTTCTCACCCGGTCGTAAACCGGTCACCTCAATATGGATATCCTTATCGGGCTCAAGACCATGTAAGCGGATGAGATCTCTCGCCATATCAATAATTTTCACCGGCTCACCCATATCCAGAACAAATACTTCGCCTCCGTCACCCATCGACCCGGCCTGCATAACCAGCAGTACTGCCTCGGGTATCGTCATAAAATATCGCTTCATCCTGGAATCGGTTAGCGTAATAGGTCCGCCATTAGATATCTGCTCCATAAACAGCGGCACCACCGAACCCCGGGAACCCAGAACATTTCCAAACCGTACCGAGATAAACTTCGTGTTGCAGATGTCGTTAAACGACATGCAAATTTCCTCAGCTACACGCTTTGTAGCACCCATTACATTGGTGGGGTTTACCGCTTTATCGGTAGAGACCATAACAAACTTATCCACACCGTATTTACATGCAAGTTCGGCAAGAACATGAGTTCCGCCCACATTTACGCGAATAGCCTCATCCGGAAAGCTTTCCATCATCGGCACATGTTTGTAGGCTGCAGCGTGAAATATCACATCTGGTTCAAACTCACGCATCACGCGATCCATTTTATTTTTATCTGCAACGCTGGCAACACAGGGAATAAGGTTTGCATTCAAACTCTTTAGTTCATTTTCGACATGAAAAAGTTCGGTTTCATCTACATCCAGCATCACCAGTTTGGCGGGATCAAGTTTTGCGCATTGCCGAACCAGTTCACTACCAATAGAACCGCCGCCGCCGGTAACCAGCACGGTCTTACCGGTGATTGAATTGCGAATCGTGTCCATATCAATATTTACCGGCTCCCGTCCCAGGATATCTTCAATACTGATATCACGAATATGCTTCACTCCAACCGGGTCATCCGAAAGCGAGTGAAATGAAGGGAGTACTTTAATATCCATATCCGGACGGATAGACTTTACTTCATCAATAATTTCTTTCAGATCCTTTTTCGGAATTTCAGGAAAGGCTACAATCAGCTGATCCACATCGTGTTCCCGGATATACTCCATCATTTTCTTTTTACCACCAAGAAAACGGGTTCCGTGCAACAGCAGTCCCGGCATAATGCGATCATCGAACATTCCGCGCACATTAAGATTCCAGTGCTCGTTTTTCAGGATATCCCTGAGGATCTGCTCACCCTCACTTTCTCCGCCAAAAATAATCGTATGTTTTTTGCGCTTCTTCGGTGCCGATACCAGCTCGATATACATCCGCTTGCTGATCCGAAACCCGCCAACAAGTAATAACGCATTCAGCATCGTCAACGCCGTATATGCATACTCGAAGTTGCCCGGTGATAGAAAAATTTCAGAAATTGCGAGAGCCGTAAATCCCCCAAACAAAACACCGCAAAAGATCCGCACAAGTTCACGGAGACTCATGTAACGCCAGTTCACCACATACATTCTGAAAAATGCAAGGCCGACCAAAATCGAGAGTACCATCATCGCGGTAAACTCAACCGGTACAGGCCTGGCTGCCAGACTAAAAGGTGAGAGGATTAAAAATGCCATTGCCGCTGAAATCAGGAGTGCAAAAGTATCTCCCGCAAGAAAAAACAGTCCTCTCGTAAAACGATTGATGTATTTGTATTTAACTTTATATGATTCTACTTCCATGTTTTGCTCGCTCATCCTGGCCGTGATACTGTCAGTTGTTGTATATGCCTGTTTTTAATTGGCTGTGCTTTCGATTTATTGAAAAACTCTCTGCAGCGTTTATACCTAAACTTCATTAATTGTCTAATCAAAAATTATACTGCTAACAATTTATTTAATTATACCAGCAGAATGAATTACAATATTATAATTAAGAACGATTTAACACCATCATAATATTCTTTGGCCGCCACAGAACGGCTATACCTTTACAATTATCACCGCCATCATTTACGTAAAGCCCTGTTCATGGCGTGAATAATTCTTTGCCTGTCGCTATCTGCCATATTACTGCCGGATGGCAAACAGAGTCCATACTTAAACAGAAATTCACTCACACTTGTTTCATCTCCCCCCTTACTATAGAATGATGAATTATTGTAAAGCGGCTGGCGGTGCATTGGCTTCCATAGCGGTCTGCACTCGATATTCTCCTTTTCCAGACTAAGCCTGATATCTTCCCGTGTGATTCCTCCCGTTTCATTTGGGTTTATGAGTACCGTGGTCAGCCACCGATTACTGAAATACCCTTCAGGCTCTTTTAGAAAATAGATTCCGGACTTTTTCATACCCGTTTGATTTGACGAACTGCTCGAGCTGCTTCCAAAACGTTCACGTAAATCTTTAAAATCAGTATCTGCCCACTCCCCGTTCAGCGCTTCAAAGTAGAAGTTGTGGTTCGATCGGCGAAGTTCAACATGCTGATCCAGTACCTGCATCTGTCCGCGTCCTATTCCTGCCGTGATATTGCTCATTCGATAGTTGTAGCCGAGCTGAGAGTGCTGGTAGTGCGGCGCATCATCCCTCGCCTGCGTGGCCAGAAATCGTGAACGGCTGATCAGTTCTTCATCATCACCCAGCAGGGCACCGCCGCCAGATGTGGTAATAATTTTATTCCCGTTGAACGAATAGACGGAGAGTTTGCCGAATGAACCGCACTTTTTACCGTTAATGGATGAGCCAAGTGCTTCAGCCGCATCTTCAATAACAGGAATATTGTATGTACGGCCAATTTCGAGGATACGTTCCATTTTTGCCGGCATCCCGTACAGGTGGACCACAATGATCGCCTTAGGCATCCCCGGACGGTTGTTTTCACTTTTGGATTTGCCGGTCAGAGATGATTTACTTTTGTTTTTATCAATTTCGTCCGCATTATCGGATTCTTTTTGATGCCGGGATGATGTTTTATCCAAACGATCTGTAATAGCCTCCTCCAGCAGATCGGGATCCATATTCCAGGTTTCCGGTTCGGAATCGATAAACACCGGTTCTGCTCCCTGGTAACGGATTGGGTTTGCTGTTGCTGTAAACGTAAACGACTGACAGAAAACTTCATCACCCGGCTGCACACCGCACAGAATCAGGGCGAGATGGATTCCGGCTGTTCCTGACGTTACCACCGCCGCCTGATCTCTTCCTGAATACCCGGCAAGATCTTCTTCAAATCCGTTCACATTCGCACCCAGCGGTGCAATCCAGTTTTTTTCGAAAGCGTCGTGTATGTAATCAAGCTCTCCGCCACCCATATGCGGGGATGAGAGATAAATTCGTTTCTGTTGATCTGGCATGTATACTAAATAATTATTTGTTCTTCAGGAATTTGGCTTAATTCAAAAAATTAACTAATTCAAACTAACAATTAATCGGGCAATTGTTACCTTAGAAATAATTATTGCTTGTACTGAGAAAACAATACTGTTTTATACTTTTTTCCGGGTATTGTGAATGTATACATATTTCATATACTTGTACATGCAAAAACAAACCCCATACGCATTTGTGAATCAGAATATGGAACAGAATGCTCATACTGGTCTATATGTAACTCAACCAGTTATCATAGCAGAAGTTTCAATATTTTATTGAATAGATAAGATTTATATAAATGAACAAATTTCGATTACTTTCATCATCTATACTTTTTTTAATATTAACATTGCCTTTTTTCGTGCAGGAAGCTCAGTCACAAAGTGTTGGAATTGGCGTAAAAGTCGGGCCTGCAGTGACCTCACACCTTCACGACTTTCGATTTGTATCCGGTGATATCGACCTTTCGCTGACTCCGAACCCTACATCAGGTATTGAAACTGGATTGATGTTCAGACAATGGTTAGGTGAAAGTCTCCGTTTACAGATTGAGCCTTCATTGATTACCATGGGTGCAAGCTATGAAGAAGGATTTCAGCTCAGGGGATTTAACTTTCAAACGGTTAGCGAGACGGATCTTCTCTATATACAGGTCCCCATTCTCTTTCAGCTGACGACAACACCGCCAGAGCGAATTGTTTATGGCCGCCCCTATTCAAGCACTACCTATCATCTCACCGGCGGAGTATTTGGCGGCTACCTGATGTCTGCTCAATTTTCAGGATCTAATACCGGAGCCCCGATTGGAATTGAATTCTCAGGAGATTTTTCAAATGACGTCAAAAACCAATATTCCGATTTTGATGCCGGCCTGATTATAGGTGCCGGTCTCGAGCATGGATATAATAACAGAATTGGCTTTGAAACAAGATTGATGCTCTCCGTTCTTGACGCAGGTTCAGCGGATGCAATTTCATTCAAGCCTCACAATATGGGTGCAGTTTTCTCCTTTTATTTAATGCTTTGAAAATTAGGCTCTAAATTCTTTTTGCCTGGAATCAGTCTATTCCAGGCGACCTTCTTTTCAAACCGGTAAAACAGCCTATAGCTCTAAGATCTAATTTTTATCTAAAGATAGGTTCTACAGGTATTCTTATCGGCATTTTAAGTACAGAGATGCCACATCGGCTTTCCCCTTTTCAGGCAGGGTTTGAAACCAGTCCCATTTCGGGGCGGCATTATTTCAACTCTGAATTCAACAATATACATTGTAGGTAGGTAAAGATGGGTTGGTCGTCATGCTGGGCTACAGGTATTTCGCACCTAGGCGCTCCCATGTTTCATGCTCGCTCGCAACCCAGGCCACTGCTTTGCAGTGGCCTGGGGCTACGGATATGCCGCACCAATGGTGCTAATGTCGCGTCAATGATAATACGATTAGTAATTTCTTCAAATAATTAATGAAGTAGTTTCCCCTAACAAGGGAGGCTTTTATATTCATGAATTAACAATAGAACTCAGGTCATTCCGTAAGTTAAGATCATCTACTGTACACAAATCTACCAGCTATTGACTATACGGGTACATTTTCATTTCGTGTATAAATCAACATAAGAACTGATAAATCCTTACCTGAATTTTTCTCTGATGATCGCTGCATGCTCAGATAAACTAATTCTTAAATTGTCTATGTTATTCAATGCGGGGAGTGAGAGCTTTTTTCTCTTCCAGCTCCCTTTTAGTCTGTAGTTTGTGGGTGATGGAAGTGGCGTAATGCCAAATTTCTCAAAAACAATTACCGCGCGAGGCATGTGTGCTGCACTTGTGACTACGATTACAGGCTGGCCTGTTCCAAACCGTTCTGCGTAAACTTCGGCTTCCTCATAGGTGTTTCCCGGTTCTTTCTGGATCAACAATTTATCCTCTTCAACGCCCAGCAGAATTGCGGCATTACGAAGCATTTCAGCCTGGGTTGTCCTCCCGCTGGAAGAGTAGCCGGATAGTACCAGCATACTGTTAGGTAGCTGCCTGTGCAGCCGGATCCCTTCATTTAGCCGGCCAAGTGCATTCAGTGATAGAAGAGAATTGGGTGGGAGCCGGTCATCAAAACCGTGGCCGCCGCCAAGCACAACAATGTGGTACGGAGCTTGTACGTCAGCGATAGCAGCCACAGATACTGGTTCATACTGATCTTCCAGTGAGTTTAATAAAAAGCTCGGAACCAGCGGGGTCGAAATCAAAAGAAACCACCCACCGGAAATGATAAAAACAGCACCTGCTATCGCTCTTTTTTTGAAGAGATATGCCACCAACCCTGTCAATACGAACAGCCAGAGAATATTGAAAGGGTCAAGTAAAAATTTAATCATATGAAGTAGTATCGGGTATCGGGTATCGGGTATCGGGTATCGGGTATCGGGTATCGGGTATCGGGTATCGGGTAAAGATTTGCAATATCTTGATGAATATAAAATAAATTGAGAGAAATCCCCCTGCTACCTGCTACCCAATACTAACTATGCTCTCCCTGCATTTAAATCCCGTAATATTCCTTATACCACTTCACGAAACTTTGAATTCCCTCCTCAATCCCCACTTCCGGACGGTAATCTATGTATTCGAAAAGATCATCCACATCAGCCCAGGTCTTTTCTACGTCACCAGGCTGCATCGGCATCATGTTTTTTTCAGCCTTCATGCCGAGTTCTTTTTCAAGAATCTCAATAAACTCCAGCAAATTCACCGGTGACCCATTCCCGATGTTAAACAGGTTTGCAGGCGCCTCATCACCATTATCAGAGTTTTTGGGTGGACGCGGAATCAGCCTCTTAATGCTCTCTACAATATCGTCAATGTATGTGAAATCGCGGGACATGTTTCCATTGTTGTATACATCAATTTGCTTCCCATTGCGCATCAGGTTTGCAAATTTAAAATAAGCCATATCGGGACGCCCCCAGGGGCCATAAACTGTAAAAAAACGAAGCCCTGTTGTAGCAATTCCGTAGAGATGGGAATAGGTATAAGCCATCATCTCATTCGCTTTTTTTGTGGCGGCATACAGGCTGACCGGGCTATCCGCCCTGTCGGCAGTATGAAACGGAATTTCGGCATTTGCTCCGTAAACCGAACTTGATGAGGCGTATATCAGGTGCTTTACACTTGTGTGCCTGCACCCTTCCAGGATATTCAAAAATCCCTCCACATTTGATGAAGTATAGGCATGAGGATTCTCCAGGCTGTAGCGAACACCAGCCTGGGCGGCAAGATTAATCACCACATCAAAGGATTGAGCACGAAACAAATCCTCCACCGACTCCCGGCTGGAAAGGTCTGCTTTAACAAATGAGCAGTTTTCATGATTCTCACTTTTCACCAATTTCCCGTTATTTATCTCTTCAAAAAATTCACTGCCCGTACCCAGCTGTTCCAGCCGGCCCCACTTCAGGTCGGTGCTATAATAATCATTCAGATTATCCAGTCCATACACATCGTATCCCTCGCTGATGAGTCGTCTGCAGAGATGATACCCAATAAACCCGGCGGCGCCGGTAACTAATACTTTTTTCATAATTGCCTAAAAATTGATATAGATAACTGCCGGTTTAAATCTGTACATGAGTAGAACATCCAAAACCGGTCAATTTTATATTATTACCCGAGCAGATCATTTTCATTCATAACCAGCGGAAGAGAATCCACATCTCTCAAAAATATCAGCCCCTTTTCGTATGTGTAGTCAACACGTTCAGGAGTTAACGATCCGGAAAACAGGTACGTTAACGTATCCATCGGAAGGTTTGCGCCGCCAGCTGCAAAAGATGACGTAAACGCCACGTGCCGGATATTGATCTCCGTAATTTTTGGAACACCATTCGTATCTTCCTTAAAATCTACCGTAAAAATGCCGTTCAGCTCACTGCCTGCCTCTTTTGAGATATAATCCAGAGTCTGTTCAGATATTTCTACAAGCCCGGGCTCATTGATCAGTCGGCCAAAAGAGGTATTACCGGTAATTCCGGAGGGGGCTACCTTAGCCATAATGTAGTTGACCCGCTCTGCGCATGCAGTTCTGGCCAGTTTCCCATCAAAATAGAGCATCTTGCACGCCATATTCCGCCCGGGCAGGTATTCTGTTGCGATAAACTCCTTCACACCTCCATTAATGGAAATCCACTGGGCAAGGGAAGATTCGGATTCAATTTTCAGCGAACCGAGTCCGCTTGAACCTTCTGTACTTCGGATCCAAAATTCATCCCCCACTTCATCTGACAGTTTTTTAAAATTATACTGTCCGGGATCTACTTTTCTGAACTTTGGCACCCATGATGTTTCTCCCAGTATCTCATGCAAGCGATGTTTATTCACTAATGTATTGGCAAGGGTATAATCAGGGAGGTGAACTTTAATTTCACTTTTTATTTTTTCCGAAGATTTCGCCCATTCAAGAACCTCAACCTCAGGAAGAACAATTGCTGCTTCTATCTTTTCCTGATCAATGATCTCATTGATTTTATTCCAGTAACGATCATCATCTGCCCTTGGCACCACATAACTGGTTGCAAACAGGGAGTTATCGTATAGGCCATAGGCTAACGAATTACAGTCCACACCAATAAAACGATACTTACTCGCTTCATCTCCGCCAAACTTTTTTACGGCACGCACAAATGATCTCGGAGTCGGGCCGCCAACACCAGTGACTAATATATTTTTCATGATTTGTCTTTTTTATTTAGAAGACCAATAATATTAAATACCATCACCAATTTCCTGTTATCGCTTGTGAGTATTTTTTAACTCAGTTTGATATATCAGCTGGCCGCAGATCTACTTCATGCTGAGGCATTTTTTTTGATACCACAGATGTTCATTCGTGGCTCGGTTCGCTGAACCGAAACCACCAGAAGGTACAACAGGTGCGTACTCTTTTTACAAGTAATCGCGGACCCTGTTCCGTGATCTCACGTCTTCGCATAAAACAGTTCATCACCGGCGGAGTTAAAAATTTCGAACCAGAAGTGGGAGATGCCGCATGACCAGAAGTCTTCATAAAACGCACCGGAATTTTTCACCCAAAAACTTTCCTGCAGGTTCCAGTCATTCTTACAAACTGGATTCTTTTTTCTATAGTGACTGGTAATACAAATATTCTTTCAGGAGAATAAATTACCTAAAGCACTGCGTAAATCCTTCGTGTTTTTCTGTCTTCAAGATTATAAATCGATACTTACTTCAAACCTGAATTCGATTTTTATTTATTGGATAACACTAAAATCAGTTCAAAAAGGGCGTTATCCTTCAGATTCTGAATTCAATCTCAGTCATAAAATTCAAACAGATGGACTGAGTCGTATTCAATGCCTCTCAAGAGATCAAAGATTATCGTAAAAGGATTGTGCCCGATGAATGAGTGGTCGCCTTGCAGAGGCGCGGATATATCGCACCTACGGCGCTTCTTTTTGATGGGGCATCCTTATACCCCACGGACATGACGCCCCTAAACGGGGCTGGCTTGTAATCATAAAAAGGTGAATGCCCTTGATTAAATCGAATTATCTAAACCTCAAAAATAATACTGAAAGTGACAGATATGTAGCCTAAAAATTATGTGTAAATAAATCTGTGTTAAAGTGCATAAACTGAGCACCTTAGGTGCGTCATGTCCGTAGCCCAAAGTCACTGCGCAGCGGTGGCCTTGGGTTATTGAGCGAGCAGGAAAAATTGGAGCGCCGTAGGTGCGATATATCCGTACCCCTGCAAGGCGGCAAACCCATTTTTACCCCAATGTAATTTATTGAATTCAGATTGAATTCAAAGGGACCGAAAATAACACCCAAAGACGGGCTGGAATGACAGACTGAGCATAAAGCTTATCCTGCTATAAAAATAATAAATGCAGCACTACAGAGCGTAGTTTAAAGAGGTTTAAAGTAGATTTTGAAATGTTGCGGAAGTTGAGTTAGCAATCGTCTTTCATTAAGAATGATTTAGAACTCTATGTTAGTTCGATCCATCAAACGGCTGCATCGGGCGAGCTTCCG
Source organism: Rhodohalobacter sp. SW132 (assembly GCF_003390325.1). Taxonomy (NCBI): domain Bacteria; kingdom Pseudomonadati; phylum Balneolota; class Balneolia; order Balneolales; family Balneolaceae; genus Rhodohalobacter; species Rhodohalobacter sp. SW132. Next base: position 22,676 of record NZ_QUOK01000010.1, on the reverse strand, counting down.
ACTGGTTAACCCCCTCTCTTTTGACGACTTTAAGAATCGTGAGCCAGAAAATTTTGAAATCAAGACTCAGCGATACATTATCCACATAATAGACATCCAGCTTAAATTTTTTACTCCAGCTGATCGAATTTCTTCCATTTACCTGGGCCCATCCCGTAATTCCCGGGCGTACTTCATGCCTTCTGCGCTGTTCATCAGAATAGAGTGGTATATATTTAAACAGTAACGGCCGGGGACCAATCAGGCTCATATCTCCCTTCAGAACATTAATGAGCTGGGGAAGTTCATCAAGCGAATATTTTCGGATAAATTGGCCCAGTCCGGTAATGCGGTCTACATCGGGAAGCAGGTTTCCTTCATCGTCCTTTTCATCCGTCATGGTTTTAAACTTAATGATCCGGAAAGGCTGTTCGCGGTAACCCGGCCGTTCCTGTAAGAAAAAAACGCTGCCCCTGTTTTGAAAGAAAAGAAGTATTGCAACGATTATAAAAATGGGAGAAATGAGTAGCAGAACCAATAATGCAACGAAGAAATCGAAAATTCTTTTTAGAAAACCGGAGTACATGTAATCCGAATTAAACGAGTTTTAATTTCGACTTCATCCCTTTTTTCTCAGGAAGCTGCCATAACAGTTTACACCAGTCGTGATTGCCTTCAATGAGACCCGGACCTTTTTCTGTAAGTACTACATCCCACCCGATAGAACGGTTTTGAGGGTGTTTTTTGGCTGCCCTTTTAACCATTTCAACAATCTCATCCCAATATGGAATTTGAAAACCTGTAATTCTGACATTGGTAACGGGATGATACTCAACGTCTGGCTTTGTAATATCACTATATACAGCCTTACCGGTTACCCGGCCGGTTTTTTCATCAATCGTTGCAGCAAGATTCCCTGCAGCCATGTTATCGACGTGCGAATCAACGGATATTCTGAAACGGCAACCCAATAGTTCAACTTCACCCTCTTCATTGAGTTCGGTAATCATTCGGATTGTATTCACCGCTGAGGGGGACATTCTATTAATTTCAGAATGTTGAATAATAAATTCTTCAACTAAGTCATAGTCATGATCTTGCATGAATTCGACCAGGCTTTTCGGATTAAATTCTGATGTTTTTCGAATCTCGACCTCAGCTCCGCACTTTCCTGCAGCAGCTTTAAAAACAATCTTTCCGGAAGGATTCGACAGAATCTTTTCTGCAAGTTCAGGTTTCACTACCAAATCTTTTTGATCAGCTACCGCATGGACAAAAAATTCCCCAAAGTTTCTGTAAAAGAGCGTTTTATCATCCAGAATCTTCCGTTTCTCTTTTGGATTCATCCTCAGCTGATACTCATACATATGGCCGGTACCTGCCCACTCCCTGCGCTCTTTGTCGGATAAATCATAAAAATGAAACTGAAAATATTCCAGGATCGAAATATTGTACTTAAAAACGGAGGATAGAATGTCAGATAATAATTCAGTTTTCCCTTTTCCGGTTTTTTCAGATGTAAATTCAAGAAATTTCTGAAACTTGATACGGTCCAGCTCTTTAAGGTAGTATCCAAGATAGAACACTCTTGAAAACTTATTTCCGGTTGGCTTCAACTTAGTATGTGTTTGTAATGGTTTCATATACAATTGCTTATTTAATGTAAATGTACTGATTTGAGCACTTTTAGGTGAATTATCTCTTTTTAATGTTCACCTGGCTGACTAAATCAGATCATCTCTTTCAGCAATTTACGGATCTCCTTCACGGCATCTTCAACATTAGTTTCATCGGTATTCACGGTCAGCTTACAATCATCTGAAGTTTCATAACCGGCATCATACCCTGTCAGTCCTTTGATTTCACCCTCTTTTGCTTTCTGGTAGAGTCCTTTCGGATCACGTTGCTGTGCAGTTTTGGGGTCACAGTGAATATGCACTTCAGCAAACCGTTCTTCACCAAACAGTGACCGGACTTTTTTCCTGTCTTTCGCATACGGCGACACAAATGTGCATAAAACAATGTTTCCATGTTCAAAGAAAAGCCGGGCTGCTTCGCCCACCCGCCGGATATTTTCCGTACGATCTTCCGGACTAAAACCGAGATCCCCATTCAGTCCGTGGCGCACCTGGTCGCCATCCAGCAGCACGGTTTGTTTCCCATCCTCCCAGAGTTTTTTCTCCAGGGTTTTGGCGATCGTGCTTTTCCCTGCACCCGAAATCCCGGTCAGCCAGATCACTGCTGCTTTATGTCCGTTCCGTTTCTCACGTTCTTCGCGAGGAATGTTCCACGGCTCCCAAACGACGTTCGGGGAGACGGAGGTCGGAGGACTGTCGGCCGAAGGTCCACCGGCCTTCTGTCTGCCGTCGTCGGTTATTTCACCCCGTCCATTGGATTCTGTTGAGACTGCACGAATCATACCTGCACCCAGAGTTACATTCGTGGCGGGATCCACAATGATAAAACTCCCGGTTCGCTGGTTCACCTGGTACGCATCAATAAAAAGAGGCTGTGCCGTCGTAAATTTCGCGCGGCCAATTTCATTCAGTTTAAGATGATCAGCATCTTCACGGCTAAGGCTGTCCACATTCATTTTGTATACCAGTTTATCGATATAAACCGGGGTCGTCTTGGTGGTGTGCATGATCAGGTACTGCTTGCCGGTCTCCATCTGCTCGTCACTCATCCAGCAGAGATACGCCTCAAACGTGTTCGTCAACTTGGGTACATTATTCTTTCTCACGATCATATCACCCCGGGAGATATCAATCTCATCCTCAATTGTCAGCACAACAGAATCTCCTGGCAGTGCCTCCTCAAGATTTCCATCTTTGGTGACAATCTCTTTCACGCGGCTTGATATTTTTGATGGAAGCGCGGTAATCTCATCTCCCGGCTTAATTCTTCCTGATGCTATTGCTCCCGAAAATCCACGGAAATTTTGATTCGGCCGAATCACATACTGCACCGGAAAGCGGAAATCAATCACATTATGCGACGCATCTACTTTTACTGTTTCGAGATGGTGAAGCAGCGTCGGGCCGTTATACCATGGCATGTGATTGGACTCATCGCCCCCTTTCGTCCGCGTCTTGCTCACCACATTATCCCCTTTCAGTGCCGAAATGGGAATATAGGTGATGTTATCTACCTCCAGTTTTTTAGCAAAATCACGGAAATCGCTCACAATTTCGTTAAAGCGATCTTCACTGTAGTTTACCAGGTCCATCTTGTTTACCGCCACAACAAGGTGCGGAATCTGCAGCAGAGAGGAGATAAACGCGTGGCGTCTCGACTGAGTGAGAACTCCTTTGGAGGCATCAATCAAAACAATAGCCAGTTCTGCCGTAGATGCTCCGGTTACCATATTCCGGGTGTATTGCGTGTGCCCCGGCGTATCGGCGATTATAAACTTCCGCTTGGGCGTTGCAAAATATCGGTAGGCAACATCAATCGTAATCTTTTGCTCCCGCTCGGCTTTCAGGCCATCCGTCAAAAGCGCCAGGTTCACCTCCTCCTCCCCGCTGCTCTTGCTCGTTTTCTCGATCGCCTCCATCTGATCCTCAAAAATAGATTTCGAATCATAAAGTAAACGCCCGATCAGCGTACTCTTTCCGTCATCCACACTCCCCGCCGTGGTAAAGCGAAGAAGGTCCATGTCGAGGTATTTGTTATCTTCGGGTTCGTGGTTGTGTTTCTTGCCGTTGTCTGTGCTCATAATTTTTTATAGTTCTGAGTGCTCAGTGTTTAGTGCTGAGTTATAAGTGCTCAGTTTTTAGTTTATTTCTTCAACGAAGCCTGTGATGTTTTGACGATTGATGTCAGTAGTTTTATTAGTTCACCACAAGATTCTATTTCATTATTTAATTCAACTGATACTAACTGACTCTTTTTTAGTAGTAATAACCACCAATTTGCTTCTCTCGCTTCTCTGGAAGCAACTGACATTCTGTAAGCAAAATCAGCTTTCGAGTACGCAGCGGATGCTTCTACAACATTTGCACCTACGCTTGTACCTGATCTTAAAAGTTGCTTAGACAATACATACTCTTTTTGATCAACCAACTTCTTATAGAGTTCAATAATAACAAGTGCAAATTCAAAGCTTTTTTCGTAAACCGGACCCTGGTAATCATTCATGACAATTGATTTTAATTATAGGTTTTAATCTATCTATATGATCAATTATCACAAGATCCCTTACACATTAAAAAGGACAACTAAACACTCACCACTAAAAACTCACAACTCATAAATTAAAAGTACCCCTGCCGCTTCCGATCCTCCATCGCCGTTTCGCTTCGTTTGTCATCGTGACGATTGCCGCGTTCGGTTTGTCTTGCAGATGCCACTTCCTGGATGATTTCTTCCATATTTGATGCGGTTGAAAGAACAGCTCCCGTGCAGGTGGCGTCGCCAATGGTTCGGAACCGGACGGTTCGTTCTTCCAGCTCTTCTTCATCCATACGGTTTACAAAATCGGTATCCGCCAGCCAGACTCCGCGCCGGTTAAATACTTTCCTCTCGTGAGCAAAATAGAGCGATGGAATTTCGATCTCTTCCCTGTCGATATACTGCCAGATATCCATTTCTGTCCAGTTGCTGATTGGAAACACCCGAAAACTTTCGCCCATATTTTTGCGGCCGTTATAGAGGTTCCACAACTCCGGCCGCTGATTTTTTGGATCCCACTGGCCAAAGCTGTCCCTGTGGGAGAAAAACCTTTCTTTGGCGCGTGCTTTCTCCTCATCTCGCCGGCCGCCGCCAAGAGCCGCATCCACCTGGTGTTTTTTGAGCGTATCCAGCAGCGTGACGGTCTGAAGAGCATTCCGGCTGGCATCCGGACCGGTCTCCTCCTTCACCTTTCCTTCATCAATAGATTCCTGAACACTTCCCACAATCAGGTCCACGTCCAGCCGCTCTACCAGGCGATTACGGAATTCGATCGTCTCCGGAAAATTGTGACCTGTATCCACGTGCATCAGCGGAAAAGGAATCTTCCCGGGATAAAATGCTTTTTGTGCAAGATGCACCATCACGATTGAATCTTTCCCTCCCGAAAACAAGAGAACCGGCCGCTCAAACTGGGCCGCCACCTCCCTCATGATGTAAATACCTTCATCTTCCAGCTCTTTGAGATGTGAATGCTTAAACTGTTTCATAATCAATGGTTCTGAATGTGCTGTTTGTAGATTTATTAAAGTACCGTGTTTTTGTTCAAATATCGAGTTGTAAAGACGGAAGACGGAAGACAGAGGACCGGATTCTGTACCTGACAAAGTTTGTAAAAAAAATATGGTGATAATGTTCAAATATCGAATTGGTGTTTTTTCAGGGTGCAGGGTGCAGGGTGCAGGGTGCAGGGTGCAGCATCACTTCTTGTTACAGTGCTCTGCACTGTAACAAGCAACCCGGAGCTCCGCTCCATTATCCGTTCGCCAAATGCATAGGTCTATTTCCACACTCGGTCTTCAGTCCCCCGTCGGCTCAGTGCTGGTTACTGTGCTCCGCACAGTAACCCCCAAACCGGAGCTCCGCTCCACAACAGCTCACAACCCAATAATAAACTCCGGATTATGCAAATCCTCCTTATTATACTTCAGCGGTGATTTCACCGGTCCATTTTTTCCGGAGTACCGGTAGACTGCATCCGCGGCAGCCGTATCCCACTCCATGGTGGGTCCGAAACGTGGGTAGAGATCAGCCTTACCTTCCGCAACGAAACAAATTTTGAGAGAACTGCCGGATGGAATTTCCTCACCGACCTCAATTCCCATCCCGGCCAGGCGCTCTTTGGTATCGTTTCCCCGGTGCGAACGGCTGACCATTATTCGCGCCGGTTTATCTTTACTATACCTGGCGTGTTCAATTTTTTGAACCGGTCCATCCCCAACCTGCTTAAACGAGCCCTCTTTTGCATCTGCAAAATAGAGAACTTCTTCTGCCGGTATATAGACTACTCCCAAAACCGGCTCATTTTCATCAATCAACGCGATATTAACGGTAAACTCCCCATTCTTTTTGATAAACTCCTTTGTGCCATCCAGCGGATCAATCAGAAAATACCGATTCCAGTTTTTTCTCACGGAGTAGTCCGGAATTTCCGACTCCTCAGACAGTACGGGAATCTCCGGGTACTCTTTCTCCAGGCCGCTCACGATTGCACGATGGGACGCCATATCAGCTTTAGTCAGAGGAGAATCATCCGATTTTCGGCTCACCTCTATGTCACGGTCTTCGTCGTAAAATTTTAAAATTTCACTACCCGCCTGCCTGGCGATTTTGTTGATGATATTGATGTCGATATTCATGTGTTTGCGTTTGATTGATGATTTAGATTTTGTTTCGGACGGAAGACCGGGGACAGAAGACCGTAGACCGTAGACCGTAGTTTCCATTCAATAATCAATTTTAATATAATATTCTAAAGGCCCTATAACCTGTTTCGAAGTCGGTCTTCCGTCCTCCGTCTTCGGTCATTAGTCACCCGTCCTCCGTCTCCAGTCAACTGCCACAAGACTCCCATCCATTGTCCTGCATCCTATCCTCGACTCTGCCAGCAGCTCTCTGCGTTCGCAATCTTGCAGGTCGAATCCGTCACCGGTTATCCGTCATCCGTTCACGATCCCCCCAGCCTTTGAAACACGGATCGGCGATGCCGCGTTACTTAAGCTGCGCGGGTCGGCGACGCCGCGGTACATTTCACACCGGCCACACAATTGGAACTAAAAATACCGTTATAACACCCGCTATAAAATTCAGCGGCAGGCCTACTTTGAGAAAATCGGAAAAATGGTATCCGCCGGGGCCGTAGACCATCAGGTTCGTCTGATAGCCGATCGGTGTTGCAAAACTTGCAGATGCTGCAAAAATGATCGTCATCACAAAAGGCATAAAATCCACACCCAGGCTGGCCGCCGTTGATATGGCTATTGGAAAAATCAGTACGGCTGCTGCGTTATTAGTGATCATCTCCGTCAGCATCCAGGTGATCAGATAGGTTGCGGCAATAGCCACGTAGGGGTGATCTCCTGCAAATCCCAGGAACCCACCGGCCACTACCTCAGCCGCGCCTGTAACCTGCATGGCATTCCCGATTCCCAGGGCCGCAGCAATCACAATCAAAACCTGCCAGTCGATACTCGACCGTGCATTTGCTGCCCGCGTACAACCGGTCAGAAGCATCGCCCCTGCTGCCAGAAAAGATGCCTGGAACATACTCAGAATCCCGAACGTCACGACAAACACCATTCCTGCAAGTATTAGCCATGAAATCCACCCTTTTTCATAATCGGGCTGCCCATTTTTGGCAAGGGTGCTCACCAGGAGATATTCGTTCGATGATTTATACCGCTCGGAAAAATTTCTTGGCGCCTCCATCAGCAAGATATCCCCGGTTTTCAGGATGATGTCCCCGACTTTTTTATCAATCCGTTCCCCGTGCCGCGATACTGCCAGGATCACAGCACCATAATGATTCCGAAACTCCCCCTCTTTTACCGTTTTCCCATTTAAGGGATGGGTTTGGGAGATAACCGCCTCCACGAGATGGCGGTCGCGACGCGGGGCGTCCAGTTTAAACACCTGGTCCGTTGCGGGTTCAAGTCCCTTGATTGACTGAAGATCCACAATAGAATTCACCAATCCGGTAAAAATAAGCCGGTCTCCTTCCTGGAGTACTTCTTCCGGATCTACAGCCGCGAGAATCGTATCTTTCCTGACAATTTCCGCAAGAAAGAGGCCCGGAAGCTGACGAAGCCCCGCATCTTCAATTGATTTTCCAATAAGAGGACTTTCGGGCCGAATCATCATCTCAATGGTGTATTCCCGGGTATTTTCAAAACTTCCGGCGACAGACGCGCCTTCAGGAAGCAGGCGATTTCCAATGGTTAGCAGGTAAATAAAACCTGCAATCGCAATCGGCACCCCCACATATGCGGGTTCAAACAGACCGAGGGAGACGTTTTTTTCCGAAATTAACAGTCCGTTTACGATCAGGTTTGTACTCGTTCCGATCAGTGTGCAGGTTCCTCCAAGGATAGCAGCATAACTGAGCGGAATCATCAGCTTGGATACTTTCACGCGATAGGTGCGGGCCCATTCCTGGAGCGCCGGTATAAAAGAGGCAACAATGGGGGTGTTATTCAGAAAAGCACTCATTCCCATAACAGGAGCAATTATCCGCGCCTGTGTTTTCCACATCTCCTTTGGAGATCCCAGCAGGTTTTGGATCACAAACTGAATGGCACCGGTCTCTCTGAGCCCTGCCGCCACAATATACAATGCAGCAACGGTAAGCATCCCCTCGTTCGAAAACCCGACAAGAGCCTCGTTAACCGGGATAATGCCAGAGACAATGATTAGGGTAAGGCCACCAATAAAAACAACATCCGGAGATATTTTTGTAAAAACCAAAAGCAGGAGGCAGAAAAAGATAACTCCCAGAACAAATATGCTCTCAATACCCATCAGCTCTGATTAATTATTTAATGTAAATGCATTTTTTAAATGGAGAATTTATACAAACTAAAGCCGATAAGCAGAGAAATACTATTAATGTTTTGTGATTCAATTCGATTTAAAAAACCCAATCTCTTAAACATAAGGCCTCATAAGATCGAAAAAAAATGCAATAAAACTTAACCCAGTTGAATGCAGTTTTAATGTTAATACGGTCTCTTCGCTGTAAAAGAGCGGTTAACCTGAATTCGATTCTTAGAACCTGAGATTCAATTCATAATATATTTTATTTATTCGGTATCAAGTCTCCCCTAAAAATGGTTGTGAGAAGAAGATTATTCTCCATAGAAAATGGACTTAAATAAGTTAAAATTACTACCATTATCATAACTCCCAGGCTTGCTGACCCACCCCCGGCCCCTCCCTATCGCGCCCTAACGGGACTTGATAGGGAGGGGAGCTTCAATACAAGCTTTAATACCTTAATAAATTATGAATGCTAACGAATGATATGCAAAATTCTCACAGCCCCTATAAAGGGGGGATTAAGGGGACTTTTGGGTTCCTGATTTAACAAAAACCTCAGGTTGAAACCATTTTTAGATATTTCAAACTAATAATTTGGTTAAATGAGCCGAAAATAAAATCTGGTTATGCTGTAAAACCAGTAATGTTAAAAAAGTGCTTTATACAGCATTGAATGACAAGTTTCTACAAACATCAGACATTTTCACAAATTACTAATCCTGCATACTCTGTTTTCAGAGTAAAAACCGTTAATCAATTAAATAATCCGGAGAATTTGGCCAAAATGCTTGTAAAACGAACCTTTGATCATATTTATAATGGCTCTCTTTCTAAAGCAGTAAACAGAAAGATAAATTTATATAAAACTAAAATTCTTCATTCGAAAATTGGAAATTTAGCACCTGTTCCTGACGAAATCATAACTATAGACCCAACAAAAATTTGTGGCCACATGGATGTTGAGACAGCGTCAAGCTTTCAATTTTTTACTGGTTATAGTTCAGGGGCTGTAATCCATTATGAATGGGATAAAGCAAAGGATGTTGAATATGTAAACTTCCAGAATCTTGAGCTCTTTAAAAGCTGTAAACGTAGATGGATTCATGGATGCAGTTGGGAAGAAACAGAACTATACCAATTTTATGTTGAGTGTTTGAACAATGGAATACCCTGCAGATTCAATACAATTAAAGAATTAGAAGAACGATATGAAAAGCTGGATCAAATATTTGAAGAAGTAAAAAGTACCCGGAAAATGAGTGATAAACACAGTGACTTAGTAAAAATAAGTGTGGCTAAAGACGGCAGACTTATCTGGGGGCCGGATGGCAGGCATCGGGTTTGCATTGCCCTTCTGGCAGGCTTAGAGTCTATGCCTGCCAGGGTAGGATTCATTCATTTCGAATCGCTCGATTATTTTCAAACAATGCGATTCAAGTAAAAACCTGAGTTCGATTCTAAAATTGAACAAAAAAAGCGGCTGATACTGTCAAAAAGGGCGTACAACAAGGAACATTATCATCAGTACTGTCATACCGGACTTTGATTAGTTACTCATCTGTAATATGTTCAATTACATTATCCACTTAGTTCAGTAGGACCAGTTCTGTTTCTGGCAACTTCCATCAGCCTGATATCAAATCCCCCAGTTCATTTGCAGCCATAAACTCCGTTTCCGGCCAGCGCTTTACAATTTCCTGCAATAGATTTGTAAGTGCCCCGATCCCCGCTTTCCTGTTTTCAGGATCAATATGTCCGCAAAAGTTTACGCGGTGCGAGCTGATAATCGCCGGCCGGTTCCATCGGAATGCGGCTTCAATCTGCTTGAGTGTGTAATTCACCCAATTCACACCACGGTCATCTGTCGGTTCAAATACTACATTTCTCACCATGTAGGTCTGCCCTTCACCGTTCGTTTTCCCGGTGTAGTTCACCACTTTTTTATAGGTTCCTTTCCCCTGGTGCTCGGTCTTAATCAGCGGTGTATCGAGATATTTTACTCCACACTCTTTGAGCGTTTTATGAATCACCGGGTGCTCCCGTCCGCCGGGCGGGTTAAAATGATTGGACCGGTAGCCATACACGGTTTCAAAAGCATTCAGTCCGTCCCGGATCACCTCTTTAAATCGCTCGTTCTCTTCAAATTCCCAGAAATCAAAAGCGGCCATCGGGGAGATGGTTTCATATTCACCTGAAGAGATACTGGTATAGGAACGGTTTTTCAGCGCCGTGAGAAGCTCTTTATCACCTTTCGCCAGCTTTTCTTCAAACAGCTTCAGGTTCAGATGCTCCCGTCCGTGAAACAACGGCACCATAATTCCCCATTCTATTCCTTCATTCCACAGGTCCCATGTACCGCGATATGCATCCGGCTGCAGGGCAGCTAATTTTTCATACGTTTCGGTAAGTAGTTCTGAGTAATAGCCGCTATATCCCGTCTCCGCCATTTTTTCAAAATTGATATTACACGGCATGGCAAATGGTGTAAAAACAGCGTGACGCCCATTTTTATCTTTTACAGACTGCAGCGCTTCAAATAACATCTCCAGATCTTCGCGGGTTTCCAGCGTATCCAGTGCGTCAAACCGGTTCATCACCTTCGAGCCCTCCCGGTCCATCGCCTCGCGGGCCTGTTTGGAATTGAGCCGCACATTACCGTAATCATCCACGGAAATCACCACGATCTTCCGTTTGGTGCGCCAGCCAACCAGGTTTTTGGCGTTTAGAAGAATGGTTCTTTTCAGATTTCGAATCATATCTGTATTACCTCACCGGGTTTTCTGCTCCTTACTATATTTATCAACGGTTCAAATTCATATTTTTCAAGAAGTGACGAGAGTTTGGGGTAGACTGACTTTCTGTTGATCCACATCGATTTCATCTTGTTCCGCCGTAAAAACCCTGATTTTTTCAATTCATCAAAATAATATTCCGGGTATCTCTCGGTGTCCAGTTCATAGGGATGAATATAAACAATAGCGGGACGTTCTTTAATAATCAAATCAAACGCTTTTTTAGTGATCCATTCCGGAAATAGACGCAGATATCCTCCGCCACATGCCGGAATTTTGCGGCCCGGAAGCTTCACAACTGACATGGGTACCTCTGTAAGATCATATCCTTCCGGAGTTTTTATCTTGCAAATAGTCTCAGAAAACCCCGGCCAGCCATACCGGATACCGCTGATTGGCATAATACTGCTGTCATATTCAAAGCCCGTTTCTGCAATAACATCCAGGCCCCACTTCGTCTCTGGGGTAATGGAAAACGCAGGAGCCCGATGACCATATACCGCCTTTCCAGAGATATCTTCAATCCGTTTTTTTGCGCTATTCAACTCCTGAAAGGCCTCATCCCGGGTCATTCTGAAAAACTGCAAATGGTCGTACCCGTGAACACCCAGTTCATGGTTCTCAGATGCGATTCTCTTCACCAGTTCCGGAAATTCTTCAGCAACCACACCTAATACAAAAAATGTGCCCTTCACTCCACGCCGACTTAACAGCTCCAGAATTTTTTCGGTCAGATGGACCACTCTGTCGGTCTGCGGTGATTCAACAGAAAAAGCGTCTCTCATTGCGATGCTGATTCCGTCTTCTACATCCACAGTAAACGCCGATTTCATATTACCTTCCACTTGATGCAAGTTTCTTACAGATTGAAATAAATTCAGAGGCTCTTTCAGTTGAGGTATTAAACTGGTTCAGCCTCTCCTTTCCGGTCTGTATAAGTTTTTCCTGTTTTTCAGGATCATGTACAAGTTCATCAATTTTTAAAAATATATCCTCGGGATCTACAGGATCGAAATATTGTGCTGCCTCTCCGCAAACGGTATGAGCAAAACCGAGGTCGGAGGTCAGAATAGGCTTTTCCATCATCATCGCTTCCGCATAGGATGCAGAAAAACATTCCAGAAGTGTGGGCAAAAACATAAAATCGCACTCTTTATAAAGTGAGGGACACTCATTTATGGGTACGGGGCCAATGTTATAAATCATATCCCTGTAATTTGCAGGAAATTCACGTTCAAATATGTCCTTTGGTAATGTTAATACAAACTTTATGTGATTAATACCTTTCTTTTTATAAATCTCAATAAGGTTTCGGATGACACCAATATTCTTATGAGCATACCACGAACTGAGTGTAAGCAGTCTGATTTCTCCCTCCTTATTCTTCGGCAGTTTCTCAGGAAAAAATTCCGGATTACGAAAACAACTGTTTACCGTATTGGAAACGGTATAAATAGGAATTTTAGGAAACCGGGATTTTAATCTTTTATTTACATCATCCGTTTGAACCACCATGGCATCGGATCGCCCATAAAAATAGAAATGAATCTTTTTTTTCATTTCCCAGAATATGCGCCTGAAAATAGATAATCGTTTAAAATATGGCGATTCGGGATAGATAAAATGAGGGATATTAAAACCCACAACCAGCGGTGCACTGGACCTCCAGTACCCATGCCCCCCTGTTGAAATTACACAGTCCGGTCGGATTTTATTTTCAAGGCGGTTAAATCTGCGCATCTCTTTCATGTATCGAACGAGCCCAGAACCCGGTCTTTGTTCCACATCATAAAAAATAAAATTACTCGGGAAATCACTGGTATTGAGCTGTGATTTGATATTATCACGAAGAAGAATATGGTATTCGTTTTCACTCCATTTTTTGCATTCATGGATAAATGAAAGTACAACCTGTTCTGCTCCTCCCTTAAAAATTGACCCGGCGTTGATTACAAGATTTATGCTGTTCTTGCTATCATTTTTACTGTTTAGTGATGATTCATTTATCATAATTATTCTGGAAGTTTTTAAATAGAATCATGCATACCGGCCATAAGGGTCCAGTTTTTATAGGAGCCTGCCAACTCTGCATATTTTGAATTTAATGGGAAGACTACCATGTTTTTCAGTTTTTTCTTTATAAATCCATTCATCCATAAGTTTTCCAATCGGTACTCATGGTTATCTATTACAGCTATGAAATCGGCTTTTACATCCCGCCCCGCTTTTACTATATATTTTACGATCTCAGATTTCTGAATGTTATCACCCACAATATCGACAACCACCATTTCACGGGTGGAACCTTTTTGGTTTACAGTGAAAATAATAGCGGTACTCTTTTTCTTCACTTTCACACGAATCATTCCATACGATCGAGTTGGATGCTCCAGGTATCTCCAGTGATGAAATCTTTTTTTACGGTGTATTTGAATTGAATTAATTTCCGTTCTTGTACTCAATGCTAATTCATCAAGAAAATCTGGTTTTAATGTATAGTGATCTGGCATATCCAGAGCCTTCGATTTTTTATCGCTTACAGCTCCCATCACTATATTCAATGGATGCAATATTTTGACCCACCATGTGATTTTGCCGAGATATTTTGCTCCGATTGAACGATTACCCGGTAAACTATTCATGTTTGGGAAATTAAAAGCAAACTGAATTCCTTTTTTTTCAGCTTGAGCTAAGCCAAAATTTCTCATTCTCTTGAATAATCCCTTTCCCCTGTATTTTTCATCAACAACAGCATCACAAGGCTGTACAGCTTTAACTATCTGATCACCGTAACAAAATTCCCATGGCCACAAGTGATCAAACCCTACTATTTCACCATTAACATCAGCAACTGTTAATATTGAATCTCCGAATACACTATCTATAAATTTCCATTTCCAATATCTGTCATCTCTGAGATTTTCCGATCGCTGTTGCGAACTGAAGACTTTATTTAAGAGATCGAGAATCATCTTTTTGTCTTCATCAGTAGCATGGCGAATTTTCGGGGTCATAGATCAGTTGTCTTGCGTATTAAGAAAAATAATACACTATAAATTGATTGGAGCAGTACTTTTAAAAGGTATAAAAAAAATTCAACTATTCATTTAGCAGATTTGTAGAGGGCTTTGCAATACCAGGGATTTTGTTCAATGTCAAACCCAGAGTGAGGTTGAAACCGCAGTCCCGAAAGCTCGGGGTGAGATTTCAACCAATCGATAACGTCGATATTGGGCAAAAGACCGGTTTTGCAAAGCCCTCTTGTAATTAAGCACTCTTAAGTTTCATTTTAAAGGCTCTCAAAAATTGTGGTACTTTCCTTAACAATTTTAATGGTACCATATAAATAGGAGGACTTTGTCCGTTCAATTTCCAGCAATTTACATGTACCATCTGTGTCTTGAGAATTTTGTGATAGTTGCTTGTACTTCTGCCTCCCATAGAAAACCTGATGATATATTCATCCAGCCTTTTTACTCTTAGATCATTGAAGTAAAAATATCGCAGAACAAATTCGTAATCTCCACTTCCTCCAAGATCAGTTCTGTAGTAGTCCAGTTGATCAAAGATTTCCCTCCTGATATAAATACTTTGATGCGATGGCATCCACCCAATTTTAAAAAGTGATTTGCTGAACTCAGGACTGATGTTCACCCGTACTGGCTGGTCATCATCACCAACAAGTACGCTTTGGCCATAAGAAGCATCAATTTCATTTTCAGAAAAATGATTGGCGATTTTTCCGATTACATGTTCATCAAACAGCCTGTCACCCGCATGAATCAGCCCAACAATATCTCCTGTGGAAGCTTTAATTCCTTTATTAATAGCGTCGTACATGCCCTTATCCGGTTCAGAGATAAAAGTATCAATCCCGGATTTATACTCATTAATAATTTCTACAGTACCATCTGATGAATCTCCATCCACTACAACATATTCTATATTATCGTAGGTTTGATTGACAACTGATTCTAAAGTTGGCCGAATATCAGCGGCATTATTATATGCTATCGTTACTATACTTATTTTTGGATTCATGAGTTGCTATGAATTGACACCCTAAAAATTAAAGACTTAAGATGCGGCTATTTTATCTTATCTAAAATTATAACATTCTTACGATGTGCAATACCGCGGTCTGCCCGGTAGTTATAATTTTTTAAGAATAATTGCTTATTGACGATTCATGCATTATAAATCCATAGAACTCCTCAACGATTTCCATCTCACCAAAAGCTTGTATCTTTATATCACTTTTGTTGCTGAATGACTTCCTTAACGTATCACTGTCCATCAGCTTTGTCAGTTTTCGTTTAAACTCTTCTTTATCAAAGAGCGGCACCAGATACCCGTTTTCACCATCCGCAATCATATCCGATGGACCGGCCACACAGTCGTAAGCTACTACCGGCAGGCCGGCCGAGAGGGCTTCGCCGATTGCGTTGGGAAACCCTTCTGAACTGGAGGTAAAAGCGAAGATTTTGCTCCGGTTATAATAGCGGTCCACATCTTTTTGCTGTCCCTCCAAAAAAATTCGGTTGTTCATGTTCAGCTCATCGATCTGTTTTTGAAGCTCTTCAGAAAGATCCTGCTTTTTAGCATCTCCTCCCACAATCAAAAGTTTCCACCCCGGTTTGTCGATTGACGTAAAAATCTCAATCAAATGATCCACATGTTTTGTACGGATCAGCCGCCCTACGGTCAGCACAATGTTTTCTTTCTCAATTTCGGGATTCGGTTTCACATTTCTCACGGGGTTCCCAATCACCTTCACGTTATGGTTCCACCCGTGTTTCAGGCAGATCTCTTTTGCCTGTTCGGTCTGTGCAATATATCCGGCTGCACCAGGGTATAGCTTATCTCTTAGAAAATTATGAAGTCTGCCTAAATTTTTCTCCGGCTGACTTCTCTCCGATACATACACGGGATACTGAAGCCCGAAAAGTGACAAAAGTACCAAGTTGTTCCACATCTCACCAAACGATAAAACGGTATCCGGGTCGATGGCTTTCACCTCAGCACGCAGAAACCGCATCGTCCTGAGAGTATCGATCGTGCGTCTTGAATTATTGAATGTAAATTCCGGTCGATGAACCACAACGTTTTCTGAGAGCGGGTAGGAAATCTGACGCTTTTTGCCAATCAACACCAGGTGAACTTCACTGTCTCTTCTTTCTGAAAAATTGTTAGCCAGAAGTGACATCACTCGTTCCATGCCTCCAATTCCCAGAGAGTGGATCACCAGACAAATTCGCTTCATGTTGTGGTTACTGATTTTAAAAAAATATGAATATCAAGTTTACATGTTTAAAGTGTAAGATGCAGTCTCTTTTTAAATCATAATATTTAACTCATTTTCAATTTTAACACTTTATTAAATATTAAACTACAAATTAAGTATAATGCATGCGCTGGACCTATCGAATGTATTGTTTGAGGCGTTTTGCTACGCAGAAGGGTGTTTGGCGCAAAATCGGTCTTTAACCCAATATCGGTGCTTTTGCTGCGTGGGGAATCTCTGTGTTCGGAGTGGCTGGTAAAAATCAGGCCGGTACAGCTTCTTTTCCGTCAAAAATATTCTGATACGTCTTTAAAACCTGTTCATCATCGAATAGCTTTGTTCTTTCGCTTGATTTACGGCTGTAGTGACTCAGAAGATCCGGCTGATCCATATAGTGCATCATTTTTTCGGCATAGTCACGGTCATCCTGTTCAGCCATCAGCCCATATTCCCCTTCTTCCACAAGCCCGCGGCAACCGGAGCAGTTGGTCACCAGGGCGGGAACCCCCAGTATCATCGATTCACACAATACCGTGGGCAATGCTTCCGAAACAGAACTCATCAGAAATACGTCGCTATTTTTCATAAGCGGATACGGGTTCTTCATAAAACCGAGTAGCTCTACAGTCCCCTCGAGTTTATGTTCATGGATCAGCTCCTTCAGATTCTGCTCTTCTTCACCGGTTCCGGCAATATAGAGCCTGAAATCGTACCCCTGATCTTTTACAATTTTTGCGGCCCTCACAAGCCGGTCGAACCCTTTAATCGGCATGAGACTCCCGACTGCTGAGAAGGTAAACTTGTCAAATTTCAGGCCACCTGTCTCAGCCTCCGATTTTTGGATCACAGCTTTTTTATCAATCAGATTATAAACAACACCCATTTCAGGAAATTCTCCGAAGAGCTCAATAAAATCAGACATTGAATCCCGGGAGACAAAATAGATCCCATCCAGGTTTGAATACCGGTTATTTTTTAGCCATTTCCTGTGTTTTTCATACCGGTAAAACTTCTCATAATTGCTGTGAGTCAGATAGGAACCGTGAACGAATGCCACCCGTTTCTCAATTTTTTCATTTAAAAAGAGCAGATCGGTATAGTTACTGTCCAGGAATGAAACCCCAAGGTCATACTCTTTTGTAAGTGCAGCCATTTTCTTTTTGAAAAACCAGGAAACTCTGAATGTCCGGTTCAGATAGCCCAGAACCCGCACCAGTAAATGATTTTTAAACAGGTACGTGACCTCTACTTCCGGCGGCACCTCATTTACATAAACTCCATGTTTAGATACAACAACCAGGTCAACCTCATACCTGTCGTAGTCAATTTTGTGCAGCAGGTTAATTAATGTTCGTTCAGCTCCTCCGCCCCGCAGGGATGGCAGCAGAAAGAGGATTTTTCTCTTTGAATTCATAACTATCTCTATTAGCCAAGTATTACGTCTGTTTTTATGTAATAACCGAAACCTGTTTAAGAGTACTTTGCGCCATTGGCACTAACCCGTCAGTCCACAGAAACAGCGTATACACGGGGCAGTAATACCCTGAATGGATGCCTGTGGCGCAAAGCTCTCTTTAAAACCCATATGTACAAATTTGTACAATCAGCAGTAATTTTGATACGAAATAATACTTGTAAACCATGTGCTATTCCAAATTAAAATGATCCAACTAAACAGCTTAATAACTGAATGAACCAAAACTTGTTCCGTTTTGATCTGCATGTTGTATTTCATGGATGGCGTTTTTTATACCTTAACCGCATCCCCCTCAATAAAGGCTAAATTATAAGTTTCAGAGACGAAACCAGCCCCGCTTCGGGGCGGCATGTCCGTAGGCCCCATTAATAAGAAGTGCCGTAGGTTCGGCATCATTTGAACCTTGAATTCAATAAAATACATTGCGGATAAAAATGGGTCCCTCGTATTGCAAGGCTACGGATATATCGCACCTACGGCGCTCCCATGTTTCATGCTCGCTAATTAACCCCAGGCCACCGCTACGCAGTGGCCTGGGGCTACGGATATGACGCACCAATGGTGCTCGGTTTATTGCCTCTTACACTGATTTATCTACAAACCGTTTTTTAAGCCGCACATCGTTCAGCATTTTTTTAAACCTCAGTTTGATTCATAATCATTTCAAATCAATCAGGAAGAAGTCTCCCGTTACAAATGGGATTTTTATATTCATGATTTAACAATCGAACTCAGATTTAAAGGTTCAAATTATTCGATTCATTCAATGGCATTCACCTTTTCAGGGATGAAACCAGCCCCGTTCCGGGGCGGCATATCCGTAGCCCCACGGGAATGCGCAGCATTTCCGTGGGGTATAACGATGCCCCATTAAAAAGAAGCGCCGTAGTAGGCGCGGCATCATTCGAACCCTGAATTCATCCAATAATATCCATTGTGGGTAAAGATGGGTTGGTCGCCTTGCAAGGCTAAGGATATATCGCACCTATGGCGCTCCCATGTTTCATGCTCGCTAATTAACCCCAGACCACCGTTGCGCAGTGGCCTGGGGCTACGGATATGACGCACCAAAGGTGCTAATGTCGTGTCAATGATATTATGTTGGGTAAAACCCGCAAGTTTTTTCCATAGGAGCTTTGAATTTTTATCTGCTGCCAATTAAATAAGGAAATCCCGATGTGTCTGGTTGGGGTTCTTCCGGAGCTTTATCTATAAGACATCACTACTATATGCACTTTAACACAGATCTATTTACACAAATTTTTTTAGGTTACGCATCGATCAACATGAATTTTAGATTCAAATTATTCGATTTAATCAAGGACAATCACCTTTTTATAGCTACGAGCCAGCCCCGTTCCGGGGCGGCATATCCGTAGCCCCACGGGAATGCGTAGCATTTCCGTGGGGTGTAAGGATGCCCCATTAGAAATAAGCGCCGTAGGCGCGGCATCATTTGGACTCTGAATTCAATCTCAGTCATAAAATTCAAACAGATAGTCTGAGTCGTATTCAATATTAAAATTCTTCAGAAACTGAATATATTCTTCTTTGAACGTTCGATGTTTGTGGTGCTCTGGCTGATTTTCGATATATCGAATCACATCGGCTATCTGTGATTGTCCGTAACTAAACGCTCCAAATCCTGATTGCCACTGAAATTTCTTATCACTGAACATCTTTCGGTTAACAAATGCTGAAGAGTTGGATTTGATATCTCTTACAAGATCAGAGATTGAAACAGAAGGTTTGTATCCTATGAGCAAATGAATGTGATCGGGCATACCCCCGATGGAATATAGCTTTTGAGATTTCCCACCTACAATCCCGGAAATGTATTTATAGAATTCATCTCTCCATTCATTGTGAATGAAATTGGATCGTCCCTTTACGGCAAATATAATTTGTGCATGTAGCTTAGAATAGGTGTTTGGCATGATATGTTCATTTTAATAGGTTAGTTAGCAGCTCTTGATTAAGTTTTCGAATTCAATAAAATAAATTTTGGGTAAAAATGGGTTGGTCGTCATGCAGGGTACGGATATTTCGCACCTACGGCGCTCCCATGTTTCATGCCCACTAATTAACCCCAGGCCACCGCTGCGCAATGGCCTGGGGCTACGGTTATGCCGCACCAATGGTGCTAATGTCGTGTCAACGATATTATGTTGGGTAAAACCCGCAAGTTTTTTTCCATAGGAGCTTTTAATTTCTATCAGCTGCCAATAAAATAAGGAAATTCCGATGTGTCTGGTCAGCGTTCTTCCGGAGCTTTATGCATGAGACAGCACTACTTTATGCACATTAACACAGATCTATTTACACAAAGTTTTTTAGGTTACGCATCGATCAACATGAATTTTAGATTCAAATTATTCGATTTAATCAAGGGCATTCACCTTTTTTATAACTACAAGCCAGCCCCGTTCCGGGGCGGCATATCCGTAGCCCCACGGGAATGCGTAGCATTTCCGTGGGGTATAACGATGCCCCATTAATAAGAAGCTCCGTAGGTGCGGCATCAAATGAACCCTGAATTTAATCTGATTTCAATAACATACATTGCGGGTAAATATGGGTTCGTCGTCTTGCCAGAGTACGGATATATCGCTAACTACGGCGCTCCCATGTCTGATGTTCGCCCCTCTAACCCCAGACCACCGCTGCGCAGTGGCCTGGGGCTACGGATATGACGCACCAATGGTGCTCGGTTTATTGCCTCTTACACTGATTTATCTACAACCCGTTTTTTTAGCCGCACATCGTTCAGCATTATTTTTTGAACCTCAGTTCGATTCATAATCTTTTCAAATCATTCAGGAAGAAGTCTCCCGTAACAAAGGGGATTTTTATATTCATGATTTAGCAATCGAACTCAGATTTAAAGGTTCAAATTATTCGATTCATTCAATGGCGTTCATCTTTTCACGGATGAAACCAGCCCCGTTCCGGGGCGGCATGTCCGTAGCCCCACGGGAATGCGCAGCATTTTCGTGGGGTATACGGAGGCCCCATTAATAAGAAGCGCCGTAGGTGCGGCATCAAATGAACCCTGAATTCAATCTGATTTCAATAACATACATTGCGGGTAAATATGGGTTCGTCGTCTTGCCAGGCTACGGATATTTCGCACCTACGGTGCTTGGTTTATAGTCTCTTGATGAAATCACTTATTTAACGCTCTTTTTCGGGTTTTACCTGCCAATTTTGGAACTCAGGTTACAATATTTACTTTTACCGTTTATTCACGACCCTGTTCTATCAACTCCCCAAGCTGACTGCTGTTCATAAATTCCACATCGGGCCACTTTTTCAGGATCGCATCCAGCAGCTCACGGAACTGATCCAGGTTGCGGTCCCGGTTTTTGGAATCTATAAAACCGATAAAATTGAGCCGGTGGGCGGTAATCACTGCCGGCTTACGCCAGAAAAAAGCATTTTTTATCCCTTTCAGGCATTCCGAAACATTATCACGTCCAATAGGATACTGGGACGGTTCAAACACACAATTCCGGACGGTATGATACTGCCCCGCTTCATTTTTCTCCCCCTGGTAATGACGCACCATCTCCCTTTTAGGCCTGTCAAGCATCGGGAGTTTTTGATATTTCATGCCTTGTATGTATCGAACACCCTTCTGAAAAAGAGGCTCATTCAGATCTGAAGGGTAAACAAAATTCGGTGCTATAAAGCTTTTTGATCTGTATCCAAACAGGCTTTCAAACATATCAAGCCCCTCCCGGATGATCTCTCTCTGTTTTTTAATATCCTCTGTCGTATCGGTATCGAATGCGGCCCGTATGCTTATTTTACTATCACCGTTTTGATTCGGCCCAAGCCAGGTAACTTCATCCGGGAAAACAGCCCGGTAACCGGAGTCTTCTACATACAAGACATCAAGCCACGCTTTCACATTCAGATGCTCCCGTCCGTGAAACTGGGGAAAGATCAGGTTTTCACTTCTTGCTTGCTTCCACAGTTCAAATGAATTTTTGTGGGAGGGATATCGCTTGAGAGTCTCAGTAAATAGCTCATAATGGTACTCCGTGAAACCCGACTCCCGGATTTTATCAAAATCCGGGTTTGCCATGATCGTATTCGCCGTTATCACGGGGGTATTCCCATTACTATCCCGGTAGCCGGAAAGAAGGGAAAAGAGTTTTTCCAGGTCCTCCTCGGAAGCGAGAGCATCATAGGTTGCGTAAGGGCATCGATCGACCGGGTAATTTTTACTCAGCAATTTATCACGAACCTCCGCAGAAGGCATACAAACACTCCCCCAGTCGTCTGATTCAATCACCACAATTTTCCGTGAAGTTCTCCACCCCCTGTAATTATTATGATGCCTTGCGAGGCTCTCCTTCAGTGATTTCATACATCCATTATTAATTCTTTCATTCACCCGGACAAGTTTAAAGGTTTAAAAATGCAGATGCAGTTATATTTTTTTATTTGGAATTTATTGCTGCGAAATTCAAGAGGTAGTGCAATCCAAGACCTGTCAGAGTGCGAACGGAGTGAGCTCCTGGCAGAGTCTTCGAGGGACTGAAAAGTGAAAAGGCAGAAGTGAAAAAGACCTGTCTGCATTACGGTGCTTCTCCGTATTCTGACAGTATCGGTTTAAAGCCTCTCAATTTGAAAATCTACAATCACCAAT
>NZ_QUOK01000009.1 GCF_003390325.1 Rhodohalobacter sp. SW132 | reverse complement strand
TTTTTTCCTGTTATTACTTTGCTTGTGCAATCAAAATTCCTAATATAATGTCTTACTATAAGATGGTTTTTTGAATGTGAAATATTCCGCTTATTTTGACGTATAGTTCACAAGTGTCGGTATATAGTTTCACTTTATCACAGGTAATTTTTGAAATCGTTATCATCCATCTCACGTCTTTTCTTTACGTTTTTTCTGCTGCTAATAAATGTTAGTTATACCTCAAACGCACAGCAGAACGGGCAGTGGTCAGCAATTACATCATACAACACAGTAAATGGTATTACCCAGGATTCTGAAGGTGTAATCTGGGGAGTATCGGATGGAGGGCTTTTTTCATACAGCGAGGGCAGCTTTAACAATACTTATACTCCTGTTGATGGCATGTACAGGCTGGATGGCAGGGAGATATACTATATAGAAGAAAATAACCTGCTCATAATCGGCTACATAGATGGTATGCTGGATGTTTATGATCCTGGAAACCAGACTTTTGAGCGTATTGAAGATATCAGAAGAGTTCAGCAATTTACATCAAGAGGAATAAACTCAATTCTTAGCTATCAAAACGGGATTTATATTGCTACTGACTTTGGCGTTGTTATATATGATCCAAACTCATTTTTGGTCACCCAATCCATCACGAAAATTGGTTTCCTTGACAGAGGAATACCCGTAAATGATATAGATATTGTAGATGGCACAGTTTACCTGGCGACACAACAAGGTGTGGCAAACATTGACTTGTCTCTAAATCTGGATATTGAATCAAATTGGACGATTTACTCTCAAGAAGACGGCCTGCCAGCCGCATCCATCCAGTCTGTTTCGTTTTTTAATAACGAAATTCATGCCTCTACCGAATCCCAAAATATGATCTATAGAAATTCAGTATGGGAAACGAATGAACGTTATGCTGACCAGGAGAATATCAATTATCGGAAAAACAGTGATGGAAGTATGTTATCTGCATTTAATAGTAACAGAATTTTTCTCACCGATTCAAATAATGACACGGAAACGGTTCATTTACAATCACAAGGAATTACAGATGTAATTTATGATGGTGATTTCACATCTACACTGTATGCAGGAAGCGCAGCCCAGGGAATGGGCATTGCAGAGCTTCCTGGGTCCTCTTTTAGTTTTACAGCTCCATCAGGGCCAAACCTTAATTTTTTTGAGGGGATGTCTTTCGAAGGGGATATATTTATCTCTGGAACAACGAGGATTTCTCGCAGAAGTACGATTCTTGATTATCCGAAAGGGTATTATATATATGATGGCACAGAATGGAAAAATTTTAATCGTACCAATACAGAGATTCTGGCTCAAACAAACTTCAGGCAGACATTTACTACTACTTTTACCGATGATTATTACTATATCGGAAGCTGGGGAAGGGGGATTGCAAGACATCACAGGGAGACAGATGAAATAACGGTTTTTAACGCATCAAACTCTCCGTTACGAGGATTTGCAGCTGATTCAGAAACATTTGCTGTCATTTCAGGTCTCGAAACGGATTCGGATGGAGCGGTGTGGGCAACCAGCAGATATGCTACAAATCCGCTATATGTGCAATTGCCCGGAGAAGATGAATGGGTTATGTATCCTAAATCAAATGCCATCGGCAGTACGGATGAATATCTTGGACTGTTTGTTGATTCTCATGATCAAAAATGGATCACCCTACAATCCACAGGAAGCGCAGGAAGAGGTGTACTGATACTTGATACGGAAAACTCAGCCGATCCCAACGAATCTTTCGGTATTAAACTAACGGATGATGTGAATAACGGGAATCTTCCGAGCATGCAGGTTACGGATATCATTGAAGATAAAGACGGTGAAGTTTGGGTGGGAACGGAAAGAGGCATTGCCCGCTACATTTTTCCGCAATTTATTATTAACGGCACATCGGAAGAACGAAGAGGACAATGGCTGTTAAATAACGATCCTGATGCAGAATCTCCTTTTTTACTCAGAGATATTAATGTTACATCTCTAGCTGTGAATTCAGCCAATCAAAAATGGATTGGGACAGCAAGCGAAGGCGTTTGGCTGTTGAACGAGAGCGGCAATGAAATTTTGAAACATTACACAGTTGAAAACAGTCCGCTGTTATCGAACACAATTCGAGATATTGCCATTTATGACAACACCGGAGAAGTCTACATCTCTACTGAACTTGGGTTAAGTGTGTATCGTGATACACCAACTACGCCGGTGCAAACAATGGACAACCTGAAAGTGTACCCAAATCCTTTTTTGTACGATCGTCACGATTCAATATTTATTGAAAATCTTTCAGAAACAACAACTGTACGTGTACTTGGTGTGGATGGAACCTTAATCCGAAGTCTTGATATTCGAGGTGGCAGAGCGGAATGGAATGGAATGGATCACAGGGGGCGCCAGGTCGGTTCAGGAGTTTATATTATCGTTGCACTGGATCCAGATGGGGATCAGAGAGGAATCGGTAAAGTGGCCATTGTCCGATGAAAAGAGTAACCGCTGTCATCGTAAATTACCAAACTCCGGAACTGCTGTATGAAGCAGTTTTATCATTCAAAAAAATCTATCCTGATGTTCGACTGGTTATTTTTGATAATGGCAGCGAGGATCACTCAATAACAGTTATTAAATCCCTGCAACAATCATATCCTGATACAGTTTCAGCACATTTTGAAAGGAAAAATATTTTCCACGGTCCCGCACTTGATAAATCATTACAAGAAATCGTGGAAACGGAATTTTGCTTCTTTCTGGATAGTGATACCGTGACAAAAAAAGGGGGCTTTCTCGAGAAGGGAGTAGAACAGCTTAATGCAGAACCACTCAACTATGCTGCCGGACATATCGTAACGGCAAATGCCAGGGGATTTAAATCAGAAGATGGTGTCCCTGTAGTGGTGACTCCTTATCTGTTGATGAAAACAAACCCTTACAAACAATTTCCCCCATTTATTCATCACGGCCAGCCAACGCTTGAAAATTTTACTGAAGCGCAAAAAAATGGATACAGATTGATTCATTTCCCGATGGAAAAGTACATTGATCACCTTTGGCGCGGTACCGCTTCAAAATATGGATATGGGCTTGGCTTAAAAGGTAAATTGGACTACGTGTTAAACAAACTGGGATTATGAAAACAACTCAGTCCCGGCCGGATCTCTCAGTAATTATCGTCAATTACAATGTGAAGGAGTTCCTGGCAAATTGTCTTCAGTCTGTGATAAAAGCTTCAAAAAATCTAACTACCGAGATTTTTGTAGTAGATAACAACTCCGATGACGGCTCCATACCTTTCCTGAAGAAATATTTCCCGCAGGTTCATTATATCGAAAACAAGGAGAATTATGGATTTGGAAAAGCCAATAACCAGGCGATTCAGAAAGCCAATGGGAAATATACGTTATTGCTTAATCCTGATACCCTTATCCAGGAGGATACTCTGCAGGTACTCATTGACTTTATGGAGAGTCATCAAAAATGCGGAGCAGCGGGTTGTAAAATTCTGAATCCGGATGGATCATTTGCACCAGAATCCCGCAGGTCTGTGCCAACACTTTCTGCAGCTGTGTATAAAGCGATGGGATTGACGGCCCTGTTTCCAAATAACAAACATTTTGGGGCGTATTATCAGGGGTGGAAGGATGAAGATGAGCAGTCGCAAGTCCCGGTGTTATCAGGGTCATTTATGTTTTTCAGAACCGAGTGCCTGAAGGAGATGAACGGGTTTGATGAACGGTTTTTCATGTATGGCGAAGATATTGATCTCTGTTACAGAGTGACTGAAGCCGACTGGGAGATACACTATGTGCCGGAAACTTCGATTATTCATTATAAAGGGGAGAGCACCAAAAAAAACGAGCTGGCATATAATCGCGTATTTAATGATGCGATTTATAAATTTTTTGACAAACACTATACCAGCAGATATTCCAGCCTCTTCAAGTTTCTAATTTTTTGGGCGATTCAGTTCAGGGTAGTGATATCGTTTTTTGTAAATAATATAAGGGAGCACCGCTTTGTATTAACAGACCTGGCCATATTGAATCTGTCATTGATTGTTGGAATGGTAATACGAGCAAGCTTTGATGAACGAGGTTTGATGTCGATGATGCAACCTCAGTTTTTGTGGCTTAATCTGCTATGGAGCGTACTGTACCTCCTGTTCATGCAAACGTATGGAGTATTAAAACAGAAAAATGCGTACTCCATTGTCGGGAGTCTCAAATCTGTGTTTTTTAGTTTCCTGATGCTTGTGGCGATTACGTTTTTCGTGAGAGATCTCGCCTTTTCGCGCATTATACTTGCCGTATCATTTATGCTTGGATTCGCTTTTGTTGGATATTCAAGATTCAGCAGAGTGAACCGCATCAAATCTACACGGCTATCACGCGGAAAGATAAATCCGCTGCGAATTGTACTGGTGGGCTCAAAAAAGAGTATATCATCCATTAAAAATAAAATTAACCTGAAGGCCGGCTGGGAAGTTGAAATCGCAGGCAGCTTATCGCCTGAAACTTTTAATAAAACAGAATCAGAGGGTTTGAATCGAACGATAGCATCCGATCTGACCGATAAAATTCAATCAGATCGTGTAGATTTGTTTCTATTTCTGATGGATTCTGTGAGTTATAAAACATTACTTACATCGATCAGAAAACTCAGGGGTGAGAGAACCGAAATTAAAGTTGTTCCGGCGGGGATGGATTTTATTTTAGGTAAGTCTGAAGTAGAATATTTCGATTCTATAGCCGAGGAAGATCCGGAACTGAATTATTTTAATCCTATTCAAATTGTACTCAAACGCCTTTTTGATGTTGGCCTGAGTCTTGGATTTCTATTGGTATTGCTTCCATTTACCTGGGTTTGGCTGCTTTCACCGGGAAAAAAGAAATACGAAATACCCGTTTTTAACGGAAAAAAATGGCGGGTAATTCGGTTGAATTCACATCATACGTTTACCGAAAAAGTTTTAAATCGGTTCAGACTTTCCTGGGGCATACTGTTAGGGAAATTGAGTCTTGTGGGGTCGCAGCAAATGCCCGGAGAGAATTCCAGATCCTATAAAAGCGGCCTGACCGGATACGTGCAAATAAACAGAGACAGAGTTTCAAGTGAAAAAGAACAAGCTCAGTTTGATTTGCATTACCTGCAGAATTATTCCATTTGGCTGGATTTTGATATCCTTTTTAAAGCTCTGATTCGCGAGGAATCCCTCACTGGAGCTTTTATCGAAACGTCTGAAAAAGGTGCGGAGAATTAATCAGGTACACAGGGAACCTGTCCTGTTTTAAATCTTTTTGTCAACAGTTTCCGACATTCCAGGGTACCAATCCGAAAATGTATCATCTTCAATTCTACTCCTGGCTTCGCTCATCAGCCAGAGATAAAACGTCAGGTTCTGTTTGGATGCGAGCTCCAGACCAAGAAGTTCATTGGCTTTAAACAGGTGATGCAGATAGCTCATTTTATATTTACTGCAAAGATCACTCGGGAAATCGGTATCCAGCGGCTGATGATGATGTTTCCACTTTGCATTTCGGAGGTTGATCTTTCCATACCGGGTAAAAATCATTCCGTTACGGGCATTTCGGGTTGGCATCACACAATCAAACATGTCCACACCACGGGCCACACACTGCAGCAGGTTTGCCGGTGTTCCCACTCCCATCAGGTAACGGGGCTTCTCTTCGGGCAGATGTTCGGTGTTAAAATCGGTAATTTCATACATCAGTTCATTCGGTTCACCCACACTGAGCCCGCCTATGGCCAGTCCTTCAAAATTGAGTGAAGCCATATATTCAGAGGACTCTTTTCTGAGATCTTTAAATGTTCCTCCCTGCACAATACCAAACTGTGCCTGGGAGTGCCCATATTTTGGTTTTGAAGTCAGGAAAGCCTCACGGCCGCGTTTTGCCCAGCGATGCGTAAGCCCCATGGACTCATGTACGTAGCTTTTTTCTGCGGGATAGGGCGGGCACTCATCCAATATCATGATGATATCTGAACCGAGTACGCGCTGAGTTTCTACAACATTTTCGGGGGTAAAAAGATGCTTGGAGCCGTCAAGATGACTTTTGAAAGTTGCCCCTTCTTCTTCCAGTTTTCGGTTATCAGAGAGAGAGAAAATTTGGTATCCACCTGAATCGGTTAAAATCGGACGATCCCAGCGCATGAACGAATGTAATCCGCCGGCATTCTCCATAATTTCATTTCCCGGTCTCAGGTACAAATGATAGGTATTACCCAGGATAATTTGAGCTTTCACTTTATCAGCAAGATCATCCTGGTTCACGGCCTTTACACTGCCCACAGTTCCAACCGGCATAAAGATGGGGGTTTTTATAGAACCGTGATCGGTTTTTAAAATTCCAGTACGGGCTTTTGACGATGACGAAGTTTTCTCTAATTTGAACAAGAATATGTGTGTTTAATACCAAAATTACCTTTTATATTGTCAGGCTGAACGAGTTCTGACAATTTCAACGGAATTGAAGATAACCCTTTGCCTGCTTTAAATCGAAATCGCGAAACACTTTTTACCGCTCTTCTGGATGGACTCGTGCTCTGTATGTCGTGGTATATTTTTACCGTGTTGAATCCGGATTTAACAATCAACATTGCAGACCGGGAGAATGTTTCACTGGTTGTTCTTGGAGCGATTCACACCGGGTATTGGCTGCTGATATTCTCATTTATGGGGCTCTATAAAAAATTATACCTGATATCCCGGTTTGATGAGTTTCTGAAAGTAGCCAAAGCAACGGTAATCGGAACCCTCATTTTGTATTTTTATGCAACATTTGATGGAAATTTGCACATCGTTGATGCTTTTTCAAGTGTAACATCCTACGCACTGCTTGTTGGGGGAGTGATTACTGTGAACCGGTTTGTTGTTCGCAGTATTCAGCGGTTTTATGCGATGCGCGGAAAGGGGTTGCACCGGGCTTTGATAATCGGAACCGGAAAGAATGCACTTTCTGCTTTTGATGATCTCACAAGAAATAAAGCGCTGGGTATGCAGGTCGTTGGATTTGTGAACGTTCCAAATGGGAGGAACGGTCAGATGATTCATGTAGACAAAGAAGAAATTATGGGGGATCTTGAAGAGATTGATGAACTTATCAACCGGATGGAAATTCAGGATCTGATTGTAGCTCTTGAACCCGAAAAAAGGGATGATCTCATCAAAATACTCAGCCGTGTGAATAATCCGGATATAACGCTGAAGCTCCTCCCCGACTTTTATCAGCTGGTTAGTGGTTTGAATAAAACCAACCAGATTTTTGGTCTGCCACTGATCGAAATCTCACCCGACCTGATGCCGTTTTGGGAAAAGGCTGTCAAGCGGATTATGGATTTATCGATCTCACTATCTGTTTTGATTTTGATGCTTCCCGCTATAGCTGTTATCTCTGTTGTGATTAAACGAGATTCACCTGGCCCGGCTATCTACAGCCAAAAACGTGTGGGCAAAAAAGGGAAGATTTTTACCATGTATAAATTCAGGACTATGCGGAATGATGCAGAAGCCGAAACCGGGCCGACCTGGGCTGCAGAAAACGATCCGCGGGTAACAAAAATTGGAGCCTGGCTTCGGAAAACACGCCTGGATGAAATTCCACAGTTTTACAACGTTCTGAAAGGAGAAATGAGCCTGGTTGGGCCACGCCCCGAACGCCCCTATTTTGTGGAACAATTCAAAAATGAGATTCCAATGTATACCCGAAGACTGAGAGTTCGGCCTGGCATTACCGGGTGGGCGCAGGTAAAATGGAAGTACGACAGCTCCCTGGACGATGTGAAAGAAAAAACTAAATATGACCTGTTTTACGTAGAAAACATGTCGCTTCGGATGGATTTTAAAATCTTGATTAACACCGTTTTTTCGATGGTAAGAGCCAAAGGCCAGTAACGTATGCGCAGTGCAATCGTAATTATACCGACCTATAACGAAGCCCACAACATCGCAAAGGTGATTCGCCGGGTATTGGATCTGGAACGTGAAGTTCATCTGCTGATTGTAGATGATGGGTCACCTGACGGCACGGCGAATATTGTGAAAGAGCAGCAGAATCAATATCCGAAACATATTCACCTGATTGAGAGAGAAGGTAAACTCGGTCTGGGAACGGCTTATGTTGCCGGATTCCGGTATGCGCTTGAAAATGGATACGAATATATCTGTGAGATGGATGCTGACTTTTCCCACAACCCGGATGATCTGCCAAGGCTGATTGACCCGGTTGAATCGGGAGAGGCGGACGTTGCAATCGGGTCGCGATATTCAAAGGGAATCAGTATCGTTAACTGGCCGCTCAGCCGGTTAATCCTCTCATTTGCTGCAAATCTATACGCGAGATCAATCACCGGACTCCCGGTGAAGGATACTACAGCAGGCTTTAAGTGTATTCACCGGAAAGTGCTCGAAAGTATTGACCTGAAGAAAATTAAATCCAACGGTTACGCTTTTCAGATTGAGATTCACTACCGTGCATGGAAGGCGGGTTTCAGGCTCAAAGAAGTTTCGATTATTTTCAGGGAGAGGGAAGAAGGGGTTTCAAAAATGTCCAAATCTATTGTTCGGGAAGCGATCTGGAGAGTTTGGGCGCTGAAAATTCAAAGCGTGACGGGCAGACTGTAATAATTGGATTGTAAGGAGTGAGAACTCTGAAACCATTTATCCGGTTTGATGGGGTAAATAATTTTATCAATTATCACCCATTATGAAAAATCAGTTCTCTACAGACGGCCTGAAATTTCTTGCAATTCAGCTGCTTATTATGGCAACATTTGGATTGGCGGCAGTTGCCAAATGGTTCCCTCCGGGAATTCCTGAAAATTTTATCAACCAGTTTGGCGATACCTGGCTTGGCTCTCTGCCAGGCGGACTATTCATTCCCTATTACACTATAGCCGTGACGGAGGCAGCAGCTTTCTTCCTTGCCCTGATCAGCTTTTTTCGGCTGGAATGGATTCGGGGTAATACGAAATACTTTTTGAAACTCAGCCTGATCCTTTGCCTTTTTATTTTTGTAATCCTCGCGTACGGGCTCAGGTTAACGGGTGAATTTCAGGGTACGGCCAACACTTTTTTCTATTTTGGTGTAACGCTATTTGCGCTATATCTCACAGAGAAAGAGGATAAAATGGTTACAACCTGAAAATCAGGCTCAGTAGATCACAGATCCAAACGATACGGCACTTTCCCGCTCTGTCTCATCCCACCAATTGTAGTTTATTTTTTTTCCGTTCAAGCCGGGAAATGCTTTCAGAAACGTATATAGCGGAGGGAAACCGCAAACTCTGTACGCATCAAACTCTTCAGCAACGGTCTGCAGCATGATTTGATTATCTCCCTGAACGGCGGCTGAAAGGAATGATTCATCAAACTCTTCAACATCGGGTCGCATAATGGAGGCCTGGACCTGGTCTCCGAACTTTCTGCCAACGTGGGATAAATCCCCGCTAATGAGATAAAATGTATCCTCATCATCAGCCTGCTGTAGCGTCTCCGTGAACGCGCTTACTTTTTGGCCAAGATCACCATCTTCTTTGTAGAATAGTTCGTCCAGACCGCCAACCAGGATAGGCACAATTTTGAAATCGTGCTGCCAGATGTGATGAATAAACAGCAGATGGGTTTCGATACTGTGTTCGATTCTGTGAGCACGGTCATGCAGTGTGAATCCTGCCGACTTTGCTGTCTCCTCAAGTTTTTCGATGTACGCAAGATCGGTCTCAAATCTTGTACCCGGAAGCAGGTAATCTTTTCTTGAACCGATGAACGGATTTCCATCATAAATTTCGGGATGATAACCACTATAGTGTGAAGTGGCCAGGATCACAACTCGCTTGGGTCTCAGACTTTTCAAAGCAGAGAAAGCTTCAGCGTACTGTTTTGATCCCACTCTCAGATCAATATGCGGCGCATAAAGTGCTTTTGCTTCCTTAACCGGATTATCTGCATGGGATGATCCTGCCTCATCCATCAAAGAGTCCATAAATGCTTTCAGCTCAGCGATTTCAGCCGGATAACTGGTTTGTACGAGTGCAGGCTGGCGAATATCAGAATTTTCAAACTGCTCTTCTATCCATCCTGAATAGTGCTGAAAATAAGGGCTCTCCAGAAGTTTTTGATTATCCAGCATCTGTACGAATTCGAGAAGCTTATCAGGTGAAATCCCGTTCCGGAAAAAAGGCTGCATTTGAGTGATCGATTTTTGTCCGTCTATCAGAGAAAGTATCGGCTCAACAGAGCTGTCGAGCGCGAAGCCGGACTCCGCAATTTTTATGGGATCGTAAAAAATCAGGAGATCACGGCCATCGTCCGAAACCGGAATGATCTGAATATCACGCCTGACCGGCGGGATTGGCGCAGAAAGAGAGTTAAAAAGTTTATTGTTCACGATTTCTGTCCTCTCATTTTCCAGCATTCACATTTTTTTCCATACTTGATACAGATCGGATGATCCGGCGGCTCACTGATACGCGCTTTACACGCATTTCGGCCGTGGTGAATCAACAGATGGGAAAGATCGGTCCAGCTTTCCCTGGGGAAAAGTGCCATCAGGTGTTTTTCAATCTTATTTGTATTCTTTTTCTCACGTGTAAGCCCAAACCGGTTAGACAGCCGTTTGACGTGGGTATCAACGACTACACCCAAGTTTTTGTTGAATGCGTTTCCGAGTACCACATTCGCGGTTTTGCGAGCGGCACCCCGCAGGGTCAGAAGCTCTTTCATGGTTTGAGGTACTTCTCCGTCAAAATCTTCCACAATGGTTTGGGAAGATTCTTTGAGTGATTTTGCTTTATTTCGATAAAACCCGGTTGTTCGTACCAGTTCTTCAAGATCTTCGAGTGGTGCTTCAGCCATGGTTTCGGGTGTGGGATACGCTTCAAACAGGGCCGGTGTAACTTTGTTGACCCGAACATCCGTACACTGCGCGCTCAATATCGTAGCGATCAGCAGCTCAAATGGATTTCTGTGATTCAGTTCGCAATGTGGATTGGGGTAGTGTTCGTAAAGTTCTTCAAGCAGTTCTTCTGCCCGGCTGACCTGTTCTTTTGTCTTCCGGGGAAGTTTCGATTTCGCCATAAAAAATCTGTTCAGTTATTGATTAGGTGAACATGCAAAAGGTAAATGGTATTCGAATCGTTTGAAAATAGAATCGGGCGATATAGAGAGCAATTTTTTCTATCTTTCGTGCCATGAAAAAAAAGCTCATCTACAGCGCGCTTTTCGTGCTGACACTGGTTTATATTAACAGTTTTTTTACCCGGCAAATTGTGGCTGTCCTGGGAGTGGATATCCGCGAGGCGTTTCAGCTTGGAAACCTGCAGGTTGGATTTCTGTATGGCACGGCATTTTCCGTGATTTATGCTGTTGCCGGTATTCCGATGGGGCGTTTGGCTGACCGAATTTCACGGCGATGGATGATTGCCGCGGGCTTGCTGGTTTGGAGTGTGATGACCGCTTTAAGCGGGTTTGCCACCTCGTTCTCTTTTTTAGTGACTGCACGTATTTTGGTAGGCCTAAGTCAGGCAACACTAAGCCCGGCCGTTTATTCTCTATTGGCCGATATGTTTCCGCCTGAAAAACGGGCAACGATATTCTCTTTATATGCGAGCGGAATTTTTATGGGGATTGGGCTCTCATTTCTTGCCGGTGGAACAATCGCGGCCGCATATGACTGGCAGATCGCGTTGATAGCTGTAGGCATTCCCGGGCTTGTTTTGGTACCATTTGTGCTTTGGATTGTACCGGAACCCGACCGGCAAATTGTGCGTCACACTCCCAGTCAGGTGATGGTACAGGATATCAAGAGATTGATTTCAAAAAAAACCGTTCAATATCACCTGATTGGTTTTTCAATGCTTGCCTGTACCGGGTATACGGTTCTGGCATTTGCCGGCACAATATTTAACGACGTATTTCAGCGGCCGGACCTTACGCCGCAATACGGCTGGTTTCTGTTTGGTGTATCCCTTACGGTGATTCTATCCGGCAGAGTGGCCGATAAAATTGCCAAAAAAGATCCCTCGAGACGATTTCTTCTCGGTACTGTTGCAGCACTTGGCGGGTTGCCGTTTTATGCCTGGGGGCTTTTTCATTCAGAAGCCCAAATGGCCTACTGGATGTTGGGAATCGGCGTTCTGTTTTCTTCATCCTACAATGGCGTTGGAGCTGCGCTGATGCAGTTTCTTGTGCCCTCTGAACAGCGTGCTCTCGCCGGAGGAGTTTACCTGTTTGTGATCAGTATTGTTGGATTTGGTCTCGGTCCCCCGTTTGCCGGATGGCTGATGGATTCGGTTTTTACCGGCCCTTACGGCGCATCTCAATCACTTTTTTCGGTAATGATGGTTTGCAGCATCGGAAGTACGATTGCCTTCTGGCGTGCCATGCATCATTATCGCCGGGATGCCATAGATTAAATTCATTTCTTGAAAACATTCGGATTGATCCGTACCCTTTTTTGAATATTTAAACTGAGAATAAATCATTGAATCAAATAGAAGAACAGAAACCACATATTGATGAGACCAAGTGGTGGGAGGCCCCTTTTCTGATTATTAAGGGATTTTTGATGGGGTCTGCCGATATCGTACCGGGAGTAAGCGGGGGTACTATGGCACTCATCACAGGAATCTACGATCGCTTGATCTACGCTATTAAAAGTGTAGATCAGAATTTTGTGAAAAAAATTGTCACACTGAAATTTGCTGAAGCGTTTACCATTTTTCACTGGAAATTTATCTTTTTGCTATTCACAGGGCTGATCAGCGCAGTATTTTTCTTCACAAAAGTAGTGCCGCTTCAGGTCTACATGTTCACCCACCCGGAAATTGTGTACGGTCTCTTTTTCGGTTTGATATTAGGGTCCGTATTTCTGCTGATCATCGAAATTGCACCGGAAAAACGGGGCTGGAAAAATGTTTTTCCCCTTGTAGCCGGAGCTCTCGTTGGATTCTGGATTGTGACCCTGGTACCAACCGATACCCCAAGCACGGCCTGGTTTGTAATGCTTAGCGGCGCAATATCTATCTGTGCGATGATCCTGCCCGGGATTTCCGGGTCTTACCTGCTGCTTATCCTGCGGCAATACGACTATATTTTAACACAACTTGGTAATCTTGGTACGTCAGAAACAGTAGCATCTATTCTGAACCTGGCTCCATTTTTTGCAGGTGCATTAGTTGGCATTGTTCTTTTTTCAAGGGTTTTATCGTGGCTGCTGAAGAATTTTCACGCAACAACGTTACTTGTTTTAGTCGGGTTTTTAATCGGTTCGCTCTATGTGATCTGGCCCTACCAGGACCGGCAGTTTGAAGCCTCCGTTCGATCTACCCAGGTTATGAATTACACGGATCCAGCCGTGCAGGAAATTCTTGAAACTGAAGATGAACCGAGACTGCCGCGTTATCAGCGAATAGCAAGAATCATAAATCCGGAAGCACCATCCGATGATCAACGCCGCGTGGAAGTTGAAACGGTGTCAAAAAAACTGCTTTCATCATCGCCATTCATACCCGAACGAGGCCAGGAGGATGTGAATGTAAGAGGCGGTATCATTGGTATTACCCTTGGAATTTTGATGATCTGGGTTATCTCATATCTCCGAAAATCTTAGCGATGAAAAAGGCTGTTATTCAAGGATTTACATACAATATTCACAAAATTTGTGTAGTTTTTAGATAGAAACAAATCACTCAAACCACAGGGGATAGATATGATTCGGTTTAACAAAATTCTGGTTCCAACAGACTTTTCTAAAGGGGCAGAGAGCGCATATGCCGCAGCTCAAAAATTAGCGGATACATTTGGCGGAACGATCGATTTTATACACGTGGTGCCAACCATCAAATACCTGGCAGAGAGCGCAAAACGTTTAGGAACTCCAATCGATATTAATGAGGATGTATACCCGAAAGTATTTGAAGAGGCCGAACATCAGCTCGAAAAAGCGATGGATCAATACCTGAAGGAGGAATCGAGAGGTGAGGTAAAGGTAATTATCGATCGAAAACCATCGGATACCATTGCGAAATTTGCTTCATCACATAATTATGATCTTGTGGTGATGGGCGCTAAAGGGCGGGACAATACCAGTATGATGCGCGGAAGTACAACAGAAAAAGTGATTCGCAAATCGAAAGTACCCGTATTTTCAATTGAAGGCCGGCTGAATGAGCATGAAATAAAAAATATCGTGATGCCAACAGACGGATCAAACTTGTCATTTACAGCATTTCCGATGGCTGTAGCATTAGCTGACACCTTTAACGCCAAACTGACTCTCTACCAGGTTCTTGAGCTTTATGGCAATTCTGTACTCGGTAATCTGCCAAATCCCGGAAAAGATGAACTTGTGGCGGTATATGAAGAAGTGATCCGAAGGCTGAATAAATTTTTGACGGACCAGGGTATAGAATCCATCCACATTCAGCAGTCCGGAGTTGTATTCGAAGATACCGTTGTGATTACCGAGGGTGAAGACAGCCGGCAGATACCGCTCGAAATGAAAGTTGAGAAAGGAGTGTCGGCACACTATGAGATTGAA
This sequence comes from Rhodohalobacter sp. SW132, assembly GCF_003390325.1. Classification (NCBI taxonomy): domain Bacteria; kingdom Pseudomonadati; phylum Balneolota; class Balneolia; order Balneolales; family Balneolaceae; genus Rhodohalobacter; species Rhodohalobacter sp. SW132. The sequence goes on along the minus strand of NZ_QUOK01000009.1, from coordinate 234,420 downwards.
ACATACACATCAGAAAACGCAGATCTCGTTGTGATGGCTACACATGGTCACAGCGGGTTTGCTCATCTCATCCTTGGGTCCACGGCTGAAAAAGTGGCTCAATATGTAAAAAAACCGGTGATTACGGTCAGACCAGATAAGAAATTGTTCAAATGATCTGATCAGCTTTTTGAAAGTATATCGAAGTTGGGTTTTAATGTCCGGTTGGTGAAAAGCTTCCGGACATTTTTAATCAAAAGTGGTTTAATTCCCCGACCCTCTGGGTCGGAAAGGAAAAAATTCCCCCTTTGAAGGGGGAAGCGAACAGAGAGAGCTGGGGATGACTCTCTGAGTTCGGAAGTGCCCATTTGTAGTTGTTAAGCATAAAAGGTCATCCCCCATTGCCCCCTTCGAAGGGGGACACTTCAAAATAAACTCGATATTGACCAAAAAGTTATGGATTCTAAGTGGATACCTCGTGGGCTCTGCCCCGAGGTAGTTCATTTTTGTAACCAAATGCAGCCACTCTTTCATCACGGCTACATATTGGATTGGTAGTTTCTATGAAAGCTAATCATAATCAAATGGAGGGTATGATATGAGAATGAAAGAAAAAGTTGCCGTAATCACAGGCGGTGCTGGCGGGATTGGACTTGAAACTGCCCGCATGTTTTTAAAAGAAGGAGCCGAAGGAATATTACTTACAGACCTGGACGATGCGCGCCTGAAGGATGCAGCAAAGCAGCTTGAATCGGATCGGGTGGCTTATTTTGCCGCAGATGTATCAAAAAACAGTGATGTTGAAGCGTACTCCAAAAAAGCGATTGAGAGGTTTGGCCGGATTGATGTTTTGTTTCTGAATGCCGGAATTGAGGGAGTGGTAAAACCCCTGACGGAATATCCCGAAGATGTGTACGACAAAGTAATGGCGGTGAATGCGAAAAGTGTTTGGCTCGGGATGAAACACGTTTTTCCGCATATGAAAGAGAATGGAGGAGGGAGCGTGATCATCACTTCATCGGTTGCAGGAATGCAGGGCACTCCTAATGTAATGGCGTATGTAACCAGCAAACATGCGGTAATCGGGTCGATGAAGGTAGGAGCACTGGAAGGCGCTGAGCACAACATCCGGGTGAATAGTATACATCCATCACCGGTAGATAACAGAATGATGCGATCCCTGGAGGAAGGTTTTTCCCCCGGCGGAGCTGAGGAGGCAAAAAAAGGATTTGAAGCGATGATCCCGCTCGGCCGGTATGCTAAAAATGATGAAATCGCCTCACTAGCACTTTTTCTTGCATCAGATGAAAGTAAATTCATCACAGGTGCAACATATGCAATAGATGGCGGGCTTACCACGTAGCAGGATCCGATATGGCTTATTTTCTAATTGAAAAGCCGGCATCGAAAGATGACCGGCTTTTTTATTGATAAAATGTTCAGCAGATATCCGGCAAAATTTCGCCGCAAAACCTGTAGATCCCATTTTAAACCACTTGAAAAACTCATTGAGCTTATGGGTGAGAGTATGATAGATATTGCGCAAACGATTAAAGGTAACAAGTCAAACTGTTGTTAATTCGAATTTCTGTAACCTTGTGTGTTTGCTATTTTTAAAAGAATTCCTCTTTTTTCATCCACATCTAAGATTAAACGATTTGCAACTTTACAATGACCGAGCTATCTGAACTTTGGCTTTTCGGTATGTTATTGGCCGCATTTGCCGGCGGAGCTTTTGGTGCTGCGATTGGGGCATTGCCCGCTTTTATTTTTACAGGGTTTCTGGTGATGCTGGGAGAAAGCGTTAAAATTCTGGCCGGAGATTTGTCGGGAGTAGCAGGATTTGATCCATCATCTTTAGATCAGGCCGCTGCGATAACCGATCAACTCGGTTTCGGGCCGCTTTTTGGACCTCATATCAGCTTTGCTGCGGGAGCTGCCGCATCTGCCTACGCCGCTAAAAAAGGTTATATGGATACCGGGTTCCCATATCACGAGGCAAAAAACATCATCTATGCCCACGGCCCGAAACCTGATGTTCTGATAGTAGGCGGGCTTTTCGGGATTCTTGGCTACTGGATTACCACACTGTCGGTTGCGTTTAATTTACCGTGGGATCCGATCGCTGTTGCGGTTGTGCTTTCGGCTTTTGCCCATCGTCTTTTCCTGGGATATCCTTTGATGGGAAAAGCAGAGGAAGGGATTTTGAATATGAAACCGTTTAAAGACGGTAAAGAACGAACCCAAAAGCTGGCGGGAGAAACAAAAATCCGCCTTAAAGTTGAACCCTGGCTTGGACACCAATATAAATGGGTGGATGTTTCTCTGCTTGGGGTGGTGGTAGGAATTCTTGCTGCGTTTGTAACCTATACGACCAGCAGCGTTTTTCTACCGTTTGGCATCAGTGCTGCGTTACTTCTTTTTCTGAACCTTGGGGTTGCTAATATCCCGGTAACTCACCATATGGCTCTTGTAGGGAGTACGGCAGTTGTTGCCAGTACCGGAGGGGAATTCATGGAATACTCTATGGCAATTATGCTTCTTACCGGTGGTTTGTTTGGATTCATTGCAGCACTTTTTGGTGAACTTATTCAGCGGATGTTTTATGCCCATGCCGACACCCATCTTGATCCGCCTGCAGCTGCGATTGTTCTTGGTACGCTGCTTATTGCAATTCTGGCGATGATCGGAATTTTTCCATCCGCCGCATGGGTACCACTGCCATTTTAGTGATCCTGTTATGCCGGGTTTATAGCAAGAGGCTTACAGACTCTCATCACGAAATTGCAGAAATGATGTCTGTTTCGAGTCTGAAATTTCCGCTCTGTCCGTCACTTATCAAAAAGCCGTATCTTACAATTGCTGACAAGTCTGGTTCAGGAACATTTTTCGGTGTTTGTCCTCTGTAAGTTGGCTCAAACTCAGCAATGGGTAGCTGTACGGTCATCCATTCGTCTGCTTTCGTATCGAACCTGTACTCATACCACCACTTATCGGGGTTGGTTTCTGTGCCGGTTTGGAAACGAAAACTATACCGTTTTCCATCTCCTTTCACCTTCAGCTCTATCGTTCGATATCCTTTCAGGCTGATCGGTTCCTGGTTTTTTACTGATGCAAATCCCCCGTTATTCGCCAATGAAATGTTTCCGAGAAATACTCCGTTGCCATCAAAATTGATCTGAAAGCGACTGGATGATTCACCACCCATAATGCCATCATTTACAATGACCCACTGTTGCCGGGCAAAGTTTGAGAAGTCTGTAATGATCATAAAGTTGTGCTCTTATAGATTTGCGTAGTGATGTGAGTTCTATTCAAAATGTCATTTTTTTATTAAATCCAGGGGAAACTTTCGTTTGGTTTGAAATAAAATCCGATGATTGTCTGCTGAATTATAATCTATGATTCATAACTTCAATACACCTTTGTAGGGTTCCTATTTTGAACCGAGATATATCATGTATCCTCATCTTTCCCAGGTTCATTTTTGCTTGCCCAAAAACGAACCAAAAAGGGCACAAACGATCAGAACTCGCTTGTGCGGACAGGAATTGGAGTGCTGAATTCACATCGATGCCGCCCTACGCTCAAACAATGATCGTTTGATCGTTGGGTGTGTTGATTTTTGATAGATCGTATAGATCATAGCTTACGTCAATACAAAACGATTGGCACTTAGAAAAGAAATCTAAATGTGTTGTTCACATACCATTAAATATGAGCTCGATTAATCATATGTTTTTATTTCAATTTTAAAAAAGAATTCAGGTAAAGAATATTTAGCGTTTAAAGTTCTGATAATTTTTAACAAAACAGAGAAATGGATCAAAATATTCCGTAGTGTTCGGTCAAATTGATTTTTTAGATATCCTATTTGCAGAATGAATCGAAAGCGGAAGTTTAACATCAGCATTGACGGAATCCCGGTTGCCGTAACCCGGAAAAAAGTGAAGCACCTGAGGATTGTTGCCTATCCTTCGAGCGGCAGGGTACGGATTTCCAGCCCGATGCATGTACCGGACCGGGAGATCATTAACTTCGCGAGTGAACGCAGCAACTGGATCAGAAAGCACCTTTCTAATCCCGATACTGAGCTTGTGGATAAAGAACCAGAATTTAGAAATGGATCGACGCACTTTATCTGGGGTGATCCGTATTTTCTTAAAGTTGAGGAGGGGGCGAATCGCACAATGGTGCGGTTGGGTGAGGATAAATCAATCAGAATGTATCTGAAAAACGGATATGGCCCGGAGATTCGGGAGCCGGTGATGAGAGAGTGGTATCGCAGAAGTATCAAGCAAAAAATTCCGCCCCTGATTAAAAAATGGGAACCGGTAATGAACGTATCCGTTCGCGACTGGGGTGTTAAAAAAATGAAAACCCGGTGGGGAACCTGTAATACTCAGGCGGGACGCATTTGGCTTAACCTGGAGCTTGCAAAACGCAGCCCGGAGTTTCTGGAGTATATCGTGGTACATGAAATGACTCACCTGCTAGAGAGGCCGCACAGTCGCCGTTTTTACCAGTTGATGGATCGTTTTCTCCCCGGATGGCGGGAAACGGACAAACGGCTCGGAGGAAGGCACTGGAAGCGATACTGAATTGATCATAAATCCGCCAGCAAACGAACTGAAATCAATACAAGACTCAATCATTTCATTCTATGAAACTACTGAAACAATCTTATAAAATTGCCGGGCGTTTTTTTCTCAGTGTGATGGTGATTACTTCTTCCATAATGGTTTCCTGCACTCCGGATAACCGGGGTCAATCCTTTCCGGAAGATGAAATTCGTGAACGGATTGATGCATTTCAAGGCGATGCTGGACTTTACGTGTATCACCTCGATTCAGGCTTTGAATTTACAATTCATCCCGATACGGTATTCCCAACTGCGAGTACGGTAAAGATTCCGATAATGATCGGTCTGTTTGACAAAATTGAACGCGGAGAAATTGAATATACCCAGGTATTTCAATACAGCGATGAGCATGCAGATCCGTGGGGTGATGATATCATCAACCAGCTGCCAGAAGGAACCGGCGTTGAGCTGAACCGGCTGATTCATCTTATGATGAGTACATCAAATAATACGGCCAGTTTGTGGAATCAGTATATAGCAGGAACCGGAACTGAAATCAATAATCTGATGGATCAGAAAGGGTTTTCTGATACGAAGGTGAATTCACGCACACCCGGCCGCGAACAGATCTGGGAAGAGTATGGCTGGGGGCACAGCACTCCGCGCGAACTGGCAAGGTTGCTTCTCAATATCTATAAAGGAGAGATGATCAGTCCTGGAGCATCGGAGAAAATGTACCGGATTATGGGCCGGAATTTTTGGGATGGAGAGGCATTATCACAAATTCCGCCCTACGTGAATGTGGCCTCGAAAAATGGATCTGTTGCGAGGTCTAAATCTGAAGTGTTGTTGGTAAATGCTCCATCCGGTGATTACCTGTTTGCATTAATGACCAAAAACCAGGAAGATCGCGGCAGTGAATACGACAATGAAGGTTTTGTACTGTTGCGCGAAATCTCAGCGATATTATACAACCACTTTGAACCGGAAGATCATTGGACGCCTGAAATCGGCACGGCGCGAAACCATTAAAAAGTGAGGGAGTCATAATTTCAGCATAAAAAAACCCCCGGCGTATCAGGCAGAGGGTTTTAGCTATCAGTAACCACTAAATCAATAGAACCAAACCATTCTGTTTAACAAATATTCATGGCGGACTACCCGGTTTTTCTGCAAGTCGGTCTACGATCATCTGCAGAATCTGTCGTCTTTGTTTGCTCTCTTTTTTGAAGCAACCCTGCGACAAGTCTTTAGCCAGCGTTATCAGCTCCTGCCGCGATCGATCCTGCAGTGATCGTCCATCTATCTCGAACTCTCCGGCTGTGCCGTTCTCTCGGTTATTTTGAATCTTCTCCATCATGTCTCTATCCAATGTTTAGTCGTTTATTTCTCATGAGTTTTGCTTCCATACTGTGCTGCGTATGGGGTGCGGCCATCAGGCGTTCTCTGGCGATCATTTTGCCGGTAACCTTGCATACTCCATAGGTACCGTTTTCGATCCGCTTCAGAGCCGCTTTGAGTCCCCTGATAAATTTTTGAGTTCGTTCAAGCAGCCGCATATTTACCTGCATGGCTGCTTCGAGTGACCCGATATCGGCAACATGATGTTGACTGGAGGTCAGATCCGAACTATTGTTCTCTCTCATTTCATGGATGCTATCCAAAAGGAAATTAATTTCATCTTCTCCGTCAGCAATTTTTTTAAGAATCAGATTTTTGAAAACCTGAAGTTCTTCAAATGAAAGTGATGATGTTAAGGAGTTTTTGGGAAGTTCTGCTACTGTGTTCATGGTTCTGAAATTTTCGATTACTCTTTCGTTTTTGTCTATTCACAATTTCGAAACTTCAGAACCGGGAAGGTATAGGGTGTAATCTGATGTTGATGTAGGAACTTCCCCTACAATAGCAGAGAAGAAGTGACGGGTCAGAGGCTAAAACGGAATCCGAATCCCGTAAAGTTGTTTAACTCTGCTGTAAGATGAGGTGTTATACGGTAGCCGAATGTCAGCCGGTGAAAGCCTGACGTATCCAATGTAGTTCGGGCGGTAAAGCGGCGAATTCTGAGCTCATGTTTTAATGAGAGCACCCCAACGGTATCCTCTTTTCGGAAATCGATGCCGGCCCCAAACCATAACCGGGTGAGATAAGATCTGTAGAGGTCATATCGCCCCCAAACTGTATCAAAGGAGTACTCACCAGACGAATCGAAGGTTAGGTCAGCGCCAAAGTTGGTTCTGTAAACCGGTGAAATTGAAGCGGTTAAATGAGTTTGATTACGGCGAAAATTGTATCGGCTGCTCAGGTAATGTTTGTCACGTGCTGGGTTTTGCTGAAATTCAAAATCTTGTACTTCGTTAAAAAGTTCCTGGAGCCAAAGCACCTCAAAATCGCCGATATAATCTACGTCAGGTCCGGAGACCAATACCGGCACAAGTACATCTGTAGCTGAAAAACCACCGTGGTTTCCCATACTGCTGTAAAAGGTTTTAGCAAATTTTTGATTGTTGAATGAAGTTACGATATCGCCGGAATTTGGATTCAGCAGGTACGTATATACTTTAATGGGAGTCGCGGGATAATCTAATTCTGCACTAAAAAGCAGCCATTCATCAGCTGTGAGGTATTCACCTTCATACCCGTTTTCATAATATTTGAATGGATCGTCACCTTCAAACCGGTATCGAATACTGTTATCCCGGTAATCAAAATAGAGCTTAGATTCTTCTGAATAACCAATAACACTTACTTCATCCAATAGGTAGAATGTGAAATCGAGTTCGGTTTCCCGTGCGATTGATTGGGCCACTTCATCTATTTCAGATAAATCATGCAGATAAATGGATGGGTAAGAAAACGTCTTAACCTGATCGCTGAACAATTCATTGATGTGAGATTCAATTTCAATCCCCTCACCAAAAACCATTCCGTGATCCGAATAAATAATGATATTGATGTCATCATCCAGTTTGGACATGTAAGCGCCGATAGCAGAATCGAATTCGTATAATTTTTCCAGATATCCCTCTTTTCCATAAAAATGTCCAAAAGTATCAATTGCGTACCAGTAAAACTCAATCACAGGGTAATCATCAAACAGATCGAGTGTATTCATGAGTGCGGGTCGATTCAGCTTGTTTGTCAAAGGGAGCCCGTAAAAAAGGTTTGCGCGGGCGGGGCGATGTTTGCTAAATGCCATCGTTAGGAATGAATCTACCAGGTTGTAAGACTGTTCATCCTCAAAACCAGGAATTTCCCATCCCACAAGAGCACCTTCACTGCTTGGAATGGCCTGGCGAATATTTGAGATAATAAACGGTGTCTTTGATGGATAGTAGGTAATTGCCCGCTCTAAAAGCCCCTGCTCCTTAAAGTGTGTTTCAATATTTGGCAGGTTACCTGCCTGGATTTCCTCGCGTATAACTTCTATTGAAACCGCATCCATGTGAATGAGGATCAATTTCGGAGAATCGGCACCTTTCAATTTCGGGGAAATGGCTAAGGTTATTCCAATCAATAGAACCGATAGCTTTATGCAGTACGTTAAAAGTTGAGGCTTATATTGCAAAAGCTGGGCAAATATCATGTTATTTTCAGCAGAGGAGTAACAGTCGTTAGTGGTTAAAAATTATGAGAAGGACGGATGACGTCTCTCATTATTTTTTCCTTCGTTTCGATTTTTTAAGCAGAATCCAAAGTCCTGAGCCGATCCAGCCCGCAGCTGCACCCACTCCGATTGCGAGAAAAAGAGTATTTGTGAGGTTACTGTGAGCGACGCTGTTAACCACGATGTCGCCGACAAAACGGAGAATTACCGCAAGCATGTAGCCAACGATAAACGTTCCGATCATGTCGCGCATGGTAAGATTGAAGTATAAGTATGTGCCAAACGATCCAACGACACCGAGAAGGCACCAGGTTAATAAGAAGACAGGATCGGTAAAATTTAATTGATGAGCATCAACGGTTGCAATAGGAATACCCGCGGAAATGGTAGCAATGACGATTGATATAAACTTGTGATTTTTTTTGTTCACCTGAACCAATAGGGTTTAAAAATTCATTTTAATACAGACCCTCAATTTATGAAATATCCGTGCCAAATCATCCCGAATAAATTCTTTTGATGTTGCCATCCTGGTTCAGAAATTCAAATAATTTGATCTGATTTAGCAGATCAATAGGTTAAAACAGCATTCTCTTCAATCCAGCCAAAGCGACCGTTTTCAAGACGGATATAGAACCAGCCGGCTTCAGATTCACTTTCTCTAAGGTCAACACGCATCGTATATCCTTCGTAAGCGGTTGCCTCAACGGCTGATTGCGTATCGGGCCTGCTGTAGACCGATGACTGACGGTCGATCGTAACCCCAGTTTCGTATCGTGCATTCTGGTAGTCGACATATAGAGATACGGACATGAATACTGCGGCAAGTGCACCGGATGTGATACTCAAATATTTAAAAGGCTTTTTATAACCCGGCCGGAACCAAGCCGCAAGGACGAATCCAGCTCCGACATTCAATAAAATTAATCCGAGAATCAGGAGTGTGACAGAACCGAAGTATTCATCGGCCCATTGAAAAAAACGATCCCACGGAAGCATGGGCAGTACTGCTGATCTTCGGCTGAAACGGTTTTCAACTACATCCAGTGATTCCCTGGCCATCGATTCGGTCTCCGGAAATTCAGCAGATCGCATCAGGTAGTACTTCGCCTTGCCGAGGCTGTCAAGGTGAGCGTATGCAACTCCAAGGTTGAGCCAGAGCGCACCAGAAACGTGCCCGTCATCGGCAATTGATTTGTAACTTTCGATGGCATCCGCATATCTCTGCTCTTCCAGGAGATTAGTTGCTTCATCAAAGCGGTTCTGCTGGGCAAAGAGTTCTGTGGCAAACAGAAGCAGCGGAATAAGAAAGACTAATTTTTGTTTCAAAGTGCTCGTTTTAGATCTTTGATCACGTTTTCTGCTTTATCAATATCTGAATGGATATCGCTTTTACTGCCTGCTGGTGCAAAACTTATGGTGTTGCATTTATCAAGCAGATATTTGAGTGATTTCATGGTTTGTCCATTTACAGAGCGGTTTTCAACTGCTTCGATGAGCTCATGATCACTCAACCCGGCTTCAGGAAGACCAGTTTTGTCACTAATAAATCCGGCCACAGCTTTGTGAACCCTATTGTAAATTTCTTTTGTGTTTTCATTCTCCTGAAGACTAATCCGAGCCTGTTTCAGACGTTCTTCGGCGGTTTGAACGGCTAGTTCAGATCTTCTGAAGGAGCTGTCGCCCATCAATTTGTCGATGTACCGTTTTCTCCACCAACCGACGATCAGTGCTACAAACGGAAGTGCGAAGAACGTCCAGAACCATGTGGATGTGAGGTAGCCGAATTGTCCGGATGATGATGAGTGCCACACGGCAAGTCCGGTTACCGGTTGCAGCGGGGAAGCAGATTGTGTTCCTGTGCCCGTTGCGGCTACCGTTGGAGCGGGAGAAACATCAATCCGGATTTCAGGAAGCGTAATATAATTAAAAGTACGGGAGCGCGGGTTAAAAACGGCAAGCCTCTCCTCGGGTATGGATACGGTTCCGGGTGTGCGTGTTACCAGCTGCTGGGTGTAACTTTTTTCCCCGCGTATCGTGAGTCCGCGGCGTTCAACTTCACTCGATTCCCGCGGTGTAAATGCCTCCAGTTCATCCGGTAAATTATATTCGGGTCGTCGAAGAAGAGGTATATTTCCTTCACCTTCAATGGTAGTAATCAGTTCAAAGGTTTCGCCGGTTTCAACGTGGTTAGAGCTGACCGAACGGTTAATCTGGAAATCACCGACTGCATTTACATGAACAGATTCTTCTCGTTCCGGAAGGGCTGCAACTGCAAGTTCAACCGGATCTGATTCGAGATTTACTCTTCTCTGGTTGGTTCCCGAACCGAAAAAACTACCAAACGGATCGTTTCGATTTGGCTGTGAACGCATTCCAACTGTTAAGCCATATTCAGAAAGTGTAAGTGATCCGCTGCGGGAAGGGAAGAGTGCATAACGTAACAGGGTTGCCTTGCGATAACGCACGCCATCTAAAATGGTTGATTCAGCTCTTGGCTGCGAAATATTCTGAAGTTCCTCTTTCCAGAAGCCGTCTGTTCTCCAGCCGAATGCCGGCTGAAAAGAAGTTACTTCAATGCCCTGTTTAAAATAGAGAACAATGCTCGCTACAATTTGCTGCCCTGTAACCGGTTGTTCATCATCCGGTTCTACCCTGACGAAAATGTCTGGATAGGTTGACCTGCCATCCGAGAGATTTCCTTTTTCAACGACCTCAAACTGAATAGGATCGGTCCGCCGTTGATCTCCATCTACCTGAACATTAATGGAAGGAACCCGATAATTTCCCGTTTCGGTGGCGATCAGCGTGTAAATATAGGAAGTCGTACGGCTGGTTCGGCCGTTTACAATTGAGATACTTGTACTGCGGGATGGATTAGATGAGATAACCCTGGCGCCATTAAAATCGGGCAGCTGAGGGAGCTGAATACTGTGAGTTTCAGAACTTTGAACTTCTATCGTTAGCGTAAACTGCTCGCCGGTAAATACGGTTGTTTCTGATAAGGTTGCACTGAGTTCAAGATCCTGTCCATATGCCCTGTTTTCCGGATAAATAACGGAAAGCAGCAACAGAAAGAATAAGGCACAAACCGCCGGCAGTTGTTTACCAGTCTTTATCACTCGAGGATGATGCATCTTCTGCTTCTTTCTTGCGGTTTTCAAGTATTTCTCTTTCGAGCTGTTCAAGGGCGTTTAAAATGTTTTCAGCTTCATCTTGCGAAATTTCATCGGGCTGAGGAAGTTCATGATCGCGAGGATCCTGGTCTTCAGGCGAGCCGTCACCCTGATCCTCGTTTTGGTCCTGGTCCTGATCCTGCTCATCATCGGACTGATCATCCTGGTCTTGCTGCTGATCCTGATCCTGCTCTTCGTCATCATCAGATTGATCATCCTGGTCTTGCTGCTGATCCTGCTCCTGTTGTTCCTGCTGTTTTCTCACCGACATTTCGTAGTTGTGCTTGGTGTCGGGATCATTCGGATTTTTACGCAGGGCATTTCTGAAAAAATCGAGCGCCTCATCGTACATTTCGGATTCGGAGAGCAGCGTGCCGGCGTTATAATCGGCCATGGCTTGCTGCTGCGGATCATCCATCAGCTCTTTTGCCCGTTCAAATGCACGCACAGACTGCTCGGCCTGTCCGAGCCTGGCCAGTGCGCTGCCAAGGTTGAAATGGAGGCGGGCGTCATTGGGATTGTTTTCTATGGCCTGATTGTAGAGTGAAACCGCAGTTTCGTAATCACCGCTGCGAAAGGCATCGTTCGCTTTACGGGCATCATTCAGCGAAGATGCCGTGAAAAGGAGTGAAAAAAACAGGATTAGAAAAGTTTTCATGGAGAATGATATAACAAGTGACAAAAAAAACAGGTGATGGTATGATTAATCTTCCGCGAGTGCTAACGTTTGTTCGTCCATTTTCATATTTGTGAAAATTTCAGAAACGTCATCATTTTCATCAAACATATCCATCATCTTCAGATTGGTTTTTGCCGTATCGGGATCGGCTTCAACTTCGGTAGCGGGAATACGAATCAGGTTGGCGGATTCAACTTCAACCCCTTCATTCTCAAGGTTATTGCTCACTTCAAACAGATCTTCACGGGCGGTAATCACTTCAATAAATTCACCCTGGTTGATCACATCTTCAGCCCCGGCTTCAATGGCAATCAGCATCAGTTCATCATCCTCAAGATCAGATCCTTCAATTTTTATGGAGCCTTTCTGGTCAAACATATATGCAACGGAACCGTCTGTTCCCAGGTTGCCGCCATGTTTGGTGAAAATATGACGAATTTCACCCACAGTCCGGTTCAGGTTGTTGCTGGTTGCTTCAATAAAATAGGCGATTCCTCCGGGGCCGTACCCTTCATAGGTTACTTCTTCGTAGTTGCCGGAACCGTCATCCAGCTCACCGGTTCCCTTTTTGATGGCCCGTTCAATATTATCTTTTGGGAGGTTGACTTTTTTGGCATTCTCAATAGCCAGTGAAAGCCGTGGGTTGGCATCGGGGTCGCCGCCGCCAACACGTGCAGCTACGGTAATTTCACGAATATGCTTTGTAAAAGCCTTGGCGCGTTTGGCATCTTCTTTTGCCTTTTTGTGTTTGATATTCGCCCATTTGGAATGTCCCGCCATAACGATTCAGGTATTGTTTTGATGATAATATTTTGATCAATCTTAAATATAAGAGAAATGCTTACTTTCACCTAATCAACGGGTGATATGTGTCCCTATTTTGTTCATGGGAAATGTTACTGGGAAGATTATCGGATCAAACATATTTTTTTATTTATTTACACCGATAGGCATAAATTCTCAAGAGAGATTGTAAAATAAAATTATGGATTGATTAAAAATGATTTAATAAAGTGAAAAAATTAAATGAATACATAAATTCATACAGGGAAGAGCTTAAAAAGGGCGATATTCAGAAAGCATATACGGGAATTGTCAAGTATGTAACGAGACTCAGGACAACTTTATCTAAGAACCTTTCTGAATGCTATTCTTTTGGGAGCCTTTTTCAGGGCTATATGGATTATACCTACTTTTATTATTCCAATGACTTCTTAAAAGAGAGAAAACTTAAATTAGGATTAGTGTTGAACCATCAAAAAATACAATTTGAAATATGGCTGTTGGGGCAGACTATCCCAATTCAAGATAAGTACTGGCAATTTTTCAAAACTACCAGGTGGAATAAGGACAGAATAACCAAACCTCAATATTCTATTCTTGAGACAGTATTGATTGAAAAACCAAATTTTAATGATTTGGAATCACTCACGCAGCAAATTGAAGACCGGTTAATCACCATTTCTAACGAAATAATTGACGACATTAAAAGAAGTAAATTGAAATAGAGAAAAGAAAACCTGCATCTTTAACGGGTTTTGAGTCAGGCAGAAGTACGAGTAAACTTGAAACTGAGTGTTTCTATGAGACATTAGCTATAAATCGATTATTAGGGCACTGAATCTCACCCAAACGCGAAATTCCGAAAACGTTACTTCTGATGAATGCACCGGCTTCAATTTATGTATATCTGAACAGAAGACAGGGAACCGTTACATTATTAGGCGCTATGTTCCTATCTTGCTGATGTAAATTTTTCAGAATTGTTTTATTGACGGGGCTATGAATATAGGAATTGTATGTTACCCAACGTTTGGCGGAAGCGGCGTTGTAGCAACAGAACTCGCGAAGGGTCTAGCGAATAAAGGTCATAATCTTCATGTGCTGAGTTATGCGCGTCCGGCCAGGCTCGATTCATTTCGCACCGACATCACGTTTCATGAAGTGGACCTGAGCAGCTACCCGCTGTTTGAGTATCCGCCATATGATCTTGCCCTTGCAAACGTAATGGTAAATTTAATCAAGCACGAGAAGCTGGATATTCTGCATGTTCATTACGCTATTCCGCACGCTACCAGCGCCTATCTTGCGAAGCAAATTCTGGGCGAACAAGCCTCACACGTGCCTATTATCACAACGCTCCACGGAACCGATATTACGCTGATCGGGAGTGATCCGAGCTATAAGGATGTGGTTGATTTTTCAATCAATCAGAGTGATGGTGTAACAGCCGTTTCGGAGTATCTGAAGAAAGAGACCTATAACAAATTTGATATCCGAAAGGATATCGAGGTGATACCGAATTTTATCGACCTGGAGCGATTTCAGAAATCAAATAAAAATCATTTCAAAAAAGCACTCTGTCCGAACGGCGAAAAGGTGGTTACACATGTTTCGAATTTCCGTGAAGTGAAGCGGGTGCCGGATGTGGTATCAACATTCCACCAGGTGGTTTCGAACGGTGTGGACGCCAAACTTTTGATGGTGGGCGATGGTCCCGATCGCCAGCGGGCGGAAAACAAGTGCAGAGAGCTCAAAATTTGTGATAAAGTAAGGTTTCTCGGTAAACAGGAACAGGTGGAAGAAGTTCTCTCCATTTCGGATCTGTTTTTAATTCCATCAGGCAGCGAAACATTTGGCCTGGCCGCACTTGAAGCGATGAGCTGCGGCGTGCCTGTCATCAGCTCTAACATTGGCGGACTGCCGGAAGTAAATATTCACGGAGAGACGGGGTATCTGTGCGAACTTGGCGATGTGGAGGCGATGGGGAAATACGCCCTGAAAATTTTAAAGGATGAGAAGCTGCATCAGGAAATGTCGGCCAATGCGCGGAAGCGAGCAGAGAAGTTCGAACTTAACAGCGTTGTTGAAGTCTACGAGGAGTATTACAAGCTCAAGCGGGATGAGCTGCAATCTTAGGGATTGAATGGATAAAATTCCCCCTTTCGCCACGGGCATCCCTTCGGGGGAAGGGGGAAGCGAACGGAGAGAGCTGGGGGATGACTTCCTGAGTTCGGAAGTGTCCATTTCTTGTTATAAAGTACATCAGGTCATCCCCCATTGACCCCTTCGAGGCTGTGAGGAAATTGTTTTCCAAAGAAAATGCACTTAAATAAAGTAAGATTTCTGCCATTTTCTCAGCTCCCAGACTTTCTGACCCACCCCCGTCCCCTCCCTATCGCGCCCTAAAGGGACTTGATATGGAGGGGAGCTTCAATACAAGTTTTCATACCTTAAAAAAATGAATACCTACAAATGAGAGGGTACATTCTCACAGCCTCTCAAAGGGGGACACTCCAGAATAAACTCCATATCGATCAAAAAGTAATGGAATCCAAGTTGATACCTCGTAGGCTCTACCCTGAGGTAGTTCATTGTTAGAATGAAGGGTAATGATCTGTTGGTAATCATCGGATGAGTCTTCAGCGAATAAGCGATTGAAATTTTTGATGAGTGGACTTTTCTAAAATACTCATCCGATGATACTCAGAGATCACACCAACTGCTCTGACCCTAAAACGATATCTCATCTACAATAGCATCGCCAATCGAGAGTCCCGCTGTTGCTGCCGGGCTGGGGGCGTTCAGCACATGCACCTGGTTTTTGGTCTTTTCAAATCTGAAATCATCCAGGATTTCGCCATCGGGCTGAAGCGCCATTGCGCGGACTCCTGCAGGTGCCGGGCGGATATCATCTATTCCGATCGATGGTATTAGTTTTTGAAGGTTTTCGAGGAAAGCTTTTTTGGAAAAAGATCGATAATACTCATCCATTCCCCGGAGCCAGTGTTTGCCGGCGAGTTTCCAGAATCCGGGAAAATTTACGGTTTCGATGGTGTCCCTGAAGCTGAACGAAGTTTTATTGTACCCTTCGCGATTGAATGCGAAAACAGCATTCGGACCACATTCAACCCCGCCCAGTGCCATTCTGGTAAAATGAACACCAAGAAATGGGAAATCCGGATTGGGCAGCGGATAGATCAACCCTTTGACTTTGTGTTCGGCAAACGGTTCCAATTCGTAATATTCGCCTCTGAACGGAACAATCTGCATATCAGGATTCAAGCCGGAGGATTTTGCCACCAGGTCGCTCTGAAGCCCGGCGCAATTGATCAGCCGTTTACAGCGAAATGAACCGTTTTTGGTATCTACCCGGCTCTCCCCGTTCGTCTGAAACACCCCGGTTACTTCCTGCCCGAAAGAAATTCGGTTACCCCGTGCTTCAATTTCTGAAGCCAGTGCCCGGCAAACTCCTTTGAAATCCACAATGCCGGCGCATGGTACATGGATTGCACTAATTCCGTTTACGTAAGGTTCGATTTGATGGAGTTTTTTTTCACCAATCATCTCAATCCCTTCGATCTCATTTTCGAGACCGCGTTCGTAAATTGCTTTCAGCCGGGGCAGCTCTTGCTCATCCGTGGCCACAATCACCTTGCCGCAGATTTCAAATTCAACCTGGTTTGTTTTACAAAAATCAACCAGCTGATGTCTTCCGTCGATGCAATTCCTGGCTCTGTACGATCCCGGTTTATAGTAGATCCCGGAGTGGATCACGCCGGAATTTCTGCCGGTTTGATGCATGGCAAGATCAGCTTCTTTCTCAAGTACAAGAATGGATGAACCCGGATATTTGAGCGATAGTTTATACGCAGTGGACAGGCCAACAATTCCTGCGCCGATAATGATAAAATCTGTATCAGAATGAGTTTTCATATGGTAGATCACTTAAAAAGCAGAAAGATAGATGAACTCATCACATAGCACAAATGATCTGGTTTAGGAATTACTATCCGTCTCGATTTACTAAGGAAAGGCAACGATTCACTGCTGTTTACTGTTGCGATGACAGACATAGCCGCGGGAAGACATTTCGCCAAAAAAACGTTATCTTATTAAACTGTTGACAAAACATAAACAGTATAAACACCAGATTTTAATTTCTCTTCGAATATGAAGCTATCCAATTGTTTAACCTTTCTTATTGCAGCACTTCTGATGTTTTTTGCAGGATGTTCGCAGGAATCTGATCAGCAGCAGCGAACAACCGGGCAGCAGATTCCATCCCAGAATCTTGAGGATCATGCCGCCACCATTCAAAATGCCGAATTTACGGATCTGGATGGTAATCCTGTAGATTTAAGTGATTTTCACGGTAAACTTGTACTGATCGATTTTTGGGAATCCTGGTGCGGTCCCTGCCTGCAGGTATTTCCGGCCATGCAGGATTTAAGGGAAGAATTTCCCGATGAATTTGAAATGCTTGCCGTAACCGTCGGGCTCACGGAAGGACCGGAAGAGGCGAGAGCATTTGCTGAAGAGCACGGTTACGATTTTACATGGCTCTACGACCAGAATGGAGTATTTGAACAGCTCGGCGGAACCGGAATTCCATTTAAGGTGTACGTTGACCCGGATGGGGAACTGCTTGAAATTGAGATGGGTTCTCGAGGGCGACAGGGAGATTATAACTCAGCAAAATCAAAAATCGAAAATTTCTTTTAAACAGATAACAACATTTAAATGCTGCTTATTTAGATCGTAAGTGAAGTGAAACCGATCAAGTTCAAAAGTTGCAGTTGTTAACAGATAATCAACCATTAAAGACCAATAATTAAACGAGATTCATGGATAAAGAAGTCGAAAAACTACCGTATAAAGTAAAAGATATCACTCAAGCCAAATTCGGCCGTCAGGAGATTCGACTGGCTGAAGCAGAGATGCCCGGCCTCATGGCAACACGCGAAGAGTTCGGGGAGAAAAAACCACTGAAAGGTGCCCGCATTGCCGGTTGTCTGCATATGACGGTTCAAACCGCTGTGCTGATTGAAACCCTGGTAGAGCTTGGAGCCGAAGTGCAATGGTCATCCTGTAATATCTATTCCACACAGGATCACGCAGCAGCTGCAATTGCCGAAACAGGTGTGCCGGTTTACGCCTGGAAAGGTATGACAGAAGAGGAGTACGACTGGTGCATTGAACAGACGCTTTTCTTCGAAGATGGGCAACCGCTGAATATGATTCTTGATGATGGCGGTGACCTTACCAACATCGTTCTGGATAAATATCCCGAGCTGGCGCAAAACATTCGCGGAATTTCTGAAGAAACCACAACCGGTGTGTTGCGTCTCTATGAAAGAATGAAAAAGGGCACGCTGACGATTCCCGCTATCAATGTGAACGATTCGGTTACAAAATCGAAATTTGACAATAAATATGGCTGCCGCGAGTCGTGTGCAGATGCGATCCGCCGGGCAACCGATGTGATGATGGCCGGGAAAGTAGCCGTTGTTGCCGGATATGGCGATGTGGGTAAAGGATCATCCGCATCTCTCCGCGGAGCCGGAGCCCGTGTGATTGTAACCGAAATCGACCCGATCTGTGCACTCCAGGCCGCAATGGACGGTTATGAAGTGAAAAAGATGATTGACGCCGTGAAGGAAGCAGATATTATTGTAACCGCAACGGGGAACAAAGATATCCTTACGGAAGAGCATTTCCGGCTGATGAAAGATAAAGCGATCGTCGGTAATATTGGCCACTTCGATAACGAAATTGATGTAAAATGGCTGAAAGGGAACTCCGAAGAGGAGAACATCAAACCGCAGGTAGACCTGTTCCGTTTTGAAGATGGAAAAGAGCTGATACTGCTCTCACAAGGACGCCTGATGAACCTGGGCAATGCAACCGGACACCCAAGTTTTGTGATGAGCAACAGCTTTACAAACCAGACGATGGCACAAATTGCGCTCTGGAATGATGAGTTTGAGGTAGACGTGCACGTTCTGCCAAAACATCTGGATGAAAAAGTAGCTCGTCTGCACCTCGAAAAAATCGGTGTGGAACTGGAAGAGCTCTCTGATGAGCAGTCCGAATATATCGGAATTCCAAAAGAAGGGCCCTACAAGCCGGAGATGTATCGGTATTGATACCCGAATTCTCTTGATAAATTTGAAAAAGCCACGTTATTAATTTAGCGTGGCTTTTTTGTTTACTGTCGTCATCGGATGAGTTTTCCTGAAATAGCTTTGTGCAAAATTAAAATTACTCATTCGTTGAGGGCTCATCCGATGACTATTACCGCTTATATGTGTCAACCTCACATTGTTCGGTACTCTTGAAGGTTGCTTTATCATCCACCAGAAATCACCTGATTTTCACCCATCATCCCCGCTAAAAACTACCATCTGTCAATTGGAACCGCTTTTAAATTAAAGATTTCGATTTTCTTTTTGATTTTGGAACTTGATCCTTTATCATCAACTCAAGTTTAAAAATCTAAACGGTTTACTGCCTGATGAAATTTATCTGTCAATCCAATATGTGTGATATGTTCTGCGCGATGCAAATGCATATGTCTATGCAAATGCAAATGTGCTGCATGAACTGCAACCGTTGGAATGATAGTGGATCGGCCAGGTAGATGGTATAAACCTTAAGATTTAAAAACGCCCGCTCATCATTCAGGTGAGTGGGCGTTTTTATTTTGAACTCCTGTTTTCCTGTTTGATGTGTGGCACAAAACTCAAACACAATTAAATACATCACAGGAAACAGATGAAATTTTACAGGATACTACTCCCACTAATCGGATTTATTCTTGCCGCAGCTACCGCAGGATTTGCGCAGGGATCGGTTTCAGGAACAGTAACTTCAGCCGTTGACGAAGAGCCGATACCCGGAGTAAATCTGCTTATCGAAGGTACCTCAAGGGGAACCGCAACCGATGCCGATGGCAGATATTCTATTGGGAATATCGAGCCGGGCAGTTATTCACTTCTCGTTCGTTTTGTTGGGTATCGTCCCATAACCAGGGAATTCACTATTGAAAATGGCGACGAATTAACACTCCATATTGAGCTATCACAAGGTTCGCTCAACCTTGATGCTGTCGTTGTAACCGGCACGGGCGGACCTGTAGAAGTTCGCAAGCTCGGAAATACCGTTGGGGTGATCAGCGCCGCAGATCTGCAAAGTTCGCCGCTCCAAAACTTTTCGGAAGCTCTTCAGGGGCGTGTACCCGGAATGGTTGGTCTTCCCTCAAGTGGCGTGACGGGTGAGGGCTCAAGAATCAGAATTCGCGGTTCCTCAAGCCTTTCGCAAAGCAATGAGCCTATTGTTTTTGTTGATGGAGTTCGTGTTGATGGAGGAGGAGGTTTCGGCGGATCTGTCAGCTCTGGCGGAAGCGGATCTCCTTCACGACTGGATGATATCAATCCCGAATCGATCGATCGCGTGGAGGTTCTGAAAGGTGCCGCCGCTGCTACACTCTACGGAACGGAAGCGTCTAACGGCGTCATTCAGGTCTTCACAAAAAACGGACGCGTGGACGATCCCCAGTTCGATTTCAAAGTGTCTCAGGGCTTCATCAACTTTCCAAAAGTGTTCCCGGATAATACCGGTTTTGCACGAACCCAGGCGCAGGCAGATACGATGAGCTATTACTTTAACCGCCAAATCAATCCGTATGAACTGGTTTCCGAAAATTACGTGCATCAGCTTTATGAAACCGGACACAACCAGGAGTATTCCGGTTCGATCAGCGGCGGACGTGAAGGTGTAACGTATTATGTGAATTTCAGATGGACAGGTGAAGATGGGCCGCATACCGGCGAAAATATTCCCTACCCGGAAGGTTTTGGCCCGCTGGCTAATGATAATCTGAACCGGTTTCAGACATCAGCAAACATCAGCCTGTTCCCGACAGACAATCTGCAGATTCGGTTTGGGACATCGTACACCGATTCACGCCTTGAAACATTTCAGACCGGGAATAACGTGCAGGGTGTGACTTCCGGCGCGATTCACGGAAAACCGGAACTGGTTGGCCACGACAACCGGTCGGGCGCATCTTACAACTCCACAATACAAGAACGGCTGCAGCAGACCGTCAGCCAGGATGTAAATGCATTCAATACAAATGTGGGTTTGAATTATCGTCCGCTGGAATTTCTAACCATCGATGGTACATTCGGCGCAAGTTATACCAGCCAGTTCAGTGAATCGACAAGGCCGTTTGGCTGGAATATCAACAACTACGCGAGCATTGAAACCGAAGGAGCGCGCCGAACATCAGAGCGATCAAATCTGAATCTTACTGCTGATGTGCGTGCGACAGCGCTTCATCAGCTCGGGGCACGGTTTGAATCCTCTCTGATTGGTGGTTTCCAGGTCTATCAGCAGCAAAACCTGGTGCGAAGCGGTACGGCAGTTAACTTTCCCGGTCCGGGCTTAAACGTGACCGGAGCAGCGGCAAATCAAAACCTCTCAGAGCAGTATATTGAAGAGACTCAGGCGGGTCTTTTCATCCAGGAACAGCTCGGTTTTGATGACTACATTTTTGCAACTGTGGGCGGCCGGTTTGATGCTCACAGTGCTTTTGGGTCGGAATTTAATACCGTGTTCTATCCGAAAGCGTCACTTTCATTTGTATTTTCTGATGCCCCATTCTGGCAGCGTTCCAATGTGATCTCATCACTGAGAGTCCGTGCAGCTGTAGGTCAGTCCGGTCTGCAGCCGGGTGCTTTCGATGCGCTCACAACCTACACATCACTGACCAGCGGAAGCGGTGCAGGAATTGTGCCTGAAAATCTTGGAAATCCGAATCTTCGTCCCGAAGTCTCAACGGAATATGAATTTGGGCTCGATTTTGGGCTGTTCAATGAGCGGATCACTGCAGAAGTCACCTACTGGGACCGGACTGTTACCGACGCTCTTGTTCAGCGAAACTTTCCTACCAGCGGCGGATTTCTTCAGCCTCAGCTTGATAACATCGGCGAGCTGAAAGGCAAAGGACTCGAACTTGGCCTGCAGTTTAATGTGCTGAACAGGTCAGACTGGTCGGCTGAAATCTTTACCAACGCAGCCTATCTATGGGAGCAGGTTACCGATCTTGGAGGCGCTGCCCCGATCAAAGTTGGGGGAAGTTATCCCCGGTATCGTCAGTTTCTGAAAGAGGGATATGCACCGGGAACCAATTTTGGGGCCCAGCTTGTGAATGTGCCTTCCGGTCAGCTTCCGCTCGATGCCCGCGGACTGCTTGAGACGCTGGGACGCGATGCATCAGGAATCACCCCCGGCACGCCGGCATCACAGGATTTGGTACTCGACTACCTGAACAGCCTCACTCCCGGAACGGCAAGTCTTGAAGACCTGAATAACTTTGTGCTTCTGGCCGATGAAAATGGAAACGGCGACCCGCTCGATCACCATCTTGGCAAACCAACACCTGACTGGCAGGGATCCTTTGGTGGTACGGTTCGGTTCAGAAACTTCAAACTCTACACGCTTTTTGAATACCGGGCCGGTAACTATTATGTGAATAATCTGACCGACGGATTCAGGCAGCGAAGTGCGGGAATTGGCCGGAATACACCGGATGCGGCGCGTGTCGAGAGGGATTATATGACCGGCGGTGTGGACTCAAACTTCAATCCGCAAAATGACGGGCAAGTAAGATTTAATGCCGCGAGTGAGTGGATCAATGATCTGCTTGCGCTCGATCCGTTTGCGGGATTGAATGTGATCCAGCCGGCGGATTTTATCCGTCTTCGTGAAGTGAGTTTTACTTATGAGCTTCCGGGCGATCTGCTGAACCGGCTGAATCTGCGAAGAGCATCCTTCACTGTTTCGGGAAGAAACCTGGCTCTCTGGACCAAATATCCCGGAGTGGATCCTGAAGTGAACGCAATTGGCCGTGGAGGCAGTAACGACCTCGAAAATAACTTTCTGCTCGGTACCGATGCGTGGAACATGCCGCTTCCGCGACGGATTCTCTTCACGTTTAACCTGGGGATCTGATATGAATAGATCAAAAACATCAAACCGCGCAGACAATTTTAGAATTAAAGATCACATACAAATGAGATATATACGACTCAAAACAAGCTTTTTCGCACTCGTGCTGATTACGGGTTTCGGGCTGCTATCCTGCGATATACTCGATGTGGATAATCCGAACAGCCTGATAGAAGAGGATCTGAACAATCCGGCTGCGGCCCCGGCCATCGCAAACGGAGCAGAAGCCACACTTTCCCGCGGGCTGGGAAATTTACTGGCTCCCTACTCAACCGTTACGGATGAACTGACGTGGATCGGAACCCGGGACGCCTGGCTGGCTCTCAATCAGGGTGAAACCTATGATCCGCTGAACGAATTTGTGGACGGTGCGTACGCCTCCATCAATGAAGCGCGCTGGACCGCCGACAACGCCATTCTTCGAATTGAAGCGTTTCGTGACGCCGGATCTCTTCAAAACATCACGCCGCTGGTTCGCAGTTATCTCTACGGGGCGATCGTTTATCTGACCATCGCAGACTCATTCGATAACTTTGTGATCTCAGACCGGCAGGATGCGGGGCATCCGATCGGCAGGGAGAATCTCCTCGTGCTGATCGACACGGCAATTGAGTACACAGAAAGCGGACTTGAGCTGGCTTCAACGGGTTCAGATTGGGAAACCAGGCTTCTGGCCGTGAGGGCGCGGGCACTCTACTCCAGGGCACTTTGGAACAACCTGAAACCTCAGCTCAATACGCAGAATCCACTTGTGGAAAGTGCTGATGCAGTATCGGCTGCCGAAGAGGCTCTGGCTGCAATCGGATCAGCAAACGACTGGAGATACCAGATTGAGGTAACCTCCGAAACACCCAGCAATAATCTCGCATTCCAGGTGAACGAGCGACTGGAGCTACGGATTGATGATACCTACGTTCAGCCTACATCCGATAACACACGGGTGGAGAGTGTAACGCTGGAAGATCCGATCGACCAGATTCCGGCGCCATTTCTTGTTCGTGAAATTGAGGAGTTTACCGGCGCCAGCGAGTATGCTGATTACACCATCGTTTCAGCCCGTGAACTGCATCTGATCATAGCAGAAGATGCCGGAGCGCGTCAGGATGAAGTGGCGTTTTCGGAGGCGATCAACAATCTTCGTTCACTGGACGGGCTCACCGGTTACAGCGGGCAGATCACAGAACGGGAACTGTTGGAGCACTCCCGGCAGGTAAACCTCTTTCTGCAGGGACGAAGGCTGGCCGATCTCTACCGGTTTGAGAAAACGTCGCCGCGGTGGAGTTCTTCACGTATGAATCCCGGCATCTTTTTCCCGATTACCAACTCGGAGATTACTTCGAACCCGAATGTGAATTTCGGGGATTGATACCTGTGGGTTAACCGCGGAATAAAAAGTCTCCCCTAAAAAGGGGAGATATAGAGGGGTGTCCATCTGGTATTTTTAAAAATCTGATGAACATCCCCCTCAATCCCCCTTTTTTAAGGGGGACTTTTATATTCATGATTTAACAATCAATCACAGCTTTTAAGAATTATCAACCAAATCGATTCAATAAAAAAAATCCAATGAAATCTATCACTACAGGCATACTTAAATTTCTGACTCTGCTCAAACCGATCGTACTTACCAGTTTGATTGTGATGCTGATCACTCCGGCGTTGACGGCCCAGCAAGACTACTACTTCCCGGATGAGACGGAGTTTAATGAAGCGATTCCCACTCCCGAAGAGTTTTTGGGATACCCGATCGGCACTCACTACACGCGGCACGACCGTATTGTGGCGTACCTGGAAGAGCTGGCGCGGCTATCGGACAGAGCCACAATTCAGGAGATCGGCCAGACGGTGCAGCTTCGTCCGCAGGTGATCTTTACGATTACATCACCCGATAATCATGAAAACCTTGAGGAGATTCGCCAGGAGCATCTAACGCTGCTCGATCCGGATGCTCCGATTGTAGATTTGGAATCTGCCAAATCGATCATCTCACTGGCGTATAGCGTACACGGAAACGAATCGTCCAGCGGAGAAACAGCGCTCCTGACCGCCTACTATTTTGTGGCAGGTGAAAGTGAGGAGACGCTCCATTTTCTGGATGAGGCGGTTATTCTGCTTGATCCGGCTCAAAACCCGGACGGTCGTGACCGGGCCGCGCACTGGCACAACAGCTATAAATCCTTTCCAGCTGTTGCCGATCCCTATGATATCGAACATATCGAAGGATGGCCGAATGGACGAAGCAACCATTTTCTGCACGATCTGAACCGCGACTGGTTTGCCGTTACGCAGCAGGAGAGTCAAAACCGGGTTGATTTCTACCAGCAGTGGTTCCCCAATATCCAGATCGATTTTCATGAGATGGGCACCAATAGTACATACTACCTGGAGCCCACGCAGCCGGAGCGAACCTGGAACCCGATCATCCCGGAATACCGCTATGAGTACCTTAGTCCGCTGATCTCCGGTTATCAAACCGATGCACTGGATGAACTTGGTGCACTTTACTGGACCAAAGAGGTATTTGATAACATCTCGCCCATTTACGGCTCCACCTATCCCGATATTCTGGGTGGGGTGGGCATAACGTTTGAAGTTGGAAGTTCCCGCGGCCTGGTGCAAGAGAGTGTCTCCGGTGATGTGACATTTGAATCCACCATCAAACAACATCTCTACACAGGTATAGCCACCGTGCGGGCCGGGGTTGCCGAAAAAGAGACGCTTCTGGAGTACCAAAAAGACTTTTTCCGGACTGCGGTCGATAAAGCAGAATCGCAGCCGGTTCGTGCATACTATTTCGGCGATTCAGGTGATATTACGCTAACCGATAAATTTCTCAATCTTCTGCTTACGCACAGCGTAGATGTGTATGCCGTAGAAGAGACAGAAACGGTGGAAGGAAAAACGTTCAGGCCGGGCAGCGGTTTTGTTGTACCGACAAGCCAGCCAAATTACCATATCGTTCACGATATTTTTGAATCACACACCAGCTTTGCCGACAGTGTGTTTTATGATATCACCGCGTGGTCGCAGGTTCAGGGGTATGGAATTCAGTATGCAAAGGTGGAATCCGGCAGCTACCAGAGAGGTTGGGGAACAGCAGTTTCGGAACTTCCTGAGCGATCCGGCAGCGTGGAGGGCGGACAAACCGATTACGCATATCTTTTGCAATGGAGTGACTACAGCGCCCCGGCAGCACTTTACAGGCTGCTGGATGAGGATCTGATTGTACGATCTGCACATCAGCCGTTTGTTTCGCAAACTCGCACGGGTGAAGTAGAATTTGGATATGGTTCAGTGATCGTTGCGGTAGCGGAGCAGCAGATTTCGGGCAGGGAGTTGTTCGAAATTATTGAATCAACCGCGGATGAGTTTGAT
The DNA here is from genome assembly GCF_003390325.1 of Rhodohalobacter sp. SW132. Taxonomy (NCBI): domain Bacteria; kingdom Pseudomonadati; phylum Balneolota; class Balneolia; order Balneolales; family Balneolaceae; genus Rhodohalobacter; species Rhodohalobacter sp. SW132. Next base: position 208,228 of record NZ_QUOK01000009.1, on the reverse strand, counting down.
CTGACGTTTCACGCCGTGGATACCGGTCTGAGCCGTTCCGGGATCGATCTCGGAAGCCGGAATGCGCAGGTGGTCGACAAGCCGGAGGCGGCGATCGTATTTGGCAGCGGTGTGCGTTCAACCGAAGCGGGCGAAGCGTGGTTTCTGCTGAACAGACATGCCGGAATTGGCATCACCAAGATCGATACGGATATTTTTCCACGGGCCGACCTGCAGCGATACAACACCATTGTACTTGTAGATGGAAACTACAGCCGCTGGAGCGAAGATACGACAGATGAACTGCGGAGCTGGATTCGAAACGGAGGAGTGCTGATCACCAGCGGCCGTGCGAGCGCATGGGCCATTCAGCAGGAACTGGTGAGTGAAAACCTGATTGCCGAATCGCCGGAGTTAACCCCTGATGGATCGCGTTTCAACTATGAAGAGCGGGATGATCGTCGGCGGGCCAATTCCATTCCCGGTGTGATCCTGGAAGCGGATATCGATCCATCCAACCCGATTGCGTTTGGCGTGAAAGATCGCAGACAGCTTTTTATCAAACAGAGCAGTAACTTTTTGAAGCCGAGTGAAAACCCGTACGGAACCGTGGCGCAATTTACAGAAGATCCGCTTGTGGCGGGATTTGTGAATGATGCCAACCTGGACCAAATTCGCGGAACAGCAGCACTCTTAGTATCGCAGGAGGGAAGCGGGAAAGTGATCCTCTTCTCCGAAAATCCCAATTTCAGAAGCTACTGGCACACTACCAGCCGGCTGTTTCTGAACGCTATCCTGTTTGGTCAGAATGTGAGGGTGTGAAGATAATAGATGGAAACCCTCCAAGGGTTTGGAACCCTTGGAGGGTTATTCCCTATATCAATCAGTTCATTGTAAACTGAACATTCAGATTCAGTTTCACTTCATCAGATACAACAAGATTGCCCGCTTCGGTAACAGCGCTCCAGTTCAGGCCAAACTCTTTCCGGTTCAGTTTTCCGCTCACATCAAATCCTGCTTTCGTATTACCATAAGGATCACGAACAGTTCCGCCGTATTCTGCAGTCAGTTCCACGGTTTTTGTTGTGCCGCGAATGGAAAGGTCTCCAATCAGTCTGTACTCTCCATCACCGCTTCTGTTGAACGATTTGGAAACAAATGTAAGCTTGGGATGCTCAGCCGCATTGAAGAAATCATCTGACTTCAGGTGATTGTCACGGTCTTCATTTCCGGTATCGATGCTGTTGATCGCTGCTTCAAACGTAATCTTCGCATTTTCAAAATCTTCGTTGTCGGTTTCGATCGCCGCATCAAACTCCTTGAACTTTCCGGTTACGGTTGAGATCACAAGGTGCTTCACTTTGAATGTGATTTCAGAGTGTGCAGTGTCGATGGTCCATTTAGTTAATGTGTCAGTAGCCATATCAAGCAAATTAAATGTTGATGTATAATTGTTTAATGTTGAACAAAATATACGGGCAATAAAGTTCCCGGTCAATATCCTGGTGAAATAAATTTTATCAACCCCCTGAATCTGTGATCCGGCTAAAAAGCGCTTTCCTATTTTTATAGTCAAAAAACCTTCAATTGGCTCTGAAAAGCTGTATTTTTGAGGTTTACAAAAATGCAGAATACGTTAATGACATATATCACATTTGCGCTGAAAGAGAGTAAACTTCTCTCTTTTGCAGTCTCCCTGACTTTTTTTTCAAGCTTCGGGCAGACCTTCCTCATCGCACTTTTCGTTCCTTACTTTTTAACAGTCTTTGACCTGACAAACGCTTCGTTCGGTACACTCTACTCCGCAGCAACACTCATTAGTGCCTTTTTACTTCCCTATCTCGGGCAATGGATCGACCGGATTCCGCTCCGTACATACAGTATGATGGTTGGAATGGGATTACTTTCCGCTGCTCTGCTGATGACAATCTCGTGGCACGTTTCAATTCTATTTCTATCCCTGGTATTGCTTCGGCTGACCGGACAGGGGCTCAGCAGTCACACGGCACAAACCACAATGGCCCGGTTTTTTGATCACCAGCGCGGAAAAGCCCTCAGCATTTCAAGTATGGGATTTCCGCTTGGTGAGGCAATTTTTCCGATTGCAATTGCAGGCCTGCTTACCCTGTTCCACTGGCGTACCACCTGGGGAATGATCACCGCCATGATACTTTTCATACTTTTGCCGTTGATCTGGTTCCTGGTGCGAAACAGCAATACGGTTGAGGAAAAAGACAGTGACAGAAAACGGGAAACATCCACCAAAGAGAGTTACAAAATCATATTTAAACATCCGAAGCTTCTTTATGTGCTGCCGGCTATTCTGATACCGCCATTTTGGGCAACCGGACTTTTTCTTTACCAGGTTTCCTATGCTGACCAAATGGGATGGACAGCCGCCATTGTGGCATCAGCTTTCATAGCATTTGCAGCGACACGCATAGCGATGGGCCTCATCACCGGTCCGCTTGTTGATCGGTTTACAGCTCATAAAACATTTCCGTTTCTGCTTGTGCCGATGTCAATAGCCTTGTTCTTTGGCGCATATTTTTCAGCCGCATGGACAGCCTTTGTTTATATGGCATTGCTGGGGGCCACCTTTGGAATGGCCGGATCAGTAAAAGCAGCACTCTGGGCTGAAATGTTTGGCACCGGGATGATCGGAACGGTTCGCAGTCTGTTTTCCTCTATTATGGTTGTGAGTACCGCTGCAAGTCCATTTCTGATGGGATGGTGGCTCGATCAGGGAATTACGCTCCCAACAATTTTCCTGATTGCACTAATCACAACCGTTATCAGTGGACTGCTTTCATTCCGGTTGTTGTTTGGTCAAAATGAAATTGTGACCTGACACCGGAAAATCTTCTTAGAATACTAAAAAATCATCCCGAATCTACCGAGGCCAAAATCAGCTGTGGAGTTTCAGAACTTCGGAATGATGACCCTGCGCCTGCCGTTATTTATCATCTAACCAAAACAAAAACATGGAGTAGATGATGAAAGCTGCACAAATAAAAGAAGCAGGCGGAGAATTTCAGATTGTAGACATACCTGTACCGGAACCGGGCAGTCGCGAAGTATTGATAAAAGTGGAGGCTTGCGGAATTTGCCATAGTGATGCCATGGTAAAAGATGGTTTGTTTCCCGGAATTGAGTACCCGAGGGTTCCAGGGCATGAGGTAGTAGGAATTGTTGAGGAAGTGGGGGAAAGCGTAACGAGGTGGAATAAAGGGGACAGGGTAGGAGTCGGCTGGCACGGAGGTCACTGTTTTACCTGTAACCCATGCCGCAGCGGAGATTTCATCAACTGCGAAAATGGTAAAGTAGCGGGAATCAGCTATGACGGCGGATACGCAGATTATATGACTGCACCTGAAGAGGCAGTTGCCGCTGTTCCCGACGAATTACGTTCAGAAGATGCCGCCCCGCTGCTTTGCGCAGGCATCACCACGTTTAATTCGCTCAAAAATACAGGGGCACAGGCGGGTGACCTGGTAGCCGTTCAGGGAATTGGTGGATTGGGGCACCTTGCTGTGCAGTACGCAGCAAAAATGGGATTCAAAACCGCAGCGATTTCCACAAGCGACGACAAAGAAAAGCTGGCGAAAAATCTGGGAGCGCACCATTTTATCAATGCAAAAAAACAGAATGCTGTGGAAGAATTGCAGGCACTTGGCGGAGCAAGGGTGATCATTGCAACAGCGCCAAATACCGAAATCATCGGGGAGATAGCCGGCGGACTTGGAGTAGAGGGAAATCTGTTGGTTTTAGCAGCAACTGGTGAAACGTTCGAAGTCTCCCCGCTGACTCTCATCATGGGCCGAAAACAAATCAGCGGCTGGCCAAGCGGAACAGCAAAAGATTCGGAAGATACACTGAACTTCAGTGCCATGACCGGCACAAAACCCATGATTGAAACGTACTCCCTCGATCAGGCAGGAGAAGCGTACGCTCGGATGATCAATAATGAAGCGAGGTTTCGGGTTGTACTGAAAATGAACTAACCGAAAACCGGTAAAAAGAAGCAAGCTATTCTACCGCCCGTCAGTTAAAGATTGACGGGCTTTTTTTTGAATAAAAATTTGCAATTCCATCATGTAAGATTTTCATTAAGGTGTTGATTGTCAACACTGAAAATGGACAGATGACTTTCGAAATCGCCTTTGTTCTTCTACTGATTGTAGCTGCGACGATTCTTTTCGTTACCGACTATGTAAGTTACGATTTGGTTGCAATTATTGTAATGGTTAGCCTGCTCATTACAGGCATTCTTACGCCAAGAGAGGGATTGTCCGGATTCAGTAACCCGGCTACGGTAACGGTTGCGGCGATGTTTATTTTAAGTGAGGGAGTCAGGCGAACCGGTATTTTAAACAGTGCCGGTGATTTTTTCTCTTCCCGAATGCAGGAAAATTTCGCCTACTGGTTTCTTTCACTGCTGATTTTTATTGGGGTAATATCAGCATTCATCAATAATACGGCAGCCGTTGCAATCTTTATTCCCGTGATGATGACCATCTCATCGCGTGTTGGTGTAAGCCCGTCCAAGCTGTTGATTCCACTCTCATTTGCCGGTATGTTTGGCGGGGTTTGTACCCTCATCGGAACATCTACGAATATCCTGGTGAGTTCTATTGCTGTTGAGAGAGGAATGGACGCTATCGGGATGTTTGAGTTTACTGGTATGGGGCTCATTTTTTTGGCATCGGGACTTCTGTTTCTGTTCACCTTTGGGATGAAGATGATTCCGGACCGGCGAAAAGAGGAAGATCTTACGAAAGGGTTTGATATGCAGGAGTACCTTACGGATATCGTGATCAATCCCGGTTCGCAGCTGATTGGGAAAACGCTGGATCATAAAAAGTTAACCAGCCAGCTTGACCTTGATGTCATTCGGGTATTTAAGCCGAGCGTCAACCAGTCAGCCCAGAGAGGTACCGTTATCCTGGAGGAGGGTGATATTCTTCGGATACGGGGTAATGCAGATGAAATCAAGAAGCTGCTCAACAGGGAAGATGTCACACTACGTCCCGAACATGAGTGGTTTGATGTGGATCTTGAACACGGACGCGACGCAGTGGTGGAAGCCGTGGTTGCACCTGAATCTGCACTTGAAGGAGCCCGTTGGGGTGATTTCGATTTTTACGAAAAGCTGGGTGCAGTTCCGCTTGCTATTCGTCACAGAGGAGAACTGAAACACGATGACCTGGCCGAACGGAGATTGTCCGGTGGTGACTCACTTCTGCTTTCAATGAATTCAGAACGTCTTGCCGAGATTGAGTCATCCCCATCACTGCTGATGGTATCAGAACCCGATATTTTATCACACCGGGAAGATAAAACCGCAATTTCAATCTCTATTATTGCCGGGGTAGTGCTGGTTGCCGCTCTTGGATTTACATCGATTGTAATCAGCGCTATAGCCGGTGTCGTTTTGATGGTTTTAACCGGCTGCCTGAAAACAAATGAGGCGTATGACGCGGTGAACTGGAAAGTGGTAATGCTGTTAGCCGGAGTTCTTCCGCTGGGTACAGCTATGGATAAAACAGGAACCGCTGAACTGATGGCCGGAGGTATGATCGATTTGCTTGCCGGCTTTGGACCGACGGTGCTGATGTCTGGTTTTTTCTTTTTTACTCTGATTATTACAGCTGTGATGTCAAACAACGCTTCTGCGGCACTGCTTGCACCTATCGCAATAAAAGCAGCGGAAACAATGGAGGTTGCACCGGAACCTTTTTTGTATGCGGTAACCTTTGCAGCATCCCTGAGCCTGATTACACCCTTTGGCTATCAAACCAACACTATGATTTATGGTCCGGGCCGTTATGAAGTGATTGACTTTTTCAAAATCGGAGTACCGTTAAATTTACTTTTCTGGGTATTAGCTACCATTTTTATACCGCTGATATGGCCGTTTTGATGTATCTTAAGCAGCCTTGTAGCAGCTGGTTTATTATAGGACGTTTATACAGAATTTCTACGTACCTCGGTTCGCCGAACCGAGAAGCTCGGAAGTCATAACAGGTACACAATCTTATTCCTACGTAACCCGGTTCGCTGAACCGAAAAGACCAGAAGGTGTAACAGCTACAAACTCCTTTGAGACGTCATCGCCGACTTTGTTCCGCGATCACCCGCCTTCGCATAAATCAACAGTATATCACTGGCTGAGTTTAACATTCCGAACCAGGATGGGTGATGCCACATGACCGGGAGCCTTCATAAAAAGCATAAGAATTTTTCACCCACAAACTTTACTGGAGATTATAGTGTCGTGTCAATTATGTATCGACGGGTATGATTGGTGCAAATCTTCACCGGATGAATTCGCTTCATCCGGTGAATTGTCCGGACTTTACATGATCCAGTGCATAAACTTATAGAGTAATATCTTACTCCTACCCACTCATCCGATGACGTGGAGTCAGCGGATGAGGGTATTGTATTAAACCGAAAAATCAAAATTGACTTGACACTAATTTGTTTATGAAGAAGTTTGTTTATGCAGAATTTCTGCAGAATCGAAATTTATCTGCCTGACGATAGATCATCCAAAAAACGAACCCAATTATGGCACGATTCTTTGTATACTGATGTTTGATAGCAGCGAACACAAACTAAATAGGTTCTGCAATGAAATGGATCTTATTACTAATCTTTTTTGGTATTACAATGACAGTACAAAACTATGGCGATGAGACAGGAGATGACACGGAAGTAGCCACTTTTGGTGCGGGATGCTTCTGGTGTGTAGAAGCAATTTATCAGCGTGTGAATGGCGTTATCGCAGTGGAATCGGGGTATGCCGGTGGGCATGTTCAAAACCCAACATACGAACAAGTGGTACGCGGCAATACTGGTCATGCTGAAGTTGCAAGGGTCACCTACAATCCCGAAGAGATAAGTTTTGAAGAATTACTGGAAGTATTCTGGCATACACACGATCCTACGACTCTGAACCGTCAGGGCAATGATGTGGGACCGCAGTATCGTTCCGCTATTTTTTTCCATAATGATGATCAGAAAATGATCGCTGAGAATTCACTCAAAAAAACAGATAAATCTGATTTGTGGGACGATTCTATCGTGACGGAAATTACACCGCTCTCAAATTATAGTGTTGCGGAAGATTACCACCAAAATTATTTTAATAACAATCCGAATGCCGGGTACTGCTCGGTTGTAATTGCGCCAAAAATTGCGAAATTCAAGAAAGACTTCCCGCATCTTCTGCAGGAAGCAAATTAAACTCAATTCAATCCAAAAAAACTAATCAAACAATATCATGAAGAAAATTACGGCTGTTTTATCAATTGCACTTTGTACCGCACTCTTTTCAGTTTTTGAACTGAACGCTCAGGAGAGGACAACAGACAGAGTTTGGGCGAGTCCCAATGCGGCGGTGAGTCAGACTATAGGGCTGACAGAAGTCTCTTTAACGTACGGCAGGCCAGGCGTGAGAGACCGGGCAATTTTTGGTGGTCTGGTACCGCTAAACCAGGTGTGGAGAACCGGCGCAAATGAATCCACCGCGATTACTTTTTCCGATGATGTTTTGTTTGAAGGAGAACATATCGAAGCCGGAACCTATTCACTCTATACCATTCCCGGCGAGGATAGCTGGACCATCATCATCAATAATAAACTTTCATGGGGAACCGAATATGATGAGAGTGAAGATCTGCTGCGCGTAGAAGTGGATGCGCAAGAGTCGCATTTCATGGAGCAGATGATGATCTACTTCGAAAATATTTCGGAAGATTCAGGTGACATGATTATCCATTGGGATGAAACCAAAGTTGCCGTACAGATTGAACCGGTAAACGATTGATTTAATACCTGTGTGGCATCAGTGGGAGGTTTTGAAAAACGAATAATATTAAGGTCATGCCACGCCTTGGCGTGGCATCTCCCATGAATTTTGAACCCGTTTGGGTTGATTCACAATCGGCACCTTTCACGAGTATAGCTTTGTAAGCTCCCTCTCCAATTTCATCATCAAATAAATCAGCAGCAGCCGCTGTTTGGTTCACATCCGTTGCCTGTAGCAGAAATAACCTGGCCGGCTTTCTTCTTCAACACATCCATTCCGCATTGATCCAAAGCGAGGCACTCAGTTTGGGTGGGAATCAGTTGAAATGCATCTCCATTAAAACCGAGACGGTATTTCCCGATGGTATTCGATTCAGATTGATATTCAATCTCTACTGGAATTTCATCACTGTTGAGTAAAGGAGCAGCTTTATCGAGGATTTTCAGCAGAGTGGAGGGAGTCAGTCTGTGATGCGTATCATTTGCAACCCAAACCTGCATCGTTAAGGACTCATCTTTTCGAAGGGTACCGCCACAATCTATAAAATGTTTGGTTGCCAAACCCGCCTCAGTAATGTGAAAATGGTGTGGGACCGGGGTGCCGTCCGGCTGAAGGAGAGTGATCTGTTCCGTTTCCAGAAGTGTATTCTTTAACTCTTTGAGTGTTAGCATATCGGAGGGTATAATTAAGATTTCATTAATCGTAATTATACGATAAATAGAATCTTGTTGCAACATGCCCTCTTAAATAGAATTCAGGTTCACAAGAATGGCGAAAAGCCGTTATCCGGGGCTGAAGATTTCCACACTTGTGACAACAGGGGTGTATCGAAACAGAAACCGGCGTTAGTTTTCCGGATCAGAAATTGAATACGAAATCGAGAAAAGGAATTCCGAAACCTACATTAATTCCCGCTCCCGGTTGCAGAAATGCCAGGTCAACGCTCATCTGCTCACCCATAAAGCGCAGACCGTAGGACAACACCGTTGCACTCTCCTGCGGGAAAACATGGTTTTCAGTTACGAATGCAATTCGCTGTGAGAACCTGTAATCCATTCCTAAAAGTATGGAATAAGCCCCAACATCATCCATCACGGAGAAAGTGGTAATCCCGGTTGTAAAACTTCCCCGGCTATGTGCGTAAGTGTAGTTGCCAAACCCGATGTAGAGCGCTGAGTCAGCTCCGCCGGCTGTCGCGGCAACGGCTCCTGCAGAAAAATAGTGGTTTTCACTCACAGCACCGCCAAACCGTGCCCCACCAAAAAAGAGCTGATTGGAAATTCGTACTCCGGGCAGCATGCTGATGCCGCCTGTAACCGAAAAGTTATCCGTAATACCGTAAGATAATCCGGAAATAAAAATATAGACATTCTGATAGTATCCCTGGCCTTTTTGGAGGGGGCGTGCCGTAGGAGATACAAAAAGCCGGCTCGTGTTCGGGTTCTTAAACCATCTGCGGAGTGGAGCATCGGGATCAGCAGTATGTATGACCTCGATTCTATCAAGCCGAACAAAAATACGTCCTGCCTGTTTTTGCAGCTCAAGTTCAGTGTCGGTTACCGAAAGAATTTCTCCCTGGAGCTGGCTGCCATCGGTTAAGGTAAGTACAATGGCTTTTGTAGAATCTACAGTAACTTCTTCCGGCGAAATTTGTGCCACCAGATGGAGAGGAAGCAGTGAGATCATCATAACAAAATAAATAGAAAGAAATCGTTTCATAAGAGCTCAAATAAGGTCTGGTAATAACACATACCTATGATAATGTTAATATCAACATGCAGCAATAATGTTGTGAATCACTTTGAACTTATTTTATTTACCGGTAGTTTAATTGCTTCATTCAACCAATTAAGGTTGGGGGTGCTTGTTAAAGGGCTGAGATCATACCCCATGAACCTGAACCGGGTAATTCCGGCGAAGGGAAACCGTGCGAATGGGTTTCATTGAATTAGAACCTGTTCAAACTTGCCCGTCATTCAAGTTGCTCCTGCCGTAAACCTAAGTATTTTTTAAAGGATTACAATGCAAGCAACAAAGTTACTCACTGTTTTTGTACTGCTATTATGTTCGGCTGCAACCCAATTATCAGCCCAGGTGGCAACAGGAACCGTGTACGATTCAGATTCAGGTGAGCCGATACCCGGCGCAACCGTTACACAGCTGCACACACAGAACGGAACTGTAACCAACAGCGAAGGGGAATTTCGTCTTGAATTACTCTCAACAGCCGAGCAAGCTATTGAAGTTCGGTTTGTAGGTTATCAACCCTCACGTTTACAGATCGAAACTCCCGGTCAGCCGCTCGAAATTTATCTTCAGCAGGGTGCAGTCTGGGGTGACGAAATTTTTGTGGAGGGTGTGCGCGTGAGTGAACGCGCACCATTTACGCAGACAACCGTGGAAAGAGCGCGGCTGGAACAGGATAATGTGGGGCAGGATCCCATCTACACTCTTGAAAGATTTACTCCTTCTATCCTTACGCATTCCGATTCAGGCACACGTTTTGCCAACTACGGGTACATGCGTCTTCGGGGAATGGATCAAACCCGGATCAACATGACGCTAAACGGAATTCCGCTCAACGATATGATTGATCAGGGCGTTTTCTTTTCAAATTTCAACGATTTTGGTAACAGTATTCAGTCGGTTCAGGTGCAGCGCGGCGTAGGAACCAGCACGAATGGAACGGCATCCTACGCAGGTTCCGTAAATTTTGAGTCAAAAAATATCACGATGGATGATCCGTCAGGTGAAGTTAAACTCACCGGCGGCGCATTCAATTCCTATCGGCTGAGTACGGAGGTTAACACCGGTTCCATCAATAATTTTGGGCTGCAGACCCGCTTTACCCAGACCGAATCAGACGGCTACCGAAATCACTCTGGCACCGAATCGAGATCTTTTTTTCTGTCAGGCGGTTATTTTGGAAGTACTAATATTTTCAAAGTCACTGCTTTTACGGGATACACGTTTAATGAGCTGGCTTACGATCCGGTTCCAATTCAGTTGATTCGAGAGAACCCGAGGGCGAATACGATTTCCGTGCATGACGAAGATAATTTTGGTCAGCAGTTTCTGCAGTTCCAGTACGGGCGAAGCTTTAGCGATCGGCTCTCGCTTGCATCATCCCTTTACTACGGCGGGGCCGGCGGAGATTTTCCCGTAGGATTTCCCGGGGATGACGGGGAATTTGTACAGCAGGTTTTCAGCCTGTTTAACGACCACTATGGACTGCTTTCCTCCTTGCAGTATACGGATGGAGATCGTTTTGAACTTTCTGGCGGCATACACGCCTATCGGTTTGATCGCGTGAATGAAGAGACCTTCAACCCGGAAAGCGCAGATCTTTTCTATTCCGACCAATCTCAAAAAGATGAACTCAGTGCTTTTGCCAAAGCAAGTTACCGGATGGGTGATGTTGAACTGTACGGTGATCTGCAGCTGCGGTCCGTCTGGCTGGAGTTAAACCCCGACACACAGTTTCTGGTCAATGGAGGAGTAGCTGCTTCTACGATTGACGTTCCGGTAAGACAATGGACGTTTTTAAATCCCAAAGCGGGCGTAACTTGGTTTGTAACCGACCGGTTTGATATCTACGGATCGTTTGGAAGAAGCGGACGCGAACCGACCCGCCAGGATATTCTGGGAGCCACAAACATCAACCCGGGCAATCTGGATGTTGTAAGTGACAGAAGCTCGGTAAGGGCTGAATATGTGAACAACGTGGAAGGGGGAGTGCGGTTTCGATCCGCGAGTTTATCCGGAAAACTGAATGGATTCTACATGCAGTTTGAAAACGAAATCTCACCAACCGGCGATTTTATCCCGGAAGGATTTATCCAGCTTCGCGAAAATATTGATGAGAGCTACAGGGCCGGAATTGAAGCAGAGTGGCTCTGGATGCCGATGAACCGTCTGTCGCTTTCCGGAAACGCAACTTGGATGCAAACCCGGATCAGCGAATTTTCACCCGGGGGTTCTGGCCAGGTATTCACCGACAGGCAGTCGATCCTCAGTCCGGAGTGGCTTGCAAACGGTACCATCAACTATATGTTTTACGATTTTCTCAACGTTTCGCTCACCGGGCGGTACATTGGGGAGGCGTACCTGGAGCTGACAAACCGCGACGATCTTACGCTTCCTTCCTCGTTTATAACAAATTTTGGAGTGGATGCGACAATCAGCCGGAACATCTCGGCATCAATAAAATTACATAATGTATTCGATGAGCTTTATTATACAAACGGGGCTCCTGTGGATACAAATTTTGACGGTACTTTTGATTCACCGGGATATATTGTCCAGCCGCCGAGACATCTGTTTGCCGAACTCACGATTCGGTTCTGATTATTAGAGAGGCGTCTTCGAAGTGCTCCTGTTTGGAGGTTGAACAGGAGCACTTTGAATTTTCATTATCAGTCAAAACCTAAATCCGATTTATTATGTCTGCCAATACAAGCGAAGAACAACGAATTGCGGGGTGCAGCTTTTCCGTTTACCCGATGAGCGACAGGTTTTCGAATCTTATTCTGGATGCATTGAAAGCTACAGACAGCTCAAAAGTGTGGATGAAAACAGATAAAGTGAGTACCATTGCAAGGGGCCGAATTCCCCATATTTTTGATGTGAGCCAGGCTGTATTCTTGCATATTGCCAAAACAGGAGTTCATACGGTCTACAGCGCCACATTTTCTGTTGGATGTCCGGGCGATACGGCAGGCCACAGCTATATGGCCAAAGATGAAAAGCCGATGAACCATAATTCAATCTCTTCCATTAAAAAGGACGTAACGGCCAAATTTGCGCTCTATCCCATGGGCGGCGGCAACTATATGGACCTGATCTACGAGCAGATTGAGGCGATGAAAAAGCACGGGGTAGAGGTTACACCCACACATTACGAAACAATTCTTGCCGGATCAGCACAGGATGTGTTCAGCGGATTGGAGAAAGTGTTACGCGCCACGGAAGAAGCGGGATCAAAGCATACAATCATGACCGTAACGATATCAGCCAACAGCCCGTCCGGTGATGAGGTCGAGATCTAAAGATTAGACGAAATGGCGCAAAGATTCTATTGCGTTATATGAGAGAATATCGGTAGTTATGATTTAGGCGAAAATAGAAATTGACATAATAAAATCCCGGTGCTTCTAAAGCACCGGGATTCTATGTAACTCGGTTCGCTGAACCGAGAAGACTCACTTTCAAAAAAATCAAGAAATAGCAAGGATTTTGCTATGTCTGTTCATCTGAGTCTTAAAACCGAACCTGCAAACTTGTTAGGAAATTCCTTCCCGCTTGTGGGTAGTAATAGTTATAATGTTGCTCACCACCCAAAATGTACCCAAAGGTATAGCCATTGGATGCATATTTTTCATTCAGCACATTGTTGATTTGCAGTGTGGCGTTAACGCCTTTTACATAAGGCAGATTTGAAAATTCGTAACTGAATCGAAGATCATTTACCCAGTACGAATCGATCGATCGGCTCTCGGTTTGCGTGTTATCCAGGAACTGCTGCCCCACAAATTGGGAGACCCACTCAGTGGTTAATCCACCGGCACGGTGAGCGAAAACAGAATTTGCGATCACTCCGGGTGAAAATGCGATGTCCGTATTTTCGAAAGTTTCTGTCTGCTGGCCACCCTGATCGTAATCATCAAGAAAACGCACATATTCATCTATTTTATTGTGGCTGAACGTGGCATTTCCATTCCATAAAAACTGATCTGAAATACGAATCCCAGCTTCAAGTTCAATTCCTGCACGGTAGCTATCAGGAACATTTTCCCGAACATATCCGCCAACATCATTTACGGCACCGGTCAGCACAAGCTGATCTTTGTACTGCATATAGTAGAGGTTTACCCCAAGGTCGATCCGGTTGAACGTGCCGCTGTACCCCGCTTCGTAATTGTATAGAATTTCGGGATCGGGGCGGCTGTCAACACTTGAATCCACATAGTCGCGGCGGGTTGGTTCTTTGCCACCTACGCTGAACGAAGCAAAAGTCCGGTGTCCATCTGCAAACCGATACACAAGCCCGGCTTTAGGATTAAAAAAGTTGATCTTGTCTCGCTGGGTTACATCTTCAATATCTCCGGTCGGTCCATCAACCCGAAGTCCTAAAAACCGGTACGTGACTGCCCGATACTGCAGATCCGTAAAGAGATTCAAATCAGACGTGAGGTAGTAATTCAGTTTACCGTATACGTTGAAATCTGTTTTGAAACCGTTGTTGTCGTAATATCGATCGCCCAGATCACTATCGCCGGCAAATCGGGCCCAAACAACTTCTCCAAAATGGTCGCCGTCATATTCATTGTAGCCGCCACCAAGAGTGAGGGTCCAGCTATCATCCTCTGTGTATTCGGTAGATAAAACAGTGCCGTAAAAGTGATTATCCAGCCAGCGCTGTCTCACCAAATCACTTCGGGTAATCGTTTCAGCCCCAATTTCTATCGGGCTGATGTTGTAGCTACTGAGATTATCATCCCGACGAAACTGCTCAAAATATCCACGTCCGTATGTGTAGTGGAGAGATGCGTTTGCGATCCAGCTGTCTGTCAGCTGGTAGGAGTAGTGGAGCTGGTAGTGGTCTTGCTGATAATCATCCACCTGGTTTTGGTAGGTGAACTCGTTAAACTGACGATTCCCCAGGTTATCCCGTAAATGATCGGCCGATTCCTGGTCTAAAAACAGGGTGTTGATGTAGTGCTCCAGCTGATCGGCGTCATTATCCAAAATGGGTTCAGGAACGCCGTTCCATGCCTGGTAGGTTACTTCACTGCCGGAGAATACATCAGCCTTTAAGAGGCTTCTGTCACCATGCCGTGCCGCTGCAAAATAATAGGATTGCAAATCAGAGCTGGCGCGATCGACATAACCGTCGGAGTCGATTTTCGAAAAGCGTCCTTCAAATTGCCAGTTGTTATCCATGATTCCTGACCCGAGCTGAACATTAAACTTTTGCGTTCCAAATGATCCCACGCTCGTGTTAATCTCTCCATAGGGCTCGTTCCTCATCAAAGCAGTCTGCAAATTCATAGATCCGCCAAAAGCTCCGGCTCCTTGTGTGGATGTTCCTACACCGCGCTGAATTTGAATATTTTGGGTTGATGAAGCCAGGTCCGGCATGTTCACCCAAAATACGCCGTGTGATTCTGCATCATTCACCGGAATTCCGTTAATTGTAACATTTATCCGTCCCGGATCTACACCGCGAATACGCAGCCCGGTGTAACCTATTCCTGCTCCTGCATCCGATGTGGACACGACCGAAGGAGAGGTCTTTACTAAAAATGGAATATCCTGCCCCAGGTTTCGCGATTCAATATCAGCGCGCGAAATATTGCTGTAAGCTATGGGAGTGGAATCATCAACCCGAAGGGCGTTCACAAATACTTCGCCACCGGAAACAGCCTGCCGCTGCAACAATATTTCCAGTTGATCTTCATTTCCGGAGATCGTGATCGTTTGAGATTGATATCCAACATAACGAACAGTGATTTGGTCGCTTTCATCAGATAGAGTGAGAGAAAACTCTCCGTTTGTATTGGTTGATGTGCCGTTTGTGGTTCCGGTTTCAATAACACTGGCGCCTTGAAGCGGAGCCTGGGATGAGCTGTCTAAAACACGGCCGTCTATGGTTTGCGCCTGGAGTGAGTGGACTGAAAAAATCAGTCCGAAAAGTAGAATTGTATATTTAATCATGATGCCTCCATCAATTATGATTCGATTGAAGGAGGGGGTACAACATTTGAAACGGAAATTGTTCCTGCTGCAGATCTCGGTTTCCCTACGCCGGTATGATCCGGTTCAGGTTCACAGGGTATGATCTCAGTCCCGATTTTTTATCGGGACACCCCCAACCTTATAAGATTGAACACAAAAGGTAAGAGGGATTCAGCTCGGCATCAAGGCGGATTTCTTTTTTGTATCAGGGAAAAAATGAACCGCGGTGACACAGTGGCGCCGAGTTATTTATATATACGAAGAGGCTTGTAAGAGTGAGAGGCAGATAAAACGGGACATTGACACCGAAAATCTCTTCTCCCAGCGACCCCGCGCCACTGCGGTGATACTTGTAATAATGTCACCCCTGCCGGGCTCAGGTTTATTGGCTAAACACATAAAATCATGCCTGTCAAAGAAGAATTTATAGTGTATTTTATGAGGGAAAAATCTTTAAATATTTCGCAATGAATTATATTTCTGGTCAGTTATCGTCATTGGGCATTATCACCCTGATACTTTTTATTATTTACGGATGT
This sequence comes from Rhodohalobacter sp. SW132, assembly GCF_003390325.1. Classification (NCBI taxonomy): domain Bacteria; kingdom Pseudomonadati; phylum Balneolota; class Balneolia; order Balneolales; family Balneolaceae; genus Rhodohalobacter; species Rhodohalobacter sp. SW132. The sequence continues at coordinate 192,157 of NZ_QUOK01000009.1, read as the reverse complement.
AGTGAACCGGCACCGTCGGGTGAGCACGATGTTTCAATCCGGGAGCACGTTGAATGGCTAACATCAGACGAACTGGAAGGGCGGCTGGCGGGATCAGCCGGTGAGGCAACGGCTGCAAACTACATTGCCGATCAGTTTCTTCAGCACGGTTTAATTCCTGCCGGAGATGAAGGCACCTATTTCCAGCAATTTGTTTTGGAAGGCCCCATTCCACAGGCGATGCAGATGGAGAATCATATCGCCCGAAATGTAGTTGCAAAAATTGAGGGCAGGGGAGAGAGCGACGAAGTCATCGTAATTGGAGCTCATTACGATTCTCAGGGCAGGGGAGGTATGATATCTATGGAGACCGGTGATGAACGGGTGATACATCCCGGTGCAGATGATAACGCATCTGGAACTGCAGGACTTTTATGGCTGGCCGGTTATTTTTCTGATAATACTCCGGATAAAGATATGATTTTTGTAGCGTTTTCAGGAGAGGAGATGGGGTTGCTGGGATCCGGTTTTTTTGTTGAACAGATGGAAATTGAACCGGAAAATGTGCTTGCCATGATCAATTTTGATATGATCGGCAGGATGGAGGGTAATGAGCTGACAATTTTCGGTACCGGTACGGCCGAACAATGGAATGATATTCTGCAGGATATAGATTCGGATTCGCTGAACATCACCCGCACTCCTGCCGGAACCGGCGCCAGTGACCATGCATCCTTCTACGAAGCCGGTATACCTGTTCTCCACTATCACACCGGAACGCATACAGATTATCACCGCTCCTCCGATACAGCGAATAAAATCAATTATGCAGGAATTGAAAAAGTGATGAATCATGCGTCAATCCTGATCGAATTACTGGACCAAATGAACCGTGATGAACTGACTTTCCATGAATCGACCGACCCGAGAGAGTCCACATTTGATTTTGAAGGCCCGACTCTCGGAGTGACACCCGATTATTCATTTTCAGGTACCGGGTTTCGTGTGTCAGCGGTACGTGAAGGAGAACCGGCCGAGCAAGCCGGCATGCAGGCGGGAGATGTTATCGTGCGAATGGGAGGTATCGAAATTGAGGATATTTACGATTATATGGAAAGTTTGGGTGAATTCCGCCGCGGGGATGAACTGACGATTATTGTAAATCGTGATGGAGAAGAAGTAGAACTGGATGTTCAGTTTTAATTTTCTAAAACCTTATCAATGACACGACATTAATCATCAAACGGTATTTTACGAACTTCTCTGAGCCGATCGAAATTGACTTTAAACAAACACTACAGTTTATGAAAATTGATAAAACAGGTTTCCTTTTTGTCATCGTTATAACTTTTTTATTCGCTGCTTGTAATGGTTCAGGTGATTTGCCGCCACTGCCTCAGGGTGCACAAACATTTTCGCTGCTTGGAGATACGCTCTACACACCTGAACTTCCCGCGGATGTTGAAGAGGAGTACAGCGAAAACCTCAGAGAGGCGATGTTGGAATACCGCAGAGATCCGGAAGAACCCGACAATGTGATTTGGCTCGGCAGAAGAACAGCCTATCTTGGTCAGTATCGTGATGCGGTGGAAATTTTTACAGAAGGAGTGTTTAAACATCCTGATGATCCAAGAATGTATCGCCACAGAGGGCATCGCTATCTCACACTTCGTATGTTCAATCACGCAATTAAGGATTTTGAACAGGCCGCGTTGCTCATGCGAAATATGGAAGATACCGTAGAGCCGGACGGGCTGCCTAACGAGTTGAATCAGCCTACCAGCACACTGAAATCAAATGTGTGGTATCATCTGGGGCTCGTACATTATCTGCAGGCGAATTATCAGGCCGCAATTGAATCATACGAAAATGCGCTCTCTCTGGATCTGACTGAAGATATGCGGATCGCTACGCTCTACTGGTACTATATGGCCCTGAAACGAAATGGAAATGACGAACGGGCCGGTGAGGTGATTGCAGATATCACACCTGAAATTGAGGTGATCGAAAATGAAGCGTATCTGAATCTGCTGCTGGTATTCAACGGGCAATTTAGTGCCCAGCGGCTGATGGAAGCATCGGATGATGCCTTACAGAATGCCACCCTCGGATATGGAATCGGGAACTGGCATTACATAAATGGACGCGAAGATCGTGCTTTGGAGATCTGGCAGCAAATCTACAACGACGGAAACTGGCCTGCATTCGGGTTTATTGCTGCAGAAGCGGAACTGGCAAGATATGGTGTGGAGTAATCGTTAGGTTACTCAGCCTGGCTGAATGTTATCTGAACAAGATGACGTGCTGTAACGGATTCTCCACCCATATCCATAGCAGGATTGAAGCTCTGCTCCTCAATCATTTCGATGGCCGCTTCATCACAACTGCTGCCAATACCGTCCTCAATTTGCGCATTGATCAGCTCGCCGTCGTTGCGGATATCCAGATGGATCAGTACCACGCCTTCAATACCTTCATTATAACAAGCATCGGGGTATTCGATACTGAGTCCGCCAGCACCTGCGGCAAATGTTGCAGGCACCATTCCATCCTGTTCAATATAGATTGAACTGACGGTTACTGTCCCCTGATTGGAATCGATTACAGTGGAATCTGTTGTGGCGCATGAAACCAGTGCAAGAAGAGCAGCTAAGAAAATGGAAAACAGAACAAGGTTTCGGACTACCATAATAAGAGCTTGTGATTTAACGATTGCAATGGGATATAAACAGTTTGCCCGATCCCAACATTCTTCGGAATGATAGAAACATCAGGGAATTTACTTCAAAATAGTTCGTATTATGCCTGGGCTACTTCATCCAGCCGAACTCCCACCAGTCGGCTAACACCGGTTTCGGGCATGGTTACACCGTACATCATCTCCGCTTTCGACATTGTTTTTTTGTTATGCGTGATGATGATGAACTGCGTTTCTTTACTAAATGAGCGGATCATGGATGCAAATCGTTCAATATTTGCATCATCCAGCGGGGCGTCAACCTCATCAAGAACACAGAATGGTGACGGTTTTACCAGGTAGATGGCGAATAGAAGCGCAATGGCGGTCAGCGTTTTTTCACCGCCGGATAGCTGGTTGATACTCGAAGGACGCTTTCCACGCGGGTTCGCTATGATTTCAATTTTCGCCTCAAGCGGATCCTCTACATCCTTTTCAATCAGCAGGTCGCAGTTGTCGTCTTCTTCAAAAAGCGTGTGAAAGACTGACTGAAAATTCACCCGGATCTGCTCAAACGTTTTATTAAATCGCTCGGTTGCGGTTTGATTGATCTCATCAATCGTCTCGCGCATCTCTTTTTCGGCATTCTGCAGATCATCAATCTGCTCTTCATAAAAATCAAGACGTTCTTTCTCCTCCTCATATTCATCAATAGCAAGGTGGTTAACCTCACCGATTCTGTTGAGACGTTGCTTGAGGCGGCTGATTTCATTTTTCGCTTCATCAGCCGACATATCACCCGGAAGCTCTTCTGTAAGCTGATCCATCAGAACTCCATACGTTTCCCAGACGTGGTCCGATAGCGACTGAGCCTGCATCTCAAATTTCTCCTTTGCCATCGTAAGGTGATGAACCAGCTCGGTGTTGACCTCTTTTTTACGGCGAAGTTCTTTCAGCGAGTCATTAATTTCTTTGATTTCTCCACGCTGTTTGGCTGCGGCTTTCTCCGCTTCACTGAGTTTCTCATCCGCCACCAGTTTTTCCTGCTGCGACCGTTCAAGCTGGAGCTCCGTCTGTTCGATTGAATCTTTATATTTTTCAATTTTTTCGGCACTCTCTGTCATCATCTCTTTTCGCGACTCGAGCCGGCTTTTCATCGATTCAATACCCCGCTCAGCCCGTTCAATCTCTTTTTCCAGGTTTTGTGCACGGTTCTTTACATCCTGATGCTTTAACTGGGCATCATTGTAGCGATTTTGTGCAATCGCACGCTCTTCTTCCAGCGATTGCATTAATTCTTTTTTCTCTTTCTGACGGTCGGTCAGTTCAATTATTTTTTCCTGCAATTCCTTCTGCTCCGGCTGCAGGCTGTCGAGCTGTTCAGCCGCGCGATCCTCATTTTCAGAGATATTTTCTTTACGGTTGATCAGATCATTAATATTTTTTTGATACACCTGGATACCCGATTGATAGCGGCTGATCTCCTGTTCAAGCTTACGAACCTCTTTTTGTGCCACCTTTAATAATTGCCGGATATTTTCAGGCTTAAGTTGTTCTAATTGCTGTTGATTTTTTTGAAGTTGCAGTTCCGTGTCTTCATACGTTTTGGTGTGCTCATCAAGAAGGGTATAGAGTTTATCAAGCTTATCTTTAATTCCGAGCCGGATTCCAGCTTGCTTATTCCGGCTTCCGCTTTTATAGAAACGGTTTGAATTAATGAGGTCACCCTCGGGAGTTACAGCACTGCTTATTTGATCCGGCAGCGGAATGGCTTCTTCAATGGAGTCTGTCAGCATTACGGATCCCGTTAGCAGCTGAGCAACAGTGGTAAACTTATTTTCTGTATGGATATGATGAAAGATCGATTCAGGTGCAGTTTCGTAGGAAGCTGCAAGTTCAGCAAGGGGAATAAAGGTAGCGCGTCCTTTTTTATTCTCTTTCAAAATTCCGGAAGCCCGGACCGCATCCTGCATGGAATCTACAACAATGAAGTGAATGGCATCCCCAAGAGCTGCTTCAAGTGCGGCGGCTTTATCTTCATCCGTCTGCAGCAGATTTCCAATCGTCTGCAGGGTATTGAATTGATCGGAATGGTTTTCAATTAAAAAAGCTACCGAACCGGGCAGTCCCTCACTTGATTCAGAAAGGCTTTCCATCAGAGAAATTTCTGATTTTACCGATTCCATTTTACTTTTTTCCGAACGTATAGCTTCACGCAGGTTTTCCCGCTTTATTTCAAGCTGCTCGCGCTTTTTTGTAACCTGTTGGAGGTATTCCTCTTTTTCACTGAGAGACAGATTTACTTTTTCCAGTTTATTGGTGCTGATGTTCAGCTCACCCTTCGCATTGTCAATTTCGTCTTCAAGATCTTCAATATCGCGGTTGATCCGGATCCGGTCATCTTCACTGTTCTCCAGTTTCGATTCCAGTTTGATGCGGTCTGACTGTAGGTCACGAAGTTTTTTGTTTGTATTCCCAACGGCAATTTCAAGCTCATACAACTCGTGACGGATCTGCGTATACTGCTGCTGAAGCTCGTTAAATTTTTCTTTGGATTCTTTCAGGCTGCGTTCCGACTGTTCCTGGGTATCGGCAAAATTGTTTAACTGCTTTTCGTTGTTTTGTTTTAGATCAATCAGTTCATCGAGGTCCGTTTTTGTCTGTTTGATATCATTTTCGTGCCCCGATATAACTCCCTGTTCATTTTTAATCTTTTCACGGACAATCCTCAGGTTTGTCTCCATCTCTTTGATGGAGTTCTGCAGCTGGCTCACACGACGTTGTGCTTCGGCCTGCGCCCGCTCTTTATCAATCAGCCGGTTGCCTGCTTTCTCTTCAGATTCTTCAAGACGATTCAGCTTTTCCGAGATCTCACGCTTCTCTTTTTCAGCGTTTTCAATTCTCTCTTTAAGCGGCTTCAATTCCTCCTGAACGGCAAGAAACTGATGCCGGTTGTATCCCTTATCAAGCTGAACAAGCTCTTTTTGATATTTTTTTGCTTTAGCTGCCTTTTCGGCCTGGATTTCGAGTGACCGCGCTTTTTTTCGCACTTCAACCAGGATATCCTCCAGTCGCTGCAGATCCTTCAGGGTTTGGTCGAGTTTTCGAAGGGTTCGCTTTCGCTGATCTTTGTAGCGCGTCACACCGGCGGCTTCTTCAAATAAACGGCGCCGGTCGTTATTTCTGTCGTTCAGAATCTCTTCCACCATTTTCAGCTCAATCACCGAATAGGCATCGGAGCTCATCCCGGTATCCATAAACAGCTCCATGATATCTTTCAGGCGGCACGGAGTATTGTTGATGAGGTACTCACTGTCACCGGAGCGATAGAGCCTTCGGGTGATGGTGAGCTCGCTGTATTCAGATGGAAGAATGCCTTTATTGTTTACAAAAGTAAGAGATACATCGGCAAGCCCGAGCGCTTTCTTTTTGGCCGTTCCGTTGAAAATTACATTACTCATGGAGCTTGAGCGCAGCAGGGAAGGCCTCTGTTCGCCCAGTACCCAGCGCAAGGCATCTACAATATTCGATTTACCACACCCATTCGGCCCGACAATGGCGGTGATGCCGCTGTCGAACTTTACGTGAGTTTTGTGGGCAAAACTTTTAAAGCCATGTAATTCAAGTTCAGATATATACATTCAGAAGAAATCTAAAACGGGCGAAAGAGGTTACTGCAAATCTTTGATGGGCAGAACGTGAGCGAAAATATAAGCGGATAACAGAATATGTATCCGCTTATTAATGAAAAAGGGGGGGTTAAACCGTCATAATTTCTTCTTCCTTCTTCTCAAGAAGTTTATCCACATTTTTAATGTGAGAATCGGTGAGTGTTTGAATCTCATCTTCTGCTTCAAAGCGGCTATCTTCCGGTAATGACTCGCTTTCTACGGTTTGTTTAATCTCATCATTTGCATCCCTGCGGGTGTTTCGGATGCTGATGCGGGCTTTTTCACCTACCTCTTTGGCATGTTTTACAAGCTCTTTTCTGCGTTCCTCAGACAGAATCGGCAGCGGAATGTGAATGGTATTTCCATCATTGCTTGGATTCAGCCCGAGACCACCAGCCATAATCGCCTTTTCAATATCCTCTAAAATTGATTTATCGTACGGCTGAACTGTAAGTAGCCGGGGTTCCGGCGCGCTTACATTGGCAAGCTGATTTAGCGGTGTTTGCGACCCGAAATAGTTAACCTTGATGTTATCGAGGAGCGACGGACTCGCTTTTCCTGCACGGATATGCGAAAACTCTTTCTTAGCAAAAGCAACAGCTTCCGTCATGCTCTCTTTGGCAGTTTGTATGATAAGTTGAAGATCTTCAGGAATCATATAACCTTAATTATGTGGTTAGAGGTGAATTGGTTGCGGAAAAAATCACAAACCGAAATTTACGAATTCTCGGACTCATCCCAAACAACGGTCGTACCAACCGCTTCCTCAGAACAGACTACTTTTTTCAGGTTATCGGGTACATTCATATCAAATACGATAATGGGGGTCTTATTTTCACGGCATAATGTAAATGCCGTCAGGTCCATGACATCCAATCGAAGATCGAGTACTTTATCACCTGAAATAATATCGTACTTAGTGGCACCACTATTTTTTTCCGGGTCAGAATCGTAAATACCGTCAACCCGTGTTCCTTTCAGGATCACATCCGATTCAATTTCAATTGCACGAAGTGCGGCTGCGGTATCGGTTGTGAAATAGGGGTTCCCCGTTCCGGCTCCAAATATGATAACACGTCCTTTCTCAAGATGCCGGATAGCGCGCCTCCGGATGTAGGGTTCGGCAATCTCTTCCATGCGGATGGCGCTCATCAATCTTGTGTGCACACCCTTTCTTTCAAGGGCATCCTGGAGTGCCATACTATTAATCATTGTGGCGAGCATACCCATATAATCGCCCTGAACCCGATCCATCCCAAGGGTTGCACCTTTTACGCCTCTGAAAATATTACCACCGCCAATCACTACAGAAATTTCAATTCCTTCTTCGTGTACTGATTTGATTTCATCTGCATACAGGCTTAAAATATCGCCATCAATTCCGTGCCCTTGTTCTCCTAAAAGGGCTTCTCCGCTTAGTTTTAAAAGTATACGTTTATATTGATTTGCCACGGGATATGTATGTCTTTAAAAATTTATAGGTCAAAAAAAAGGCCGCCAAAATTGGCAGCCTTTAAATATCAGAAATGTGAATTACGATTCACCAAGCTGGAGGCGATGGAACGATTTGACCAGCGGAGAATTGTTTTGCTGCAGATACTCTTTAACAGAGATTCCGTTGTCTTTCACAAATTTCTGCTCCAGCAGAACGCGTTCTTCGTAAAAACGTCGAAGCTTACCTTTTGCCGCTTTTTCTGCGATTTCAGCCGGTTTTCCTTCGTTGATCAGCTGCTCTTTGGCAATCTCAAGCTCTTTTTTAACAACTGAGGTATCCACTCCGTCACGTACAACTGCAAGGGGATTCATAGCTGCAATTTGCATAGCTACATCCTTGCCAATATCGTCTGAGTCAATGGCTCCTTCAAATTCAACGAGAACTCCAAGCTGATTGCCCGGGTGAATGTAATCAACCATTGCGCCGTCGGTCTGGACAAGAACAAGGCGGTTGATTTCAATTTTTTCGCCGATTTTTCCAACCATGGATTCCAGGTGCTTCTCTATGGTAACACCATCAAGTTCTTCTTTTAGGAGATCTTTTACAGTCTTGATTTCTCTGTTGAAGGCGACATCAATAAATGCTTCCGCCTGGTTTTGAAAATCTTCATTTCGTGCTACGAAATCGGTTTCGCAATTAATTTCAAGAAGAACAGCTTTGGATTTATCATCGCTGATTTTAGAGAGAATTAATCCCTGGTCAGCTTCACGGTCCGCGCGTTTTTCAGATACTTTCTGCCCTTTTTTTCTCAGAAATTCAATCGCCTTATCCATGTCGCCGTCAGACTCTTTCAGGGCCTTTTTGCAGTCCATCATGCCTGCGCCTGTTTTGTCGCGCAGCAATTTCACATCTTTTGCACTAATGCTCATCGGTTTTGAAAGTTAATTCTATTAAAGTTATTTCGTTTCTTTTTCTTTGGAAGTGCCATCACTTTCGGCAGGTGAATCATCGCTCTCGCTGCTTTCCTTAGATTCCGTCTTCTCGGCGGCATCCTGAGGTTCAAGCTCTTCTGATGCGTCTTTTTCTGGATCAGATTTATCGGAGTCTGAATCTTCTTTGCGTCTTCTTCGCTTACGTCGTTTTGAAGGAGATGCAGCATCTTTCACAGACAATTCTTCATCAGATTCGTCGGCTGAAGATTCAGATCGTGCTTCCTGAGCAGCTTCTTCCATCAGCTCTTCTTCTTTGAGAGCTTCACGTTCAGCATTTCCTTCGATGATCGCATCGGCAATCAAGCCGGTAACAAGCTGGAGAGTACGTGCAGAATCATCATTTGCAGGGATGATATGGTCAGGGATGTCCGGATCACTGTTAGTGTCGATCATGGCAACAATCGGAATGTTCAGCTTCACAGCTTCATTCATCGCGATATTTTCCTTAATCGTATCAATTACAAAAATTGCACCGGGCAGGCGGGTCATATTTGCGATACCGCCAAGTGTTTGTTCAAGTTTTTCCTGCTCCCGTTCGAGCATCAGGCCTTCTTTTTTTGTCAGCTCTTCAAAGGTTCCGTCGCTTTTCATCTGCTCAATCTCCTCCATTCGGGAGATGCTTTTGCGGACCGTGCTGAAGTTAGTAAGCATTCCACCCAGCCATCTGTGTGTGATGAAAGGCATGCCGCAGCGGATCGCTTCTGTTTTTACGATCTCCTGTGCTTGCTTCTTTGTACCAACAAACAGGATGGTTTTACCTGCTCTTGCCAATTTTGTAACCTCGTCGAGAGCTTCCTGCAGGTATTTGTGAGATTTTTTTAGATCAATGATGTGGATGCCGTTTCGGGGCATAAAGATGAATTCTTTCATCTTTGGATTCCATCGGCGGGTAAGGTGACCGAAGTGGGCACCTGATTTTAATAGTTCTTCTACTGTTGCTGCTTTAGGCATAAATATATAAATGTTTGTATTGAGTTAGTCCTCTACACAGGTCATCCCCAATGCGCTAATCACGCTGATGCGTGACACTCGGCGAAAGGTCGCTGTGTATGTGTATTTCAGGGCTCAGGGTTCAAGGTGCAGGGTACAGGGAATTTTAAATTCTGCACCTTGTACCTTGCTAATAGTGAACAGGGCAGGTTTTTAGAAACGGAATGGTTTCCACCTGAGCCTTGTGCCCTGCACCATGTACCTTGTTATCGTTTACTGAACTGGAATTTCTTCCGTGCTTTTGGCTGGCCGTACTTTTTGCGCTCAACCATTCGATCGTCACGTGTCAAAAGGCTCATTTCTTTGAGTTTGTCGTGAACGTCATCGTGGTGATCGTCAAGTGCTCTTGCAAGTGCAAGAGATATTGCGCCGGCCTGACCTGTAACACCGCCGCCGCGTACAGTAACTTTAAAGTCATACTGACCTTCGAGTTCTGTTACGTCGAGTGGCATTTTGGCTACATTGATTCTTGCCTGAGTACTCAGGTAGTCGTCAATCGGCTGACCATTAACAATAAAATTACCGCTGCCCGGCTTGATGTAAAGGCGTGCAGTGGAAGTTTTTCTTCGTCCAATATAATTTTCTTTCGCCATGATAACTGTTTAGTCGATCTCTATTTTTTCTGGTTTTTGCGCGGTAAGTGTATGAACCGGTCCGGCAAAAATTCGAATATTCTTCATAATTTGTCTGCCAAGCTTATTTTTTGGCAGCATACCTTTAACTGCAACCCGAACCAGCGAGGTAGGGTCTTTTTCAAGCATTTCGCTTGCAGTTGTAAAGATTTCTCCGCCCGGGTAACCGGTGTGGCGGAAGTATTCTTTATTAGTCATTTTCTTTCCGCTAAGCGCCACTTTTTCTGCGTTGATAACCACAACGTTGTCACCTGTATCCATATGAGGAGTAAACTCAGGTTTGTGCTTACCGCGTAAAATAGAGGCAACTTTACTGCTTAACCGGCCAAGAGGCTGATCTTCAGCGTCAACGAGCACCCATTTTTTCTCAATGGTGGACGGTGTTGCCGTAAATGTTTTGTTACTAATCGTATTCACGAGATTCTCTTTTTTGTTTTGCAAAATTGACAAGTCGATAAAAATAAGCTTAAATATTTTTGATTGCAACTGTTAGAAACGAAAACCTTTGACTTCGTACCCCGGCTCGCCGAGCCGGGTCTGAATAATCCATGGATTATCATTCAATTCAGCTGGCAATATACATCCAAGGTAAGGGAGAGCAACTTGACGCCGTGAACAAGGTTGGAATCAATGTTGTGTTTTTGAGCGGGATGAGACCTTTCTGAAGTGCAGATTATGATGTTTTTTTGTACTCATGGGTAGCGGTTCGGCGAACCGCAGTACGTACCCCGGTTCGCCGAACCGGGCCTGAGTAATCCATGGATTATCATTCAATTCAACTGGCAGCATACATCCAAGGTAAGGGAGAGCAACTTGACGCCGTGAGCAAGGTTGGAATCAATGTTGTGTTTATGAAAGTGATGAGAACTTTCTGAAGCGCAGATTATGATGTTTTTTTGTACTTATGGGTGGCGGTTCGGCGAACCGCGGTACGTATCCCGTTCGCCGAACCGGGACTTATTATTACGTGCCATTGACTTGATAAGGAATCCGAAACTCAAATGATGTACCGCCACCCGGGCTTTCTGATATTTCCATCTCCGCATTCAACTGAGTGGCAAAAGAGTTGATGAGCATTGTACCGAGGCTGTCCTCGTTTTGTGGGTTGAAGTCTACCGGCAGGCCCGGACCGTTATCACTCACTTTTAACAGTAGTTTTTTATCAAGCTTTTTTAGAGTAATGGAGAGCTTGCCCTGGGTGTTCTTGTTAAATGCATATTTATAAGCATTTACAATCAACTCATTCAGGAGTAACCCGCAATAAACTGCGCGATCGGTATCCAGCTTGATGGTATCGAGGTCGAATTGTAGCGTAACTGCATCATTATACTCTGTAAACGTTCCGTGAATCGACTCAACAAGGTCTTTGATGTAAAGGTCCAGGTCGATATCCGAAAGGGATTCTGTTTTATAGAGTTTATCGTGAATCAGGGCGATGGACTGAATCCGGTTCTGACTGTCCTGCAGCACATAATCGGCTTCACGGTTTTCGGTACTTGACCTTTGAATCTCAATCAAACCGGAAACAATGGACAGACTGTTTTTTACCCGGTGATGAATTTCTTTCAGCAGCAACTCTTTCTGTTTTAATGAGAGCTGTATTTTTTTGGTTTTCGAGTCAACACGTTTGCGAAGAATCAGTACCCAAACGAGAATAATCAAGCCGAAAACTACTGCGCCACCAAAAATCAGACGAACATAGTATACTGGAAGACCTAAGTACTGTAAGTCATCCGGTGTGCTGAGGAATAGTTTATGGGTACGGTTGTCCGGGAAGTCGGGACTGTGTTCGGACATTACGCCTTTCACCGAAACCCTGTCTCCTGCACTCAATACATCAAAATTAAATTCGGAATACATCCGGTGAAAGTTCGAAACATATATCATCAGCTCGCTGTCACTCTCATCCGGCGAAAGCATAAAGTATTTACCATTGAAAATCGTACCAAGGCCTGTAATCACACCTTCACCTTGTATAAGCATACCGATAAAGGGGGCGGGGTTCTCAACTGCGTCTGTCAGCGGCTTTGGGATAGGCTGTCTTACATTAGGGAAGACCTCGTATGAATCCACCCGGACTTCTGCCAGTCCGTAATATCGATCGATGGTACCACGGACTATAATACTGTCACCAGCTGCCACTGGGGTGTCGATCCGCATGCCGAATATGGACATCCCTGTCGAATCATTTTGAATAAACGTTTGCAGGTAGCTTTCGTGAAGCAATCCGCTGTCGATATTGATGATACCTGAAGTCGTAACCTCATATCCTTTATAGTCCAGGACAGAGTCGCCGTCAGTATCGGATCGAATCGTGGAAAATGACCACAATGAATCTGCATTAACTTGCCCGTGAGATTCAGATTGGAAAAGCAGCAAGATTAAAAACAATAGTGTGACGCGAGCAAATAAGTTCAACGACTGAGGTATGTTGTATTGTTGTGAAAAATGATGATCCGGCACCCCATAAGCATAGTGCAGGTATCTTGGCATGGCCAAACGTGTAATCAGAGAACACTTGATTTTCGGCAGAATTTAAAAAATCATAAGTAAAGTCAGTAAAATCTGAGAGATGAATATTATTAGTTCGAGTATGAAAAGGGGATTTGTGCAAGATATTATCCCAAAAATCCTGTATTTTTAAGGATCGAAAGTATTTAAAAAATAAGAATGCTGCTGTGGCTGCATATTGATTTCACACTTTTTGAGTGTACTCTTCTCAATAATATTTTAATTGAGGTTTGAATGGTGGAACATTCAATTGATAATAGATAGCCATTTCGTCGCATACATCAGATTTAAAACCAAATAACTGAAACAGAGGTTTAATAATGGCCGATAAGAATCCACTTCTAAAAACAAGAATTCCGATTCCCGGAGCTGACAATAATGTCCATGCATATAGTTTGAAAAAACTTGAGGAGATGGGCTATGGTTCTGTCAGCAAACTGCCTTTCACGATAAAAGTTCTCCTTGAAGCCGTTCTGCGGGAGTATGACGGATATACAGTAACAGAAGATGACGTGAAAATTCTGGCAGATTATAACGCCAAGAATCCAAGCGGTGAGATTCCATTTAAGCCGTCGCGTGTAGTGCTGCAGGATTTCACCGGTGTTCCGGCTGTTGTTGATCTCGCCGCACTCCGATCCGCGATGAAACGCATGGGCGGAAATCCACAATCCATCAACCCGCAGGTTCCGGTTGATCTTGTGATTGATCACTCTGTTCAGGTTGATATGTTTGGTCAGGAAGCCGCATTTATGTTCAATGTTGAGCGTGAGATGGAGCGAAACAACGAGCGGTACGAATTTCTGAAATGGGGACAAAAAGCATTTGATAACTTCCGGGTAGTGCCTCCGGGCCGCGGAATTGTTCACCAGGTAAACCTTGAATACCTGGCGAAGGGCGTGTTTACACGAAAAGAAGATGACGGCACGACCGTTGCCTATCCAGATACGCTGGTGGGAACCGACTCCCATACTACTATGATTAACGGACTCGGAATCCTCGGATGGGGCGTTGGCGGTATCGAAGCGGAAGCCGCGATGCTGGGGCAGCCGATCTACATGCTCGTTCCCGAAGTAGTGGGAGTGAAGCTGACCGGAAAACTCCGTGAAGGTATCACCGCAACCGACCTTACGCTGACTGTTACCGAAATGCTTCGCCGACATGGTGTGGTAAGCAAATTTGTAGAGTTTTATGGGCCGGGACTGAGCAATATGAGTCTGCCGGATCGCGCGACGATTGCGAATATGTCGCCCGAGTACGGAGCAACCATGGGTTTCTTTCCGATCGACAGCGAAGCACTGCGATACATGCGCCGAACCGGCCGTGATGAAGAGCTTGTAAAACTGGTTGAAGCATACACCAAAGAGCAGGGACTTTTCAGAACTGACGATACTCCTGATCCCGAGTTTTCAGAAACACTGCAGCTGGATCTGGGTGATGTTGAAACTTCCCTCGCCGGGCCAAAGCGTCCGCAGGACAGAATTACCCTGCCGAATATGAAGAAGACGTTCGAATCATCCCTGACCAGTGATGACCCAACCATGGGCTTTAATCTGACGCAGGAAAAACTGGCCAACAAAGGGATATTCAAAAATGGTCAGGAAATTGAAATGAAGCATGGCGATGTGGTTATCGCGGCGATCACAAGCTGTACCAACACATCCAACCCGAGCGTAATGCTGGGTGCGGGAATCATCGCCAAGAAGGCTGTTGAAAAAGGAATGAAAGTTCCTGCGTTTGTGAAAACATCGCTGGCTCCCGGTTCACGTGTGGTTACGGAATACCTGAATGAAGCCGGTCTGACCGACTATATGGATAAACTTGGGTTTAACCTGGTGGGATACGGATGTACAACGTGTATCGGAAATTCCGGTCCGCTCCCAGAAGCGGTTGAGACAGCCGTGAAAGAGGGCGACCTGATTGTTGCCGGTGTGCTTTCCGGAAACCGGAACTTCGAAGGACGGATTCACCCCTATGTGAAAGCGAACTATCTTGCATCACCGCCGCTTGTAGTAGCATACGCGCTTGCAGGTACGGTTGACATCGATCTGGACAAAGAACCGATCGGTAAAGATGGAGATGGCAACGACGTATACCTGAAAGATATCTGGCCATCATCGGATGAAATCGCCGAATTTCTTGATGAAGCGATTCGTCCCGAGCTGTTTGATAAGATGTACGGCGATATTTTTGAATCAGAAACGTGGGATAAAATCTCCGTGGGCGAAGGCGAACTTTATGAGTGGAAGCCGGAATCCACCTACATCCAGGAGCCGCCGTTCTTCCAGGGAATGGGCGAAAATCCGGAGCCGATCAAACCGATTACCGGAGCCAAAACCCTCGTGAAAGTGGGCGATTCCATTACGACCGATCACATTTCACCTGCAGGAAATATCAAAACGGACAGCCCTGCCGGCGAATACCTGATTGACAACGGTGTTGAAGTGCGCGATTTCAACTCCTACGGATCACGAAGAGGAAACGATCGCGTGATGACCCGCGGAACCTTTGCCAATGTTCGATTCAAGAATCAGCTTGCACCGGGCACGGAAGGCGGATTTACCAAGTACCACCCATCCGGGGAGATCACCACGATCTATGACGCTGCCGAACGCTACAAAAAAGAGGGTACACCTCTTGTGGCACTGGCAGGTAAAGAGTACGGAACCGGATCATCCCGTGACTGGGCAGCAAAAGGAACCATTCTTCTTGGTGTGAAGGCGGTTATTGCAACGTCATACGAAAGAATTCACCGCTCAAACCTCGTCGGGATGGGCGTGCTGCCTCTACAGTTTGCGGATGGCGAAAGCCACGAATCGCTCGGGCTGGACGGCTCGGAAGAGTTTAACATCCATATTGATGACAACCTGAAGCCGCGACAAACCGTGAAGGTGGAAGCGAAAAAAGCCGACGGAACCATCGTGAAGTTTGACACGGTCAATCGTATCGACACACCGGTGGAAATCGACTACTTCCGTAATGGCGGTATCCTCCACAAAGTCCTGCGCGACTACGTGGAAGAAGACAAAAAGCAGCGGGCATAACACTCACTGCGGTTACATAGATTCTAAACCTGCCGGGACTTCAGTGATCCGGCAGGTTTTTTTATGGGCGGCAGATCCGCAGAATGGCAGAAATCTCAGACCTCCAAGGTTTCTAAAACCTTGGAGGTCTTGATTCGAAAAATAACCCTTTTACAATCATCCCATCTTTCCCGATAATAGAGGCTTACATCAAACCACGTTGAACAGAGCTAAAAAAACCAATGCCGGATCGAATTATACTGATTGAATGCCCCGATGAGAAAGGGCTGATCTACAATATCACCAAAGTAATCTATAAGCATAATCTGAATGTGACCGCGAACCAGGAGTTTGTGGATCAGTATTCAAACACCTTTTTTATGCGCACAATGGTGGAGGGAAACGGATGGAGTGATGAGATTGAATCTGAGCTGAACAGTGTATTGCCTAATAACGCCACCGTTCGCGTTGCGATTCTGCGGAAAAATCCGCTTGTGATTTTGGCGACCAAAGAGCCGCACTGCCTGGGTGAGATCCTGCTCAAGAACCGGTATGGGGAGCTGGAATCGGATGTGAGGGCAGTGGTAAGCAATCATGATCATCTGCGATCCCTGGCCGAATCGTTCAATATTCCGTTTCATCATGTACCGGTGGGCGATCTGTCACGCGAGCAGCACGAAGAGAAGATTTTAGAAGCGATAGCTCCGTACGATCCGGAGTACCTGGTCCTGGCAAAATATATGCGGATCTTCACGCCCGGTTTCGTAAAGCAGTTTCCCAATCGCATCATCAATATCCATCACTCGTTTTTGCCGGCATTTATAGGTGCATCACCGTACCAGCAGGCGTATGACCGCGGGGTGAAAATTATTGGGGCGACAGCTCATTTTGTCACCGAAGATCTTGACGAAGGCCCGATTATCGCCCAGGATGTGATGCCGGTGAATCATACCTATACCGCCAAAGGGATGGCGCAGGCAGGACAGGATGTGGAGAAACAGGTTTTGACCCGTGCACTGAAACTGGTGCTGGAGGAAAGAGTTTTCATTTACAGGCACAAAACGATTTTATTTGAGTAAAATCTGAAGACCTGCAAGAGTATCCGGCGTATTTCGGGATTCCTGGCAGGTCTGAAGTTGTAAAAAGTGAAAAGGCAGAAGTGAAAAGTAGTTCGAAGCTCCTGCTTCGACCGGTTCGGGTCCCAGGCTGACGTCTGCATTTGCCGTCTGGGTAGGCTGAAGTGACTCCGGTATTCCATCCATAACATTTCGTGATAAATAGCATAGGAGATCGTTATAAGTATAATCCAAAATTATTTGCGATATTGTATCAAACACTAAAAAAAGGACATAACAATGAGTAATACAGTAGAGTTTACAGACGATAATTTTTCAGATGAAGTAGAAAGTAACAGTCAGCCGGTTTTGGTTGATTTTTGGGCGGAATGGTGCGGCCCCTGCAGGATGGTTGGCCCTGTTGTTGATGAAATTGCGGGCGAATATGAAGGGAAGGCCAAAGTTGGTAAAGTTAATGTAGACAACAACCCTGAAACATCCGTGAAATATGGAATTCGCAGTATTCCTGCACTACTGATCTTCAAAGACGGAGAAGTAGTGGATCAGATTGTTGGCGCTGTGCCTAAAGCCCAGATTAAGAAACAGCTTGACGCTCAGCTTGCATAACTTTCGGGCAAATGAGTACCAGGAATTAGAAGGCGGTTATGAGAAATCATGGCCGCCTTTTCTTTATGTAATGAACTATCGGTGTTCAGAAAGGAAAAATCTAAATATTCCGCAATTCGAAAGGGGAATTTTCGTTTCCTGAATAATGAAGTATGCAGCCATCCGGGTAAACTACAATATTTTACATAACACGTTCTAATGAGTCAGAACTATATGCTAATTTAGAACGTTGGAATTTCACGACTTTATAGCAATTCATTTTTTTACATGGGTAAAGTTACCAAACGCGTTATCGCCATTACAATAATTCTACTTGTTTTCGGAGCATTAGCCTATCCGAAAGTAAAACCACTTTTCAGTTCTCCTTCAGGACAGAATGGTGAAAACGGTATGCAGCAACAACGTTCTGCCGATGTGCTGAGGGCCGAAGCGGTGGTTATGGAAACAGAAACCATCGAAGACAGAATCTTCTCAACCGGTACGCTTGAAGCCAATGAAATCGTAGATCTTACGGCAGAGATTTCGGGTCTCGTAACCGGCGTTTATTTTGAAGAGGGCCGGGAAGTGGAGCAGGGAGATCTGCTATTGAAAATTAACGACAGTGAACTGCAGGCTGAGAAGTCGCGGGCTCAATATCGTCTGAATCTTGCAGAACAGCGAGAGGAGCGTCAGACCCGGCTCCTGGAGAGGGGAGGAATCAGCCAGGATGAGTACGATGCAACGCTGAATGAAGTAAATGTACTGCGTTCCGAGATCGAACTGATTGGGGCCCGAATTGATCAAACCGAATTGAAAGCTCCATTTTCGGGGAAAGTGGGTTTAAAATATATCAGTACGGGAAGTTATATCAGTCCCGGCACAAGAATTGCCACCTTGCAGGAGATCGATCCGATAAAAATCGATTTTTCAATCCCGGAGCGCTACCTGGCCCGTGTGGATGTCGGCGATAAAATTCAGTTTAACGTACAGGGCTACGACTCCACATTTGCTGGCGAAGTGTATGCCATAGAACCGCGAATTAATACCGAAACCCGAACTCTTCAGGTCCGGGCTTTAAGCGGTAATAGTGGTCAGCTTCTTTTTCCCGGCGCATTTGCCAATATTGAACTTATTCTGGATGAAATTGATGATGCAATTCTTATCCCATCCATCGCTTTGGTTCCCGAATTGAATGCCCAGAAAGTGTATCTGTCCCGAAACGGAAAAGTTGAAGAGGTAAGAGTTCGAACCGGAATCCGAACGAGTAACCGAATTCAAATTATAGAAGGCGTTTCACCGGGTGATACCGTACTTACAACCGGAATTCTTCAGGCAAGGCAGGGGATGGACCTCGAGCTGGCTGAAGTTCGAAGGGGGAGTGAGCAATGAGCCGAATATCCTCCCTGAGTATCCGAAGGCCGGTTCTGGCATCGGTCATGTCTATTGTCATTGTGCTATTTGGCGTGATCTCTTTTTTCTACCTGGGAGTTCGAGAATATCCTTCTGTCGACCCGCCGATCGTCACCGTTTCCACATCCTACATTGGTGCGAATGCCGATGTAATTGAATCCCAGATTACCGAACCGCTTGAAGAGTCGATCAATGCGGTGGCCGGAATCCGTACGCTTACAAGTGTCAGCCGGGAGGGGCAAAGCACGATTACGGTTGAGTTTGATCTCGAAGTGGACCTTGAAGCCGGAGCCAATGATGTTCGGGATCGCGTGGCATCAGCACAGCGAAACCTGCCGCCCGATGCTGATCCGCCTACTGTTCGCAAAGCCGATGCCGATTCTTTTCCCATTATTTTTCTGAATGTGAACAGCGACCGAAGGGATCTGCTGGATCTCACCGATATCGCCGACCGGGTATTTAAAGAGCGGCTTCAAACCATTGCCGGAGTGAGCGAAATTCGAATCTGGGGTGCAAAAGAATACTCCATGCGGTTGTGGATGGATCCAATGAAACTAGCGGCCTACGGAATTACTCCGCTGGATATTCAAACCGCACTGCAGGGCCAAAATGTGGAGCTGCCAAGCGGACGAATTGAAGGAATGACCACCGAACTGTCCGTTCGAACCATGGGGCGGCTCACTACTGTTGAAGAGTTCAGCAACCTGATTGTGAAAGATGAAGGCGGAAGCACAGTACGTTTTCGAGACATTGGCTATGCCGAGCTTGAAGCGCAAAATATGCGAACCGTGCTTAAGAGGAATGGGGTGCCCATGGTTGGTGTGGTTGCAATTCCCCAGCCAGGCACAAATCAGCTTGAGATTGCTGAAGAATTTTTTGTGAGACTGGAGCGAATTGAAGCTGATTTGGATGATGATATCAACCTTGCAATCGGCTTTAATACCACTGAATATATTCAGGATTCGGTAAACGAAGTGCAGCAGACGGTATTTATCGCCCTGGCGCTGGTTATTGCCGTGATTTTCCTGTTTCTGCGAAGCTGGCGCACGACTCTCATCCCGATTATTGTGATCCCGATAGCACTCATCGGTACGTTTTTTATCATGTATGTTGCCGGATTTTCGATTAATGTGCTGACGATGCTTGCGATCGTGCTTGCGATAGGTCTCGTAGTGGATGACGCCATTGTTGTTCTTGAAAATATCTATGCAAAGATGGAGCAGGGGCTCAAGCCAATTGAAGCCGGAATTCTCGGTTCTAAAGAGATCTTCTTTGCGGTTGTAGCAACATCCCTTTCTCTCGTTTCAGTTTTCATGCCGATCCTGTTTTTAGGTGGGACCACGGGCCGGCTTTTTCGTGAATTTGGTGTTGCCATCGCAGGTGCTGTTATCATTTCATCGTTTGTGGCATTGACACTCACCCCGATGCTGGCTACTAAAATTTTATCCAAAGGTGCCGAGAAAAACAGGTTTTACGAAATGACCGAGCCCTTTTTTGTCTGGATAAATCAAGCCTACAAAAATTCATTGGTAGCGTTCATGAAATTACGCTGGACCGCATTTTTAGTCATGGCAGCTGCCATTGGACTTACGGTTCTGTTATTCGCAAATATTCCGCAGGAACTTGCGCCTCTTGAGGACAGAAGCCAGATGAGAATTTCAGCTACAGCACCTGAGGGGGCATCTTTTGAATACATGGATAACTACGTTGACCAAATTATTGAAACGGTTCGTGAAAATGTACCTGAACTGCATGCCATCAATACGGTTACATCTCCTGGTTTTGGCGCGGCTGGGTCCATCAACTCTGCTTTTGGATTTGTTACGCTTGTAGATCCAAGTGAGCGTGACCGCACACAAACCGAGATTGCAAATCACCTCACGGAACTTCTGGGTGGGCTTACCGGTGCACAAACATTTGTATCTGAACCGCAATCAATCGGCGGACGCGGTGGCGGATTACCGGTGCAATACGTACTTCAGGCACAAAATCTGGGGCAGCTCGAAGATGTGATACCGGAATTTCTGCAGAGGGCCAATCAACACGACGCTTTTACATTTGCTGATGTAAATCTCAAATTTAACCAGCCCGAACTGGAGATTAATATCGACAGAGAAAGGGCAAGAGCACTGGGTGTATCTGTTCGTGATATCGCTCAGACACTGCAACTCTCTCTTTCAGGGAACCGGTTCGGTTTCTTCATCATGGACAGCAAGCAGTATGATGTGATCGGACAGATGGAGCGGCAGTTCCGGAATGAACCGGTTGACCTTCGCACCATCTACGTTCGAAACAATAATGGCAATTTAATTCAGCTTGATAACTTAGTTACGCTAACCGAAACAAGCTCACCGCCGCAGCTATTCAGATTTAACCGATTTAATTCGGCGACGATATCTGCAGGATTAACACCGGGATATACCATTGGAGACGGTATCGACGCGATGAACGAAATTGCCGATGAGATTCTTCCCGGTGCTATTACAACGGATCTGGCCGGTCCCTCACGAGATTTTGCTGAAAGTGCAGCCAGCCTGCAGTTTATTTTTATGATCGCCATAGTGTTGATCTACCTGGTTCTTGCCGCACAATTCGAAAGTTTCAGAGATCCATTTATCATACTTTTTACTGTTCCTCTGGCAATTTTTGGTACGCTGCTTTCACTCTGGTATTTTGGCCAAACACTGAACATCTTCAGTCAGATTGGTATCATCATGCTGATTGGTCTGATCGCCAAAAATGGAATTCTGATTGTAGAATTTGCAAATCAGCGGCAGGAGCAGGGAATGAATGTCATGGATGCAATTCTGGACGCTTCCGCAGTTCGGTTCCGCCCAATTCTGATGACAACAATTTCTACAATACTGGGTATATTGCCCATCGCCCTGGCATTAGGTGCCGGCGCAGAAAGCCGAACTTCTATGGGTATTGCCGTGATTGGCGGACTGCTGATTGGCAGTTTTCTTACCCTCTATATCATCCCCGCCATATACAGCTACTTTGCCACTGATAAACAAGCCAAAAAAGAGATCATGGAAGAAGCGCTGAAAGCTGATGATAAATTAGAACCTGCCACTATATGATTCGATTAATTCTGCTATTGCTGTTGGCCGTAATCACATCCATTAGTATACAGCTGCAAACGGTATCTGCACAGAATGTGCTAACGCTTGAAGAAGCCGTTCAGCAGGGGCTTGAGAATAATTATAACATTCAGATTTCGAGAAATCTGCTGGAGCAGGCATCAAATAACAGGTCACTCGGAAATGCAGGTTTTTTTCCGGTAGTTGGAGCAAGTGCATCACGGGTTGAAACGATGGAAGACAGCGATCAGGAGTTTGCAGACGGCTCTGTTCAGGAGAATCGGGATGCGCGTAATACAAGTACAAATGCTGCTGTGGAGCTAAACTGGACTCTATTTGATGGCCTAAGAATGTTTGCCGGGTACAACAGGCTTGGAGTTCTTGAAGAGATCAGCGATGAGGAGCTTCGCCTGAGTATGGAAAATCTGATCACAGATATTGCCCTTCAATACTTCGAAATCGTTAGAATAAGTGAACAGGTAATAAACCTGGAAAGTAATCTCGAAGTGTCACAGGAGCGAATTGAGATTGAAGAAGCCAAGGTGGAGATCGGTTCAGGTTCAGAATATGATCTGCTCCAGGCAAGGTCGGATTTAAATGAAGACCGTTCGGCTCGTTTTCGTGAACTGAACCGGCTCTCAGAAGCGAAAATATCGCTGAATGAGCTGCTTGCTCGTGATCCCCACACGGAGTACGATGTATCAAGGAATATATCGCTTAACAGATTTTTGTCGCAAGAAGAGCTTTATCAAAAACTGATGGCTGAGAATGCGGAACTTTCACTGGCCAGGCTGCAGAAAGATATTACAAGATATGAAATCAGAGAACTTCGGGGTGAAAGATACCCTGAGATATCCTTTAACAGTTCATATTATTACGACAGAGCAGAAAACGATGGCGGGTTTTTTCGATTTAATGAAGCTCGCGGGTTGAGAGTTGGACTTACGGCACGAATAAACATTTTTGATGGATTCAATACCAACAGGCGGGTGCAAAATGCGCATATCAATCGTAAAAATGCGGAACTTGCGTATGAGTCTGACAAGCTAAGGCTTGAATCACAGTTTCTCGCAACATTCAGAACCTATCAGAACAGCCTTGAGCTACTGGACCTTGAGGAAGAAAACTTTGTGAATGCCGAGGAGACACTCGATATCGCACTGGAACGTTTCAGGCTGGGATCAATTAGTTCACTTGAATTTCGGGAAGCTCAGAGAACTCTTCTCGCGGCTGAAGACCGGCTGGTGAGTGCACGATTTGAGGCAAAAGTTGCGGAAACCGCACTGCTTAATCTGAGTGGTGAGCTGGAATTGTTGTTTCAGTAATCAAATGAAGCGGGTTAGTCAGTGCCGGATGGGTTATCTTCAAAATCAACCCGGAAATGGAGGTGTCGTCCCTCTTTTTTGAATTCTGTATGATCTGCAAGCTCCCGGATTAGAAAAACTCCTCTGCCGCTGGTATCGAGCAGGTTCTCTTCTTTTAATGGGTTTTTTCTTTCATCAGGATCAAAACCTTCCCCCTGGTCAATCACATCAGCACTGATGGTATGATTGGTTACTTCCACGGTAATATCCACCGTTTTGTTTTCATCCTCTTTATTCCCGTGGAAAATGGCATTGCTTACAGCTTCGCTAAGGACAAGTTTAAATGTTTCGCATGACGTTTCATCAAGGCTGCAATCATCACGTATTGAGTCGACGAAATCGGGTATTTTCTCCGACTCCCGGAAAGTGGATTTCAGATTCAGGTGAAACGTTTTATTCATTTTTATAAAATTGAGCCGCTGAAATGGGTAGGAACTTTAAAAAGTACCTACCCAAAATAATAAATTTTACTGCGATATTTACACAAGATTGTGCACTGCCAGAACGTGAATGATCAGGCGTAAATTCCGCGAAGTTTCAGTGTTTCAGCCACTCTGTCGATTGCATAAACGTATGCTGCCTGCCGCATGGTAATATTATGCTGCCCGCAAACGCCATACAGGTTGTCGAAGGCACTTCTCATCATTCTGTTGAGCCGGCGGTTTACGCGCTCTTCCGTCCAGAAATATCCCTGGCGATCCTGCACCCATTCAAAGTAAGAAACCGTAACGCCCCCGGCATTTGCAAGAATATCGGGAATAACCATCACGCCGTTCTCTTCAAGAATTGAATCGGCATTTGCAGTTACAGGGCCATTTGCACCTTCCGCCACTATTTTTGCCTTAATTTTATGGGCGTTATGCCGGCTGATTTGATCCTCTTTAGCTGCAGGAATCAAAACATCACACTGCAGTTCGAGCAGCTCTTCATTGGTTATTCTTTCAGCTCCAGGGTACCCTTCAAGGGAACGGTTATTTGAACTCATGTAGGAGATCGCATCAGGTATATCAATTCCACTGGCATTAAAGTAACCGCCTGAAATATCGCTTATTGCGATTATTTTTGCGCCTTGTTCGTACATCAGCTCTGCCGAAACGGAACCTACATTACCGAAGCCCTGCACTACTACAGATGTTTTATTTGGCATGATACCCATCTTGCTCAGCGCTGCAAGTGTAACCGTAACAACTCCCCGGCCGGTTGCCTCTTTTCTGCCCTGAGATCCTCCCAAAATGATCGGTTTCCCGGTTACCACTGCGGTTTCTGTTCTCAGGGAATTCATGCTGTAGGTGTCCATAATCCAAGCCATCACCTGCTCATCCGTATTCATGTCAGGGGCGGGGATATCGCGATCAGGCCCAAAAACTTCAAGGAGATTGGCTGTGTACCGCCGAGTGAGGCGTTCCAGTTCATTTTTAGAAAGCTCTTTGGGGTTACATCGAATTCCGCCTTTTGCTCCGCCGAAGGGGACATTCACAACAGCGCATTTCCAGGTCATCCATGCAGCGAGAGCTTTCACTTCATTAAGGTTAACATCCGGGGCAAATCGAATTCCGCCTTTTGACGGGCCTAAAACGTTATCATGAATAACCCGGAATCCTTCAAAAACTTTAATTCTGCCGTCATCCATAACAACAGGAATTGATACGATAACCTGCTTCACAGGGCTGGCAAGGTACTGAAACATTCCGTCGTCGAGCTGCAGAAGATCTGCCGCGAAACGAAATCGCTCCATCATAGATTCAAAAGGGGACTCTTTATCCAGCTTTGGGCCAGGTTCTTTATATATCGATGGGTTACTCGACGATTTGTTACTCATAAATCTATTAATATGGTAGCGCTTTTTTGCGCGTTCAGGGTTATTTTTTTTGTTAGACAACAGGATGAAAAAATACAGACCTTTCTGTCAATAGTGAAGCTCTGTTTTGAAAAATATGCGTGTTACTTTGTAAGCAATTATCGGCCAGTTAAATTAAATCTGAACTTGTATATCGGGTGATTCATAACATTCTCTTAATATTCAGATTGTATTTTAGTAAGCTTTATAAAGCACAAAAGTATACAGATGGGAAATAAGAAATCGCCGGGATTGAGAAGATTCATGAGAGGACTGATGAGTCTTTTGCCGGCAAGCATTGCGGAGTGGATCTGGGAAGAGAGAAGATTTCTCCTGTTGCTTGGCTTTTTCTTTATCATTTCAGGGATTTTTTACGATACCCCGCAGGTGGCCATGTGGTTAGGCTTTTTCTTCGCTGCATATTCTGCCATCGCAAACGACAGTATTCAAACAATCGGAACGTTTCTGGCTTCGAATGCTGACAAAAAGTGGTGGCTGCTCTGGTTATGGATCGGCGGAATTTTCATCGTTACGGTTTTCTACAGCTGGTATACTTACAGCGGAGATGTTACCTATGAAAGGCTCACATCACGCGGGTTCGATGAAGCCCCGGTTTCATTTAAGTTTTTGCAAGTTGCAGCGCCCCTTTTTCTGCTGATTCTCACACGGCTGAAAATGCCGGTCTCCACAACATTTCTACTGCTGAGTGCTTTTGCTGCCACTACAACAGGAATAGCGGATGTTCTGTACAAAAGTTTGTCTGGTTATTTTATCGCATTTATTGTGGCTATTGTTATTTGGCTGGGCTTGCATAAAGTTCTCAAACGGCTTTTCAGTGGTCCGGCAGGTGCATTTTGGCGTCCGCTGCAATGGGTGGTCAGCGGTATATTGTGGGCGGTATGGCTGATGCAGGATGCGGCCAATATTGCAGTGTATCTCCCCAGAAGTCTTGGGGTTTCATCATTCCTGGTATTTACAGGGTTTATATTTTTTGGCCTGGGCATTCTGTTTTACCTGCGTGGTGATCGCATTCAGCAGATTGTAACAGAAAAATCGTACGTAACGGATGTTCGCTCCGCAACAGTGATAGATGGAGTATACGCGGCCATTCTTTATTACTTCAAAACCATCAGTGTGATACCTATGAGCACCACCTGGGTGTTTATCGGGCTGCTTGCCGGCCGGGAAATTGCCATGAGTATTACCGATGCAAAAGGGAGAGGGCGACCGGTTCAACAGGCTTTTGTTCTGATCTCAAAAGACGCTGCATATGCTATTATTGGGCTGATTATTTCCATTATTATCGCCGTTGCAATTAACCCGGTTATTCTCGAAGAACTGATAAACTATTTTTTTGGTTGATATTTTGAAAAAAATGGTACATAATTAGTGCTGTCTGTACTGCGTTGAAAACCGGACAGGCTAACGGAGTTTAAAATATCTATCGATGAACAGCGGCGTATTAGTACTCAATCAAGATTATCAGCCCTTGAGCGTTTGTTCCGTACAACGTTCCGTGAAATTACTGTTTCTTGAAAAGGCTGAACTTCTGCACGACGATCCGCATCGAAAGATCCGAACGATCGATGATCACTACTCTTATCCATCGGTGATCCGGCTGCGGCGCTATATCAACCTTCCCTATAAACGAATTGTATTGTCCCGGAGAAATATTATGAAAAGGGATAATAATACGTGCCAGTATTGCGGCAGCCATTCAGACCTGACCCTTGATCATGTGATGCCGCGCAGCCGGCAGGGTGGAGATACCTGGGAAAACCTGGTGACGGCATGTAATAAGTGCAACGTGAAAAAAGGGAATCGCACACCCGATGAAGCTAACATGCAGCTGAAAACCTTACCGTACCGTCCAATACATATTACATTTTTTCAAAACCTGATGAATACGGTTCAGGACGACTGGAAGCCATATCTCTACATGTAACGGCACTGAGGCGATAGTCAGTGAGCCTGAAGTGTAAATACAGAATCGGCCGAAGGATTTTCAGCATACTACTCTATATGATTTCCCGTTTTAATCCGTTGATGCTCTTTACACGTTTTACATAGAAAATCCGTATTTTGGGTGGCTAATCAGTAAAATAAATCTTTTGATATGAGTTCTAAAGGTCGCGTACTTGTCGCGATGAGTGGCGGCGTTGATTCCTCTGTTGCTGCAGTGATGTTGCACAACGAGGGATACGACGTTATCGGTATTACCATGAAAACCTGGGATTACCACCGCAGCGGTGGGGATAACGGGAAAGAAACGGGCTGTTGTACCGTGGAATCAATGAATGATGCGCGCCACATTGCCGTAAAATACGGCTTCAAACATTTTATTGTGGATATCCGGGATGAATTCGGAGACTGGGTGATCGACCGTTTCGTTGAGGAGTATACAAGCGGACGCACACCCAATCCGTGTGTATTGTGTAATACCCATATCAAATGGGCAGCCCTGCTTAGAAGAGCAGATAACCTTGGCTGTGATTTTATTGCTACCGGCCACTACGCCAATGTTCGTAAAGAAAACGAGCGATATGTGATTTCTAAGGGAAAAGATCACGATAAAGATCAATCCTATGCCCTCTGGGGTGTGCAGCAAAAACACCTGGAACGTACCATTTTCCCGCTTGGTAAATACCGAAAGACTGAAATTCGTCAAATCGCCGAAGATTACGGATTGCTGAACGTTGCCAATAAACCGGACTCCTACGAAATCTGCTTCATACCGGATAATAACTACCACCGTTTTTTAAACGACCGGGTAGAGGGTCTGGAGGACCGTGTTAAAGGTGGCAATTTTGTTGATAAATACGGCAAAATTGTTGGCAAACATAAAGGATATCCCTATTACACGATCGGGCAGAGAAGAGGCCTTGATATCGCCCTGGGGTACCCCGTGTATGTTACCGATATTGACCCGGTGAATAATGTGATCACAATCGGCGAAAAAGAAGATCTGATCAGTACCACGTGCCGCGCAAAAGAGCTGAATCTGGTGAAGTATGATAAGATTCCCGGCGGTTCGATGGATATTATCGGCAAGATCCGGTACAACGATGCAGGGGCATCCGGCACGATAACACAGTTGGCGGATGATGAAATTGAAGTACATTTTCCTGCCGGAAGAGAAGCAATTACACCCGGACAGGCAATCGTTTGTTACGAAGGCGACGATGTTGTTGCCGGTGGGTGGATTCACAAAGTGAACATCGAAATGGATGAAAAGGAGACCATAACGGCATGAAACAAATGTGTCGCTTTGCAGGTCTAACGAGTTGATACTTAACCAATCTTCTGAAATCTATGAAAACCAATCTTTCAGTTCTTTTTATATCGGCAGCTTTTTTAGTCATTGGCCTGTTTCAGCCCGCACATGCGCAGTTTGAGGGTGAAATTCAATTTGTAATCGAAAACTTTACAGAACGGGAAGCTGAACAATCCTCCTTTACGTTTACTGCAGACCGGAATCGTATTTTTGTATCTACAAATGATGAGGTTCAGGTTCTGACCGGCTTGAAATCTGACGGACTGCTGGTCCGGAATGACCTTAATGATTTCGTTTTTAATACAGGGACAAACGAAGCGCTGAAAGTCTCAAAGGATGACCTGGATAGCCTGATGAACATGGTGGAGCGGTTTACAGGGTCCGGAAACAATAATGAAGCTGATCGTTTCGATTGGGAAACCGGGGTTGAAGAGACAGGGAACCGGCGTTCTCACCTTGGGCACGAAGTTCACGAATTCAGACTGAAAGGGGACAATGATGAGCAGTTTGTCTCGATCTGGCTCACGAGCGATATCAAAGTAAAATGGGGATTGATGGTAGATGTTTGGAACCGGGCCGGGACCCGTTTTTCTGAATCAGAACTGCCGATCGAACTGATCATGAATCCCAACAGTTTTCCTTTACTGATTGAAGTGTTCGACCGCGGTCGGGTAGCCTATAAAATAGAATCCACATCAGTAGAGACAGGAAACTTTAACCGTTCGGTTTTGGAACTGTCCGATGAAAAAAAATTGGTTGGACTTACTGAACTGATGATGAACATGTTTCGACAACAACGCTGACAGACTGAATGCAGAAATTTTTTGTACTCCTTGCGCTTTCATTACTGATCTACGGATGCTCGGGAACCCAGCATAGTATTGAGAACGATTCAGAATCTCCGGTTGACCTTGAAAGGGAAGCGAACAGAGATGATCCTCGAATAGCATCCATCCTGGAGCAATATCGAACAGAATACGATGACAAAATGGGAGTGAGGGTCGCTGAAGTGGCCTATCCTCTTGAATTTGGCTCACCCGAAAGCGCACTGGGTAATATGGCAGCTGATGCTATTCGATTCAGGGCAGCCCGGGAGGCCCGCCGTTTTATACACCTGTCAGTCATAGGAGAAAGCTCTTTCAGACTAAATTTCAACGAGGGAACACTTACACTTGGTGAAGTTCTTGAGTTTATGCCCTACGAAAATCATCTCGTGCTGTTGAAACTGACCGGTGAGATGGTGCATGAACTGAGTCAGCAGATCGCTGCACGCGGCGGAGCTCCAGTCAGTGGTATGCGTTTTCGCCTTGTTGATGGCAGGGCACAGCAGGTGTTGGTCAACTCGGAAATACTTGATCGAACGGGTGAATACTGGCTGGCTACAAGCAACTGGGTTGCCAATGGCGGAGATGATTTTACTGCGATTCTCAATCCACTGGAGCGAATAGACTATGAGCTGTCCATTCGCGATCTGTATGTTGACTATTTTCGGAATCAACGAACTCTTTCACCGGAAATCGATGGGAGGATCCGGGAGTGAGTATTATTGATCGAAAAACATTCTTGAAAACGGCATTGACCTACTCCGCCGGCGCGATGGCACTTCCATCCATGCTTCCGATCGGGAGTAATCAGCCCAAGCTCACAATTCTTTACACGAATGATACCCACGCACGGCTGGATCCCTTTCCGAAAAATGCTACTCAATTTGCTGGTCTCGGGGGAATTGCCCGGCGAGCGAATTTGATTCGCCGAATAAGAGAACAGGAAAAAAACTTGCTGCTTCTGGATGCGGGAGATGTATTTCAGGGAACGCCCTGGTTTGATGTGTATGGCGGTGAACTGGATCTCAAATTGATGAGTGAGATTCGGTATGATGCCATGGCAGTCGGGAATCATGAATTTGACCTGGGGTTAGAAGCGTTAGCTGAAGCAGCTGACAATGCTGATTTCCCTCTGTTAGCAGCCAATTATAGTGTGCATAATACTCCGCTGGATGGTGTGGTTAGAAGGTTTGTGGTAAAATCGATAGCCGGTTTGAGGGTTGGTATCTTTGGCCTGGGAATCGAACTGCCGGGTGTGGTAGACCCAAAACTGTATGGGGGTGTCCGATCGAGAGATGTGGAAGTTTGGGCAAACGGAATGGTTACAAGCCTGCGCCGATATCATAACTGCGATTTGATTATATGTTTAAGTCATCTCGGGTATGAGTATTCAGATTCCCGAATAGATGATCTGACGATTGCGCGAAAAGTAGGGGGAATTGACCTGATTATCGGCGGACATACACACACCTTTTTAGATCGGCCTGTCAGTATGATTAATCCGGAGGGCACGCGTACACTGGTAACTCAAATGGGTCACAGCGGAGTGCGTCTCGGCCGCCTGGATATTGATATTAACAGATTCATGGAAAACCGTCTGAGCGGAATTTCATCAGAATACTATGTAATAGGCGCGACAGGTTGACCCCTCGTACCGCGGATCGCCGATCCGCGACTTTGAACTGTGCACATGCAAAGAACTCTGTGAAAGGAGTGGGAGTTATTCTGATTGGGTCAAATTAGTGATCATTGGGCTTGATTTAGGTTTTGTTACGGTTCGGCGAACCGATGTACGTACTGCGGATCGCTGATCCGCGACTCGAAATTGTGCGCATGCGAAGAACTTTGTGAAAGGAGTGGGAGTTATTCTGATTGGGTCAAATTAGTGATCATTGGGCTTGATTTAGGTTTTGTTACGGTTCAGCGAACCGATGTACGTGTTGTAGATCCGCTATTTACAATCAAATCTAAATGAATCAATATGATTCAGATCGAGTCAAAAAACTCAGGTTTGCAATAACTGTGAGGCCAGTTGTCCCAATATTCAACCAATCCTGCTTTTACCGGATTATTCAAGGTGTATCGGATACAGTTCTCAAGCTCTTTATTGTTTCGAATCAGTCGGTCAAAATTTTCAGCCTGCCAAAAATGCCCTCTTCTTCCTAATCGTCGATTACATTTGCCGGCTGTAAACTTCTTCAAATCAGCGAGTATTTTTGTGACTGGAAAGTCTTTTAGTAACAGATGATCGGTGCTTTTAATCTTTGATTTATGTTCAATATGTTGAAAAACCATATGCACGTGATTCGACATGATAGAGTAGGCGTATAATTCATACAGCCTGCCATTTCTGAAATGGATCGCTTCCTCGACAATTTCAGCAATTGAACTTTTCCGCAGCCATTGTGGTCCATACAATGATTTATCGAGATATGACTCGAATTTATTTCGAATCAGTCTATCCATTTTTTGTTTGTTTTCTGAAGGTGTGACGTTCTCATCCCAAATTCCGAGTTGCTTTCTAAGCTCATTTAACTCCATAATTATATGACCAGGCAGGGATCCGTATAATCGAAAAGTTACAAAATACTCTGCACCGACAAACTGAAGATGAGGTAGGTTTCTCCGATAAAATGCCATTTTTCTTGAATTGGAATTGTTACATATCTCTCTTTATGAATACAATATAAATCAATGATGGTTGAATTTTCAAGCCGAATGTAACCTGGTTCGCCGAACCGGGAATCTAATGAACAAACGTGAATCTGTTATTTAATTCAGTAAGTGAAGAATGAAATAGGAATAGTTTTGGGTGTGCAGACTTGGAGTGACTAAAATTGGCGGATCAGCGATCCGCAGTACGTAGCCTGGTTCGCCGAACCGGGAATGTTCTGGTCTATTACGAAACCGTAATTTATTGCAGTAAGTATAGAATGGAATCGGAATAGTTCGGGGCGTACAGGCCTGGAGTGAGTAGGAGTTAGCGGATCAGCGATCCGCCGTACGAATACAGCTCCAAAAAATAAGGGCTGCCATTTGGGAATCATGACAGCCCTCGAGGGGAATTAAGATGAGATTATTATCTCATTCAACAGTATAACGCGATCTGAAATAGATTAGTCTACAGTCTGAGGAAAAGAATTATACCCGCAATATTCTACTCATTCTGCCCCAATAAATACATATCACCGGTTGGCTGCGGCATTCCACCTCTCGGCTCAAGGGTGACTGCAAATGTATTTGTTTGCTCGGAAGGCCGCTCTTCAAGCCGGTCGATTCTGTAAAAAAGGTCGGTAGCTGTCTGTTCAAATGAAAAGATTCCTGCACTAATCGGATCCTGCTCATCTTTAATCAGCCATAACTGATAATCTTGTTCGGTAGTTGGCTCAGGCAGATTCGCTACTTGTAAAAGAGCCCGTTCATTTTCGGGATCCCACACAATTTTTCCATACCCGTCAGGGTTTGTTTCCAGGCCAGCCATTAAAATCAGGCTCACCTCTCTCGATTCAAGGATCGCAAGAAGTTCTTCCTTCCGTTCAAGTTCAGATTCGAGAAGTGTCAGTAGCTGATTCTGCTCTTCAACTTCTGTTTGGAGTTCAGAGATCCGGGCTTCCTTATCATCAATCAGGGTTGACAGTTGTTGGGAGTAAAGCAAAAGCCCCAGAAGGCTGGCAAGTAAAATGGCAGCGGCGGCTTTGAAAATCCATCCATTTGCAGATTTTGGATCGTTTTCGCTCCGGGATTCCATGTTGCTGACAGATTTGGAGCCCGATACTGAAATCTCCTCCAGGACCCGGTCAAACAGATCATCCGATGGTTCCATTGGGTTGGCGGCAAGTGAAAGATCATCTTTGATACGCACCATTTGCCGGTATATTTCGAGCTGTTCCGGCGTGGCATTATCGAGCATGCGTTCGAATGTTCTCTTCTCCTCATCAGAGAGCGCACCCAGTACGTACCCGGCGCAAAGCGATTCGAAATCGTTATATGTTTCCTGCTCACTCATATCGTATCCTGATCTAACGTATCACGCAGTTTAATCATCCCCTGCCTCATCCGGTACTTTACAGTTCCAAGCGGAATATCAATCTTTTCAGCTATTTCGGATTGGGAAAGTCCGTGAAAATAGGAGATGTAGAGAACTTCACGCTCCTTTTTATGTAATGAAGCCAAAGCTTTTCGCACAGCAACAGCACGTTCAGTAAGCTGTAAATTCTCTTCAGGGTTTGGATTATCTGTACTTAAATGAAACGAATATTCATCATCATTCAGTACATAATCATCTTTTTTTCGATTTTTGAAAGCTTTTGAACGTGTTCTGTCGATTGCTTTGTTGCGGGCCATGGTTGCCAGAAAACTGTAGACGCTGCCACGCTGAGGCTCATACTGGTCTGATTTCCTCCATGCCTGTACAAATATTTCCTGAAGCAGATCTTCGGTCTCCTCACGATTGTTCAGGATTTTGTAAATCATCCCAAATAAAATTCGTTTATATCGCTCATACAGTTTTTGCAGTGAAGCTTTCTTTCCGGACTGCACCTCTTCCATCCACTCCCGATCTTCATCGGAAGCCTGGCGGGCAAACCCCAAAAGTTGTAAGATAAACTGTAGGATCACAATTCTGATAGATTATACGCAATTACATCAGCTATAGATTGCGCAGGTGGATTAATTTTTTCACAGAAAGTTAAAGGTTGTCATACTTGCAGAATTGCACTGAATATAGCTTATCTTTGCTGAAATCATAAACCCAACTTTAACCGAATTTCCTTTTATGCCCTGGCCGTTACGGATGACGCTATTGATTTCTGCCATTACCGTAATCTGCATGTTTTACAATGCGTTGCGAATCCATTGGTACACAAAGCAAACCGGGCTTTACCAGCACCATATATTTTGGGGGATTTTCAGTACTGTAGTTGTGGTAATATTTGCATATCCATTGTCAGGTTGGCTGATTAATGAAAGTTCGGGAGGGTTCTCCCGTGAGTGGTACCCGGTGTGGATGATCGCGTTGTTCTGGTTTGGTTTTATTTTTAACACAGTGCTCCTGAGCTGGATTTTAGCTGCAGACTTCATCAATGCGGTTTTAACGTGGGTTTTTCGAATTCGGCGCCCGCAACTTCAAACCATTCTCGGGTTAGCCGTTCTTGCAGTATCATTTATCGTGTTTTTTTATACAGCATCAAAAACTATCTACGATACAAACCGCGTGAAAATTGAAACGATTATGTTTGAACATCCGTCGGATTATTTTGATGAAAATCGGTCGTTACGAATTGCCCACATTTCGGAAATACACGCCGATCGATATACATCTCCGGAAAAGATAAATCGGTACATTCAAAGAACAGGTGAGCAGAATCCGGATATCGTATTTGTTACCGGTGATCTTATCTCCTCCGGATTGGATTATGTGGAGATTGCGACAGAAGCTCTCGGATCGATCAATCCGCCATTGGGTGTTCATTTTGTGATGGGAGATCACGATTACTGGTCCGGCCAGGATCAGATCGCAGAATCACTCGAAGAGCAGGGCGTGAATGTGCTGCGTGATGAGAACCAATGGATAGATTTTGGTGATACAACAATCAAAATTACGGGTGTAACGGAGGTTTACAGCACATCGATTGACCGCAGCCTGCTTAGAGAGCTTCTGAGTGAAACGAACGGCGAGCAGCTATCCATTCTGTTTTCCCACCAGGCGCCTGATGATCTGATCACTATCGCACAGGAATCCGGAACGGATGTTCTTTTAAAAGGGCACACGCATGGGGGACAGATCCGCATCCCCTTGTTTTTTAGAAAATTTACTGCAGCCAGTATGGAAACCGATTATGTAATTGGCCACTGGCTGCTCGATGATATGCTGCTGAACGTCAACAGCGGCCTCGGATTTACACTGGCCCCGCTCCGTTACAACGCCCCGGCAGAGGTATCTGTGATTGAGATAAATTAGGCAGGATTATGGCCGAATAATCCCTTATAGATTATCAAGAACCAATTCTCAATTACCCCACCTTCACTGGGTGAACCCATCCAAACGGATCATCAAGTTTGCCGTACTGGATACCGGTAATGGTATCGAACATCTTTTGGGCAAAAGGACCGATTTTTTCGCGATCGAGTTCCAGCGTTTTTCCCTGGTGATGGATCAGCCCGACCGGGGAGATTACCGCAGCGGTTCCGGAGCCGAAAACTTCCTTGAGGCTTCCATCACTATGAGCATCGAATACTTCATCTATGGTAATCCGGCGCTCTTCTACATCCACATTCCACTCTTTCGCCAGGGCGATAACCGATCGGCGCGTGATGCCGGGAAGCACGGTGCCGCCAAGTTTTGGAGTTACGAGCGTATTGCCTATCAAAAAGAAGATATTCATCGTGCCCACTTCCTCCACATATTTATTCTCTTTGGCATCAAGCCAGAGCACCTGGGTATATCCATCTTTCTGTGCTTGCTGAGCCGGCAGAAAACTTCCGCCGTAATTCCCGGCTGCTTTCGCCTCACCGGTTCCGCCTTTCACAGCGCGGACAAAATTATCCGTAGTTGTGAGACTGACTGGATTGAATCCTTCTTTATAATACGCAGCAACCGGACTGGTAATCACCATGTATCGATATTCATTTGCCGCCCGTGCCGCGATGTACTCTTCTGATGCAAACACAAAAGGTCGCACATAAAGTGCGTGGCCGTGTTTTTTTGGAACCCATTGATGATCCAGCCGGATCAATTCTTCCAGGCTTTCAATAAATGAGCTTTTATCCATCGATGGAATACAGAGCCGTTCTGAAGAATCACTGATTCTTTGGTGGTGATCATCAAGCCGAAAAAGGTGTACGGTTTCTTCATCCGCATAGTAGGCTTTCATGCCTTCAAAGACGGCCTGACCGTAGTGAAGGGCGTGCATCGACGGATGAAACGAGATGGGAGCGTACGGTACAATGGAAGGATCCTGCCATGCACCGTTTTTGTAGCTCATATCAATCATGTGGTCGGAAAATTGCCGTCCAAATTCAAGGTTTTCGAAATCGATAGAAGAGAGTCTGCTTTCTTTGGTTCGGGTAATCTCCATGGTCATGATTGTGAGTTTAATATTATTGGCTGATATTGGCGGAAGATAAGAGGTTTTTGAGAAACTGTTTAATCAAACCATCAATTTCTGAAACATCAGTTATGAAAGAAATAATACTTCTGCTAACGATTGGCATTTTATCAATTGTGGATATTTTACCTGCTCAGAACCGTACCGATATCACACCGGATATTCTGCCGATGCGTGATCGCGCTGAAGTGATGGACCGCTGGACCGAAAACCGTCTCGACACTCTTGTGCCTGAACTGATGCACCGGGAGGGAATCGATATGTGGGTGCTGGTGGCGCGTGAATATAATGAAGACCCGGTGCTTTTGACAATGTTACCTGCAACCTGGCAGTCTTCAAGAAGAACAACAATTCTTGTTTTCTACGATCCCGGTGATGGCCGTGAACTCGAACGATTTGCGGTTTCAAGATATGATATCGGGTTTTTTGAAACAGAGTGGTTTCCGGACGAGGAGCCCGATCAGTGGAAGCGGTTTGGAGAGCTTGTTGCAGAGCGTAATCCTGAAATGATTGGCGTAAACGTTTCCGAACACTTCGCGCTGGCCGATGGTATCAGCTATACGGATTACAATCACCTGAAAGAGAGCCTCACCTTTGAGCTGCAGGAACGAATCGTATCGGCTGAGAACCTGGCGATCGGCTGGCTGGAGACCCGCACGGAGGAGGAGATGGCGGTCTATCGGCAGATTAATCGAATTGCGCACAACATCGTGGCCCAAGGGCTTTCTGAAAAGGTGATCACACCGGGTATAACCACAACCGAGGATCTGCAGTGGTGGTATCGCGAGAGGATACGGGATCTCAACCTGACAACCTGGTTTCACCCGTCCGTTTCGATTGACCGTTCGGAATCACCTGAACACACGGGCGATTTTTCAGGCCCTGCAGACACAGATGTGATTCTGCCCGGCGATATTGTCTGGATGGATCTTGGAATTGAGTATCTTGGGTTGACCACGGATACGCAGCGGAACGCCTACATTCTGCGTCAGGGTGAATCTGAAGCACCCGAAGGATTACGCAACGCGCTGGAAAAGGCAAACCGCGTCCAGGATATCCTGACCTCACACTTCGAGACGGGCAGAACGGGAAATCAGATTCTGTCTTCCGCGCTCCGGCAGGCTGAAGAGGAGGGAATTAACACAACCATTTACACCCATCCCCTTGGCTACCACGGCCACGGCGCCGGGTCAACGATTGGACTGTGGGATCAGCAGGATGGCGTTCCGGGATGGGGAGACTATCCGCTCTATCCCAACACCGCGCACTCCATTGAGCTGAATGCAGAAGTGTATGTGCCTGAATGGGACCGCACCATTCTGATGAAGCTGGAGGAGAATGCGATTTTTGATGGGGATGATGTTTGGTACATCGATGGGCGGATGCAGGAGTTTTACCTGGTTCCGCGTCAAAAATAGAATCGAATCAGCCTAAAACACTTGCTCACAAAAAAAATGAATCAAAACTGTAAGGAAGTTCGATATCCGGTATCTTATATAGTGGAAACCACGAATTTTCAATTAAAGTAATTTTTATCGGATGATAACGCAGGCAAAAAGTATTCTAAAAGAGACATTTGGTTTTGATCAGTTCCGCCCGCTGCAGGAAAATGTGATCAAAAACGTTCTGGAAAAAAAAGACACACTTGTTATTATGCCCACCGGCGGAGGAAAATCACTCTGCTACCAGATTCCAGCCATGCTGTTCGACGGACTCACCATTGTGGTTTCTCCGCTGATTTCATTGATGAAAGATCAGGTGGATCAGCTTACATCCTACGGCATTCCAGCCGTTGTTCTGAACAGCTCAATTTCTGATGATCTCTACCGGCTGAACGAGCAGAAAGTGAGAAGCGGCCAGGCAAAAATGCTCTATGTTGCACCGGAATCCCTGATGACGGACAGAATTCGTCACCTGCTCACCCAAGTGAAGGTAGACTGCTTCACAATTGATGAAGCACACTGTATTTCGGAATGGGGGCACGATTTTCGTCCGGATTATCGCCAGCTTGCCGAAATCCGAAAAGACTTTCCGGAAGCGGTCTGCATCGGCCTCACGGCAACGGCAACGCCGCGGGTGCGGGAAGATATTAAAGAAATTCTCGAGTTCAGGGATGCTTCCACATTTGTGGCAAGTTTCGACAGGGAAAATCTATTCCTGAATGTAGTGGATAAATCCGGCCCGGTAGACCAGATTCTCGACTTTCTCTATACACGAAAAGGTCAGTCGGGAATTATTTACTGTTTCAGCCGGCGCCAGACCGATGAACTCTACCAGGATCTGAAAGACGAGGGGCATTCGGTTCGCCCGTATCACGCCGGGCTGAGCGAGCATCAGAGGGAAACGTATCAAAATGCATTTATCCGGGACGATATCGACATAATTGTAGCCACGGTAGCCTTTGGCATGGGGATCGATAAGCCGGATGTGCGATTTGTGATTCACCACGATATGCCGCAAAATATTGAATCGTACTACCAGCAGATTGGCCGTGCGGGTCGAGACGGTCTGCGTTCTGACTGTCTGCTTCTCTACAGCCACTCCGATCGCCAGAAGATCAACTACTTCATCAATCAAAAAGAGGGGGAGGAGAAAGAGGTTGCCAAGAAGCATCTTGAGGACCTGATCAACTACCTTACCACGAGTGACTGCCGGCGAATTCCGCTGATGGAATATTTTGGTGAAACGTATAATGGCAATGACTGCGGTATGTGCGACAACTGCATCTCCATGAAAGATGAGATGGAAGACCTGACGGTGGCTGCTCAGAAATTTTTATCCTGTATTGTACGCACAGACGAGCGATTCGGTGCTACACATATCACCGATATTCTTCGCGGCTCAAAAGCGAAAAAAGTTCTTGAGAACGGACATGATGAGCTCTCAACTTATGGTATTGGCGAAGAGTTCAGCAAAGATCAGTGGGTACAGCTGTCGAGATTGCTGGTTCGGAAAGATTTTCTTACCAAAGATCCCAAATACGGATCGCTTTTGCTGACTGATGATGCCAGGAAAGTACTGAAGGATGAAAAACGGGTAACCGGAGTTCTGGATCGCACGCAAACTGCGATTGACGGAAGCGCAGCGGCAAGAACATCATCAGACGTGGAGAACCGGTATGATGAAAACCTGTTTGAAGAGCTTCGGAAAGTGCGGAAGGATCTCGCCGTACAGCAGGATGTGGCTCCGTACGTGATTTTCCCTGATACCACACTGATGGAGATGGCTTATTATTTTCCTCAATCATCGGAAACCCTCACCGGCATTTACGGTGTGGGAGATGCGAAACAGAAGAAATATGGACGTGATTTTTTAGAGGTCATTAAGGAGTATTGCGAGGAAAACAATATTGAAGAGCGTGAACGGGAAATTAAAAAGAAGACCAAAAAAAGATCTTCATCCAAGAAGCATGTGCAGATCGGTGAGGATTACAACAATGGCAAATCACTTGAACACCTGGCTGAAGAACACGGCGTGAAAATGCCCACGATTTTAAAACATCTTAAAACGTTTCTTGAAGAAGGAAATGATCTCAGGCAGGATGGAATCCTGGATGCTTCCGGTCTCTCACAACGTAAAGTCGATGAAGTAAATCAGGCTATGGATAAAGTGGGGCCTGAATTGCTGAAACCTGTATACGAAGAACTCAATAAATCGGTTGGATACAGCGAACTCCGGATGATGCAGCTCTATTACATTGCCAAAAACGGATCATAGACACAATTGATGAACAGAAAAGACAGGCTTGCGTTTTGCAGAGAATTGTCGATTACATTACAGAAAAGCTCCAAACGGTAAGCAGATTATTTCTGTTCTCATGTGAAAAATAAATCAAAATCCCGGTGATATGGGGTTATTACCTTGCACGATTTAAAACAGTTCTTTTTTTGATTACTTCATTTATCGATCGTTTAAAAGAAAAACCTTCAGGCACTCTGTTTAACCCCTGGTATGAAACGGACCCGGAGAACGATAAACATCCGGATGCACCTTCAATCCGCAGAAAACAACTTGCTCATTACCTGCAGGAGCGGGTTGGAAAAGCGAAATACCTGATGATAGCTGAAGCACTTGGATACCAGGGTGGCCATTTCACAGGAATTGCCATGACATCCGAAAGAATTCTTCTGGGCCACCAGAGAAACAAATATAGTGTTCATCCGAATCATGTCTTTCAGACGATTTCACCGGCCCGAACCAGCAAAGTATCGGTAGCTGAAAAAGGAATGACAGAACCAACAGCAACCATCATGTGGGGCGCTTTAACTGATCTTGGAATCGATCCGTATGAAGTTGTACTTTGGAACGCTGTGCCATGGCATCCGTATAATCCGAACAAAGGATTGCTCAGTAATCGAACACCTTTGCCATCAGAAATGGAAGCCGGGCTCAGACATCTTAAAGAATTTATCACGATTTTTGAAAATGCCCAACTCATTGCGGTTGGACGAAAATGTGAGCAGAGTTTATCACAATTGGGTGAGAAACATGCAGCAGTGAGGCATCCGGCAAATGGAGGCGCACCGAAATTCAGGCGACAGCTGCTTGCGCTTGCAAAAGGAATTGGGAATTAAAAAATAATCCCTGGCGATGCAGTATATAGCACTGTATGTAAATAAACTGGTATATACTGAATGTGTTATATAACAAGACTTTAGAGTCTGAATCAAGC
Organism: Rhodohalobacter sp. SW132; assembly: GCF_003390325.1. NCBI lineage: Bacteria > Pseudomonadati > Balneolota > Balneolia > Balneolales > Balneolaceae > Rhodohalobacter > Rhodohalobacter sp. SW132. The sequence goes on along the minus strand of NZ_QUOK01000009.1, from coordinate 151,019 downwards.
CATCCGATGAAAAACCGACATTCACTCAATTACAAAACACGATTTGCAGATTGAAAAAATTGGGTACTTTACAGGGAAGTACACATCATGCCATCTGAAGAGATTTCATATGAATAGAATCATTTACGTATTAAGTTTACTGTTTTTATCCTCTCTTTTTGCACTACAAACTCATGCGCAAACCTGGAACCCCGGCAATGCTGTTACCATGCCGGCTCCGCCTTCTCATGAAATCTGTACAATAGATTATACAGGAATTGATGCGGATCATTTTGTACGTGCTGGGGAAATGGTGGCAAAGTATTCTCAGCTGCAGGCTGCGTCTACGATTACTGTTAACTATTTAACGGCTGATGCGGGTGAATGGCCACAGGATGCAATGGCTGCTTTTGATTATGCGGTGAGTATATGGGAAGCTCACCTTCAGTCGGATGTAACGATCGTGATCAATGCTACCTGGCGCACTTTTGATGATGATAATGTATTGGGTTCGGCAAGCCCGGCAACGTTTGTTGGTGGATTTGGTGCTGAAGATGAAACCTGGTACGCTGTAGCTCAGGCCAGTGCAATGACCGGAAATAATTTTCGCCAGCAATTCGATCTCGATTCAGATATTGAGGTATCTATGAATGCAGATTTTGGGAACTGGTACTTCGGAACTGATGCAAATACTCCGCCAAACCGGATCGATTTTACGACGGTTGTTCTTCACGAAATTGGTCACGGAATTGGGTTTGTAGGTAGTATGCGGGAGACATCAGAAAACTCGTCGATTATTCAATGGGGATTCGCATCAAATGCCGGAGATAGCTTTCCCGTGATATACGACCGATTTACGGAAGATGGTGACAATGTAATGCTGATTGATGAAAATGTTTACGGAAATCCATCTTCTGCTCTTTTTAATGCGTTAACAGGAAGCCGCGGCGGTGTATTTTTTGATGGCGAATCCTCAAATATGTCTAATCTTGGAGAACCGGTAACATTGTATACCCCCACAGATTTTCGTCAGGGTTCTACCTATTCGCACCTCGACCAAGTAACCTATACCGGAACCGATAATGCATTGATGAGGCCTCGGATTGATAGTCAACTGGCCATTCATACTCCAGGGCCTGTGTTTTGCGGTATGCTGGATGATAAAGGATGGCCGCTGGGCGGGGCTTGTTTGCAGCTGTTGGGTGATGAAGCAAGGATTGCGGTAAGTGAAGAGACTCTGGATTTTGGTATTTCAAATGTGGGGACAGCAAGGGATATGACTCTATCTATTACAAATCTTGAAAATGCAGAAGACCCGTTAAGAGGCCGGATTGAAATAGAAGGAGCCGGTTTTTCTCTGATTGGCGGATCACGCACGTATTCCATCAATCCGGGAAGAACGACAAATTTCACCATTCGATACAGGCCTCAGGATGCTGATATCCACGAAGGAAGTGTCATTATATCGCACAATGCCGATAACCAGGCCAGCCCGATTATTGTGCCTGTTTTGGGTGAAGCACTTGAAGAAAATCGCGTTGTAGCTCTTGAACAAAGCTATCCTAACCCGGTAAATCCTTATACACATACACTACAGATTCCCTATGTAATTTCAGAACAGTCGAATGTTCAAATTAATCTTTATGATATATCCGGCCAGCATGTTGCCCGTATTTTCGAAGGAGAGCAGAACGAAGGGAGATATTTACAGGAGTTTGATGGGCGCCAGCTCGCAAGCGGAGTGTATCTGTACAGAATTGTCGTACACGGAGCTGCAGAAACGGGAAAATTGATGATTCTTCGCTAACGTCTATTAGAAAAATCTGAGGCTAATCAAAAAGCATTAAGTGGGTTTACAAAGTCTAACTATCCTTACCAGAAACGCTTCTTGCTCTGCCTTCCAACCCAACCCCGCCTTCGGTAGTCGTTTTCGATCTCTTTGGATACGAATCAACCTGAATTCGAATGATGCCGCACCTTCGGCACCTCTTTATAATGGGGCATCCTTATACCCCACGGAAATGCTTCGCATTCCCATGGGCTAATAGATACGCCGCCCCGAAACGGGGCTGGTTTATACCCATGAAAAGGGGACTGCCACTCATTTTATATACGATCTACTGTTTTAAATAAAACGTATTTTATAGCCAAACCATCACCATTTTTCAGAAGTTGAGTTAAATGAATTAAGCGCTGATTTATAGGTATTCATTTTTGCACAACCTCAAACTACATTCCAGATTGCTGGAATAGTTTCTCAAATGAGCCGAGGTGTTGATGAAATTACCCGGTACTCTGCATCGCGGCAGCAACTCCATTAATGCTCAGGTAGAGAGCGTGCCGCAGCTGCTTCAGTTCCTCATCTGTTTCAGCATTTTCCCATCTGTTCAGAAGATCGGCCTGGATAACATTCAGCGGATAGGTGAAGACATTCCGGAACTTAATAGAGTTCTGGATCACTTTTCGGCTGTCGAGTATATCATCCTGTTTGGTAATCTTCAGAATCAACTCCCGTGTTTTCTCAAAGTCTTCTCGTATGATGTTATGAAGTTTGCCCTCGTTGCTTCTATCTGAGTAGAGACCATTTGTAAGACTGTGCGTTCTGGCAATTTCACGCTGGGCATTATCGATAATTGTGTTGAAAAAACTCCAGTTTTCATACCAGTTCTGCAGCGTTTCCATATGGTCGGGATTCTCTTTGAGCATCGGTTCCAGTGCAGCGCCAAGGCCAAACCATCCCGGAACGTTATACCGTACCTGAGTCCAGCCAAATACCCAGGGAATAGCCCGAAGATTTTCAAACTGAAGTCCGCCGTCACCACCTCGCGAAACCGGCCGGGAGGCAATCGGAAGATTCCCGATGTGCTCAACAGGCGTGATATACTTGAACCAATCCCAGAATTTGGGATCATCAATCAGATTTCGGTACGCCTCCATAGAACTATCAGATATGCGATCCATTATTTTTTCCGTCCCGTCTCCTTCTTTCAGGGCTTTTTGTCCTTCTCCGGCGGTTACTCTTGCTACCGCATTTACAATCTGCTCAAGATGGCGGCGTGCAATATCGGTCAGAGAGTATCGGAAAGAGATAATTTCACCCTGTTCCGTAAACCGAATCCTACCGTTATTACTGATGGATGGCAGGGCAAGAATGGCGCGATTTGATCGGCCACCACCGCGACCAACAGAACCACCGCGACCGTGAAACAGTCTGAAATCTACTTTATGTTCTTTCAGAACCTTACCCAACCGGAGCTGTGCTTTCTGTAGTGCCCAGTTGGCCATCCAGTAACCGCCATCTTTATTACTGTCGGAATACCCAAGCATTATCTCCTGGAATCCGTTACGAGCTTCAACCTGGTGCTTATAAATTTCATCGGTGAGGATTTTTTCCATCAGGCCCGGGCTGCGGTCGAGGTCATCAATTGTTTCGAAGAGAGGCACGATATCAATATCACTATGTACGGTTTTACCGTCCCATCGCCAGAGTCCGGCTTCTTTTGCAAGAATTGCAACTTCGAGCAGGTCGCTCACATCATGGGTCATACTGACGATGTAGCTTCCAAATGAGTTTTTATCCAGTTCAAGGAGTGTTCTCACCAGCTTGAATACTGATAAAATCTTCTCTGTATCTTTCTTCAGCTTATAATCTACAGGGCTAAGTGGACGCGGGTTCTGCAGCTCTTTTGTAAGCAGCTTTATTTTTTCATCTTCCGATAGATCGGTATACCCTTTTTTGACGTGGGCAACAGTGAGCAGATCTTCAACTGCAAGTTCATGAATTTCGCTGTGCTGCCTGATATCGAGTGCTGCAAGGTGGAAACCAAATGTTTTAGCCCTAATTCTAAGATCGTTAAACTGACCGAATTGAGCCACGTCCCGAAGGCCGCTCTCTTTAAGGGAAGTGTGAATGAGATCCAGGTCAGCAATAAAATCTTCTGCAGTATAAAAAGATGCAGAATTTACAACCGCCTGTTCATCTTTATTGATATCCTCCAGGAGAATTTCCAGACGGTGCATCATGTGAGTTAATTTCCGGCGATAAGGTTCATTTTTATACCCGCGTTTGAACCGGTTGCTCAGCGGAACTTCTTTGTCATCTTTCTTAAGCGACTTTAGAAGTGAGTCAGGGACATCAACCAAATTTTGTGAAACTGAGAGGTATCGTCGAGTTTCACGAAGCTCAGACAAATACATGCGAAGCGCCGTTTTGCGGTGTTCCAGGAGTGTTTTCCAGGTTACGTCGCGCGTTACATTTGGGTTCCCGTCACGGTCGCTTCCGATCCACGACCGGTATTTAAAAATAATTGGCAGTTCCGGCACTTTGCCATACTGTCTGTTGAATGCAAATCGTATATCATCATAGAGCCGGGGGACGGTGCTCCAAATCGTATTCGTGAAAAAGAAGAGGCCGTTTTCAACTTCATCTTCAACCGTTAAACGCTCTGAACGAACTTCATCGGTTGAAATGAGAAGAGCAATTTCATTCATAACCTGGTGCAGTATTCCCTCTTTTTCATTTGGTGTGAGACGGGAATCATCCATTTTTCCAATCATAGATGTAATATTCTCCTGTTTATTCAGAATACTTCTGCGCCGGGCTTCGGTGGGATGCGCCGTGATTGTAGGCTGAATATCCAGTTTTTGAAAGAGATCAACAGACTGTTCGTAACTGTATCCGTTCTTTTTAAATCCACTTAACAGTTCGGCGATGCTTTCCGGGCGGGGGTGCTCCTGGTCTATATTTTTGGCTCGTTCCCTGTTAATACGGATAATTTCATGCTGCTCAAGAGAATTTACAAGGTGGAAGAAAATAGTAGTGAGCCTGAGAAGGTCGGTAATTTGACCTAATTCAAGAGACGAAATTCGTTTCTGAAGCTCCTGGTTTGCTTCATTTTTGTTATCAAACGCTTCAGCCGCTTTTTCAGGCAAGCTTGCTGATAGTTCCCGCATTGGAGTGACCCCTTTGTTTTCCAGGAAATTCTCAAGTAACCCTGTTAGGGCTATCATTTTATCGGTAAGAGGTTTGCTGATATCAGAAGCTGTTGCGTAATGTTCGATCGTCTCTTTCCAGGTCATAAAATTTTCAGATCATTAGTGGTTTATATTTATTCAGCTTAATAGATACCCAATATGCAACTCAATGTCATCTGTTTTGCCGTAATCTTTTTAATTGAAAGCGCTTTTAATATCATTTATTTAAGAAACGCTAAAATAAACACATGTTTCGGAGGAAGAGATCAGAAATATGAACATGTTTTTTAGAACATAAAAAAATTGCGTAACTACACAGCGGAATTTATAGCGATCAAAAAAAACCCCAATAACCAAACGATTATGAAACGTCACCGAGACGATATTCCACGTGCATCCAAAAAAGAGATTTTTGGCTGGGCGATGTTTGATTTTGCAAATCAGGCGTATACACTACTGATTATCACAGTGATATTTCCGGTACTTTTTACCACTGTAATCGTGGGGGATTCCGGAGATGATTACCGTCTGGGAAATTTGCTGTGGAGTATAGCGCTGGGAGTAAGTTATTTTATGGTGGTCTTGAGCGGCCCGGTTTTTGGCGCAATCATGGATTACTCTGCCATGAAAAAAAGATTTCTTTTTTTCAGCTACATCGCAACAATTTTTGCCACATCGCTGCTCTACTTTGTTGAACCCGGGATGATTGTGGTTGGGGTGATCCTGATTATACTGTCGAATTTTGCGTATGCAACGGGCGAAAGTTTCATCGCTGCATTTTTGCCGAGCCTGGGACCACCCAATGATCTGGGTAAAATTTCCGGCTTTGGCTGGGCACTTGGCTATATCGGCGGGCTGGTATCAGCCGGATTTGTGATCGTATATCTCGGTGATGCAACGGCTGAGAATTTCGACCGAATTCGCTGGGTAGGACCGTTTGCAGCTCTCTTCTTTATGCTTGCGGCAATTCCCACTTTTATATGGTTAAAAGAACCCGGTAAACGCAGAGAATTACCCGAAGGAGAAACTTTTATCTCTGTAGGGTTTGCACGGCTCGGACGTACAATCAATGAGGTGAAACAGTTTTGGGACCTGGCAGTTTTTCTGATCTCTGTTTTCTTTGCTATGGCGGGTATTTATATTGTCATCTCATTCGCCTTTATTTACGGCGACCAGGTGGTGCAATGGGATGAAGAGGTTCGGGTGCTTATGTTCGTTGTTGTGCAAATTACGGCCGCTGCCGGTGCATTTTCATTTGGCATGATCCAGGATAAAATAGGTTCCAAACTAACCTACAATCTCACTTTACTATTGTGGTTTTTTGCGGTTCTGGGAATTTGGGGTGTTACTGATATCACCGATTGGTTCAATGCCGTATTCGATACATCCATTGATGCGCAGTACATGTTTCTCTATATAGGAGTGCTTGCCGGGCTCAGCCTCGGCTCGAGTCAGTCAGCCAGCCGTGCATTGGTTGGACTTTTTTCTCCCGAACATAAGTCTGCTGAGTTCTTTGGGTTTTGGGGGCTTTCTAACAAATTGGCGGGTGTCTTCGGCATTATAGGACTCGGATTACTCCAGGCTCAGTTCGGCCTGCAGATGTCGGTTCTCTTCTGTGCTGCTCTCTTTTTAGTGGGGATAGTTGTCAGTTTATTCGTAAATGAAGCTCGGGGAAGGCAGGTTGCGGACTCTCATGAAAATGAAGAGGTTTAATTTTAAGAGATAAACGTCAGGATTTACAATCGTGGTTTTAATTATTTGAAACTATATTTAACATCATAAGTATACTATAAACAATAACATGTAATTTATTATTTATTGGATTGAAATAAATGCTGCTGGCAGCCAATTTAGAACCTAAATAGTTGAAAAGACCTATTTTTTAAAAAGTGACTAAAAAAAGATGCATTTAGTGCACAGAATGTTAACTTAAGCAAGTTTTAGCGTCAGGTAAGACAGCTATTAAAAATTAACGGTGAGTTATAGATCACCTCAACTAACACTAACTGATTAAAGTGGAGTTTATATGAGTAGAATTGATGATGTAAAAAATCTGGTATCTGAACTGGAAGTAGATCTCGAGAAGTTTTACGACAAAGGTAACAAAGCTGCAGGAACAAGAGCTCGAAAACAACTGCAGGATCTGAAGAAATTATCGCAAGAAATTCGTCTTGAAATCCAGGATCAGAAGAATAATGCGTAATTAGAAGTATTCAGACTTCTAATCTTTATCGTTCTTAAAGCCACGCATTGTCGTGGCTTTTTTTATGGAAACGGAACGCACAGAGTATTTTTTTTATTGAGTTGTAAGTCAATAAAAATCAATCCTCTGTGAAATGGAAAATTTAATTATTATTGTGGGTATAGCTGTAGTTACAATTCTTTCCGGTACAGGCTATTACCTGATATGGAAAAAAGAACTCGATGAATTTGAGGCTCGTAAATCATCCAAAACAGAATACCGGACAAACGAAGAGTTCATCAATTCGTAAATCCTCTGCTTTTTTTGTTTTCTCTATACAACACAACTCGTAAGTTCAGGGCTCACGTATCACTGTATAGAAAATGGACAAAACATCATCTAAAAAATTATCCCCGCGGGCGATTGGAGTTTGGAGATTAGGCAATGCTGCGGGAAATGCTATATTTCTTGGTATTCCGGCTGTTTATTACTCCGTCTTTGGGCTGAATTCCTTTCACTTCTGGATTGTGATTGCACTCTCCGTAATTTTTCTTTCATTTTGGGTGTTATCTGTCTTTGTAATTCCGCCACTGCGCTGGAAAAACTGGCGCTATAGTATTGATCAGGATGAAATTGATCTGCTCAGAGGAGTTCTTGTCAGTACCGAAACACTGATACCACTGAGCCGGGTACAACATGTTGACACACGGCAGGGGCCGCTTCTTCGCTGGTACGGGCTCTCATCAGTTACAATCTCCACGGCAGCTACCACACATGAGATTCCCTGCCTGGACCAGGTAATTGCCGACAGAGTCCGTAAAGAAATTTCAACCTACGCACGCTTGGCTGAAGAAGATGTTTGAGTTTCAGCGACAGCATCCAATAGCGGCAATCAGCAGGGCATTTGGCCTGATTCGCGGAAACCTGATCACAATTTTCGTTTTCTTGATTGTGGGTGCCAGAAGCGAAAGTTTTCCATTTCTCACCTGGATTGGCGGCGGTTTTGCTCTTCTCGTTATCATCGGGATTCTCGACTGGTGGAGGTTTCTTTTTAAAGTTGAGGACGGTGAGCTGCACATTAAACGCGGTATCTTTGTACGGAAAAATCTTTATCTCACACGAGACAGGGTGCAGGTAATTGATATCTCCTCAGGGGTAATTCAACGACTTTTTGGCCTTGTTAAAGTGGATATTCAGACCGCCGGCTCAACATCCAGAGCTGCTTTAATTGAAGCGGTTCCCCAATCAACAGCACAGCATATAAAGCTGTTGCTGAGTAAAAACGGAGAAAATGGCACGGAAGATGAGACACAGGAATCTATAGAAAAAGAAGGGCAAACATTCGGCCTGCCTGGTAAGGATCTGCTGATTGCTGCATCTACCTCGGGAAGATTTGGTATCGCACTCTCCATACTGGGCACGCTTTTTTCACAAATTGAGCCTCTTATTCGTGAATCGGATCTTTTTGAACAGCTTTTCGGTATGCTGCCTTCTCAAACCGACGGTTTTATGATTGCTGCAATTATTGTGCTGTTTATAGTTGTTGCATGGCTGATCTCCTTCTTCAGTACATTATTCATGTATGGAGATTTCAAAGTTGAGGTTCGCGAAGATGAGCTTGTGATTTCGAGGGGAATTTTTGAGAAGAAAAGAATAACGGTTCCCTACAAACGAATTCAGGCGTTGTATGTAACCGAAGGTATTATTCGCCAGCCACTCGGGTTTTGCTCAATCTATATAGACAGTGCGGGATATGGGGATGAGAAAGGGTCGGGTTCGATTGTGTTATTTCCACTGCTGCATCATTCAAAAGTTCATTCCCTGCTCCAAAATCTGGTTCCGCACTATAATGTGCATACTCCGGGTTTGAAGCCACCGAAACGTGCGATTCGGCGCTACATCATTCGGTCCGCTTTTTTTCTTACTCTGATCACCTCAATTCTGTACTGGCCGCTTGGTCTTACAAACTGGATTTGGCTGATTCCGGTAATATCGGTTTGGTGGGGATGGCAAAAGTATAAGGATGCCGCAATTGGCTGGGACTCTGAAAATGTGATCATCAGAAACCGCGTTCTTTCTAAGAAAACCGCAATTATAAAACGCGACCGGATTCAGGATTCATCCGTATCCTCAAGCTGGATTCAGCGATTCAGGAATTTATGCACCACCGAGGTGCACGTCGCATCGGGTGATCATGGAAGCTCGTTTAATATCCAGGATATCGAAAGGGGTGATGGAGCTACATATCTCGAGGAGATGAGAAAAGAACGATATAAAAGTGAAGAAAAAGAGCCGGCAACACAGTTAGAATTTAGTTTGACGCTGCCGGCCTGGTCTGAAAATCAATAAATCAGAAAAAATAGATCGCTATCGTAATTTTTTCTGATTATGCTGTGGGCATCTCAATGCCATTGATTGCAGATTTTAAATCATGAATATTCACAGGTTTAATCATGAAAAATGAATTTTGAACCTGTGAGGCCTGTTTACGGGTATTCAGGTCAGATTGCCCTGTAATGTAGATTACCGGCGCGTTGGAGTGATTTCTGATCTGCTGCATCGCCTGTATTCCATTAACATCATCCGCAAGCTGAATATCCATAAAGATGAGGTCGGGATTGTGTTTCTGGATGGATTCAACAGCACCTGAGCCTGTCTGCGATATATCCAGCACCTCGAGGTCCAGCGAATTTGCCATCTTCTCAAGTACAATTCCTAATAACTGATCGTCCTCTACAATAACTACTTTTTTATTCATATCAATACCAATTTCAAATATTTTCTTTGACTCAAGGTATTGTTTTTTGAGTGTCTGAGGGGTTAAAATTTTATAAGATATCAATCAGTATATATATGATTAAATCTATTTAAGATTTCAGACACCAAGGCTTTAGAGTGAGTATTTAATGTTTTTATATTCCTGAAGCAGCGTGATGACTCACTATATCAAATCAAGATTATTCTAACAACCTGAGTTCTATTTAAAAAATGGCAAAAACAGATCAAAGAGGGCGTCATCTCGCATCCCGAAAACGTTCGGAACGTGATCTAATGTCATTAACAAAAGGCTGGAGATGCCGGATCTAAGTCCGGCATGAAAATAATGGTTGACGAATTAACTTAAATAACGCCCTTGTTGAACTGTTTTTGTGATATCCCTCAAATTTAATAACTGAACTCAGGTTATCATAATGAAGAAAGCCTTCACACTGGATTCAGGCCGGTTAAGAGACAGATTCAATCGGCTGTCCCTTGGCATACTCTTCAACAGGTACACAGGTACACATCAGGTTGCGATCCCCATAAGCATCATCCACACGGCTTACTGAAGGCCAGAATTTGTTGAATCGGAGTTCCGGTATCGGGAACACGGCCTTTTCCCGTGAGTAGGGCTTGTTCCAGTTTTCATCAAGTGCAACTCTCATGGTGTGCGGTGCATTTTTCAGGACGTTGTTTTTGGGATCTGCATTTTCTTTTTCAATCTCACGGATTTCATTCCGGATACCGATCATGGCATCACAGAATCGGTCCAGCTCCGGTTTTGATTCACTCTCCGTTGGCTCAATCATTAGCGTGCCGGGAACGGGGAACGACATCGTAGGGGCATGAAAACCGTAATCCATCAGCCGTTTTGCAACATCCACCGATTCGATGCCGGCAGACTGCTTAAATCCCCGCAGATCGATGATGAACTCGTGTGCGGAGTGACCGCCCTTTCCGGTATATAAAATCGGGTAGTGATCTTTCAGGCGATCTTTCAGGTAGTTGGCATTCAGGATCGCAATTTTGGTTGCCCGTGTCAGTCCCTCTGCACCCATCATGCGGATGTAGGCGTGCGAAATGGTTAAGATGCTTGCACTGCCGAACGGAGCGGATGCAATGGCATCAATGGAATGTTCTCCGCCGGTTGCGACAATATCGTGACCGGGTAAAAAAGGCGCCAGTTTTTCAACCACGCCAATCGGACCCATACCGGGCCCACCGCCGCCGTGCGGAATGCAAAACGTTTTGTGAAGGTTCAGATGGCACACATCAGCTCCAATTACGGCAGGGGAGGTCAGCCCGACCTGCGCATTCATGTTTGCGCCATCCATATAGACGAGCCCGCCGTTTTGATGGATCTCATCACAAATTTCACGGATATCTTCTTCAAACACACCGTGAGTGGACGGATACGTGACCATCAGTGCAGCGAGGTTTTCTTTATGCTGATCGATTTTTTCACGCAGGTCATCGAGATCGATGTTCCCCTGGTCATCACATTTGGTGATTACAACATTCATGCCCGCCATCACAGCGCTTGCAGGATTGGTTCCGTGAGCCGAGGAGGGGACAATCGTTACATTCCGGTGTGAATCTCCGTTGTGAATATGATAGGCGCGGATAGCCATCAAACCGGCATATTCTCCCTGAGCGCCGGAATTCGGCTGCAGAGAAACGGAATGGAATCCCGTAATCTCTTCGAGCCAGCTGCCCAGCTCATCAAAAAGTTGTTGATAACCTATGGCCTGCTCTTTTGGCGCAAATGGATGAATTTTTCCAAACTCCGGCCAGGTAAGCGGAATCATCTCCGTTGTGGCGTTCAGTTTCATTGTGCATGACCCGAGAGAAATCATCGAGTGGGTGAGGTCTAAATCCCGGTTTTCGAGCATTTTCAGGTATCGGAGCATCTCATGTTCGGAGTGAAACTGGTTGAAAACAGGGTGCTCCAGGAAATCTGTTGTCCGGCTGATCTCTTTCGGAAAATCGACTTTGATCAGTTCAGCGGCTTCATCAACATTAAATGTATTGTTCTTTCCGGCAGCAGACTCAAATATTGAATGTACGGTTCGAAGGTCATCAAGCGTTTTATTTTCATCAAAGGATATTCCAATCTCTGTACCCTCGTACCTGAAGTTCATTTTTTTGCTCAGGGCACTTTTCCGGATTTTTTCAACGATCTCATCATTCTCAATCTCAACAGTGATGGTATCAAAAAATGAATCGTGTGATAAAGTAAACCCCATTTTTGATAACCCAGCGTGTGCCAGTTTTGCCAGTCCGTGAACCCGTGCCGCGATACGTTTCAGGCCGTCGGGGCCGTGATAGACCGCATAAAACCCGGAAATTACAGCAAGCAGTACTTGTGCCGTGCAGATGTTGGAGGTTGCCTTTTCACGGCGAATGTGCTGTTCGCGTGTCTGTAGCGCCATGCGATACGCGTTATGGCCTTCAGCATCCTGCGTTACCCCGATAATCCGGCCCGGGATCTGACGTTTAAATTCCTCTTTCGTTGCAAAATATGCGGCGTGCGGGCCGCCATATCCCATTGGTACTCCGAATCGCTGGGTTGATCCGACCACCACGTCAGCTCCCATTTCACCAGGTGATTTCAATAGTGTAAGACTGAGCAGGTCAGCCGCAACGGTAACATATACACTGTTTTTGTGAGCAGAAGAGATAAGCGGAGTGAAATCCTGTACGTTTCCGTCACTGCCGGGGTACTGCAGCAGAATTCCAAAGAGTTCAGGGTCAGTTAAATCAAGTTTATTAACATCCCCGATTTTAAGTTCAATGCCGATCGGCTCCATCCGGTTTTTAAGCACCGAAATGGTTTGCGGATGGCAATTATCGCTGATAAAAAATGTATTCGCCTGTTTTCGTTTCTTGCCCTTGCGCCGGCTGTGCAGCATGGATGCCGCCTCGGCTGCAGCTGTTCCCTCATCAAGCAGAGAGGAGTTGGCAATCTCCATGCCGGTGAGATCCGTAACGGCAGTTTGAAAATTGATCAAAGCTTCAAGCCGGCCCTGTGCGATCTCTGCCTGGTACGGTGTATAGGCAGTGTACCATCCTGGATTCTCAAGCACATTTCGAAGGATCACATTTGGCGTTACCGTTTCGTAATATCCCATCCCGATGAACGATTTAAATACACTATTTTTAGACGCGATTTCGCGTATGGAATCGAGATACTCATCTTCAGAAAGTGCCCGCGGCAGTTCCAGTTCTTTTTCGAGGCGAATTTTTTTGGGAATGGTTTCGCCGATCAGCTGATCCAGGCTATCTACTTCAGAGAGTGAAAGCATTTCTTTAATATCTGAATCAGAAGGTCCAATGTGTCGGTTTGCAAATGGCTCTTTATTAAACTGAATCTGCATGAGGAAGAAAAGTGTTTATGAAGTTTGATTTTTTGGAACAACACAAATGGCTGCAAAACGGTTTCCTGGTTGAGCACCAATTGCATCTGTTGTGCTTAATGTGATGACTAAATAGTTCTCAATTTCTGTAGTTGAGCGGACACAAAATTATCTAATAAATATAAGGTTTTTCGATGAGTGTGCACGGGCAGATTGATTAGATTTTACAACAAAACTTAAGCGTTCGTATTCGCTTTGGGAATAATGTATACATGTAAAGGTATCAGAAAAAAAATTTTTAGTCTTTCCTAAATATTGTACTTTTCAACGTTGCAATTCTAAATGTTTAACGATAAGTATATGGAATTACTAACTACATGGTTTTATGAACTCGGTCCCGTCTGGCAGGCATTTTTTGCTGGAACCTTAGCATGGATTACGACTGCCATTGGTGCCGCTGTAGTTTATATGAAAAAAGAGGTCAGCGTAAAATTTCTTGATTTTGCCCTGGGTTTTGCTGCCGGAGTAATGATAGCGGCTACAATTTGGTCACTGCTGGAACCATCTATGTCGATGTCTGAATCTTTGGGGCATGTTAAATGGCTGCCTGCTACGGTGGGCTTTTTATTAGGTGCGTTTACGATACGGGTAGCCGATGCATACGTTCCGCACCTGCACCTTGGCATGCCCAAGGAGATGGCTGAAGGCGTGAAAACAAAATGGCGCCGGGCCACGCTGCTGGTCATGGCCATTACTCTCCATAACATTCCCGAGGGACTTGCTGTTGGTGTGCTTTTCGGAGCTGCAGCTACAGGTATAGATCCAACGGGAACTGCCACGGTAGCCGGTGCAGTTGCGCTTGCTATTGGAATCAGCATTCAGAACCTGCCCGAGGGAATGGCGGTATCCATGCCGTTGAGGGGCGAAGGGGTTAGCAGGGGATTGAGTTTTAATTACGGACAGCTTTCAGGATTGGTGAATCCGCCTTCTGCTGTCATTGGCGCACTGGCTGTTATTTTCATTCAGCCTATTTTGCCTTATGCTCTCGGTTTCGCCGCCGGAGCGATGATTTTTGTGGTGGTGGAGGAGCTGATACCCACATCGCAGCGCCACGGAAATACCGATTTGGCCACACTTGGTACTGTTATTGGGTTTTGTGTGATGATGGTTTTAGATGTAACTCTCGGCTGATAACTCCAGATTGACAATGCTGAAAACCGGGCCGGACAACAGGATGATCATCTCAGCTGGATAACTTCACCATCTTTCCTGGCCTGCTGAATTACATTTCCGGAGGTGAGGGAGTAAATTGGCGTGATCGGGTAACCGGTTTGACGAAGAGCGCGTGCCGTCCAGGTATTCGACGTTTTCGGAAGATAGTATCTACCGGTTGCATTAAAAAATGCGCTGTTACTATAAAGCCCGTCAGCTGCAAAAACAACCTCTCCGTCATCATCAAGCCGGAACCGGTCTCTAACAAATTCAGCAAAATGATCGGCACCCTCTTCCGATATTTTGATTTTAATCACATCACTGGCTGAAAAATATCTGTCAATCGGCATATCAATTCCCACGATGTGAATCACACTGCGGGTGGGCAGCATCGCAGCTCGGAGTAACAGCCAGAACCCAGCATCACTATCGGTATAATAGCGCCCATCTCCCCATCCGAATTTCAGGTATTGTGCTGAAGGCATCCGTTCATGTTCAGGTAACTTGTGTTCAATTGCAGAAGATTCAACGGCAATTCCCACATGCCAGCCGTGGCTCACAAGATACATTTCAATCGGCCGCAGCTCTTCATCCTCCGGGTAAAGTTCGGTCACCGGACTCAGGCAGCCCGTGAAAAAAATTGCGGTAAGGATAAGTATAGGAATCAATCGTTTCATACATCGAATATTTCTGATATTACCTGGTTTTATTCGTCTGAACGAAGATAATCAAATTCAATTACTCTATAGATACGACCCGATTCTTCGTACGGGATCTGAATAGAATATAAAACATCGATTCTTGGATCAATAACCTCTCTGACGATCAACCTGGTTTATTAATTCCTGTTTGGATAGCATTCGTTTGTAGTTATCGAGAATCAGGCCGGCAATTTCATCCGGGTGGGTAACGGATGCAATATGAGGTGTGATGCTGATTTTCTCACGGCTCCAGAAAGGATGCGATTCGGGCAGCGGCTCTGTTTCAAAAACGTCCAGTGTTGACCGTTTGATCAGGTTCATATCAAGGGCATATATCAGATCCTCTTCAACAAGATGCTCACCACGGGCTACATTGATTAAAAACCCCGGATTTGCCAGCTTTTTAAAGAGGTCCAGGTTTAATATCCCCTCCGTTTCAGCGGTGAGAGGAAGCAGGCACACCAGGATATTTGTATCCGCAAGAAAAGGATCGAGCTGATCTTCGGGGTATGTAATTACACTCGGAATGGATTTTTTTGATTTGGCCCAGCCAGAAACTTTAAATCCGTTGGCGGTCAATCGCTTTGCTACATTCGTTCCAAGTTCCCCCAGCCCCATGATTCCAACCATCAAATTCTCTTTTTGATACTGTGAGTGCGGTTTCCAGTCGGCCCGGATCTGCTGCCGTGTGTAACTTGCGAATTGCCGTATCATATTCAGCGCAGACATCACAACGTAATCGCACATCTGTTCGGAGAGTTTTGGAGCAACCAGACGAGTGAGTTTCACTTCTTTTGGGATGGATGGATCTTTCAGTAAGTGATCCGCTCCGGCCCCGAGAGAGGAGACTACCTGAAGGTTAGGATAGCTGGAAAACTGCTCCTTTGGCTGGTTCCAGGCAACTGCGAAATTCACCCGATCCTTCGATTTGATGTCCGGCCAGATTTCAACATCCAGATTGTTGTCGTGATTCAGAAGTGCATCTCTGAAAGGTTCCATATTTCTTGTTTTCGAAATAAGCAGGATTGACATATTCTCAGTAACTAAAAAGTCGATTAACAATTTTGATGAAGATACATCAAAACAAAGTGAATGCTTAAAGTATTTAGCAGTGGATCGGTTGAAAACTGCCGGCCATTGTGTTACAGAAATCATCATGCAGTTTTCATAACCCGGTTTGCCGGAATTTGGTAAAATAAGTTGCAAAGTGCCGCCATCACACATATATTTTACATATAAATATATAGGAGGATCACTATGATTGCACAGGCACAACAACCGGGAAGCTTGCAGAAAAACAGGCTTAAGATAAAACGTTCTACGGAGACCGGTTTTCCATCTCCGGCAACAGATCATCTTGAGGATCGATTAAACCTTCAGGAGCACGTGGTTCGGAATCCATCCGCTACGTTTTTTTGCCGGGTGAAAGGTTCAGATGACGAAGAATTGGGGGTGTTTGATGGGGATCTTCTCGTCGTGGACCGATCGCTGGCATTTAAACATCACTCGCTTGTTATCGCGAGGGTAGAGGGTGAGCATCGTGTTTGCAGGTTATGGAACCGAGGTCGAAGATGGTCTCTTCAGTTGTCTGGCAACCGGTTTATTCATCTGGACAGAGACCGGCCGGCCGAAGAGCTGATGTGGGGAGTGGTATCCCATATCATTCACTCCTGCATTTAAACCTTTCTCAAACCTGTTCCAATAACGTACCGGTCTGTATAATCATGGAAAATGCTGCGCCATCCTTTTTTGCGCTGATCGATTGTAACAATTTTTACGCCTCCTGCGAACGGGTATTTGATCCGTCATTAATTAACCGTCCGGTTGTAATTTTATCAAATAATGATGGCTGTGTGATTGCACGTTCGGCCGAAGCAAAGGAAGCCGGCATACCGATGGGGATTCCGGAATTCAAAGTCCGCCCGATGATTCGACAACACAACATAGCGGTCAGGTCATCAAATTATGCACTCTACGGAGATATGAGCAGCCGTGTTATGGAGACGCTTAAAACCTGCACGCCAAACCTGGAAGTGTACAGCATTGATGAGGCATTTGCTGAACTTTCATCCGCATACATGAGCTCACTCAGCGAGTATGGTCAATGGAACCGTCAGCGGGTGCTGCGCTGGACCGGTATTCCTGTATCGGTTGGAATCGCAAAAACGAAGACGCTGGCGAAAATAGCCAATGAAACGGCAAAAGAGTTCTCGGCTCTGAACGGAGTACTGGTACTCGATAGCGAACATCGAACAGAAAAAGTGTTAAAGAGAACATCGGTTGATGATGTCTGGGGCGTTGGCAGAAATTACTCGAAAACTCTGCACAAATACGGGATTGATACCGCCTGGCAGCTAAGCCGTCAGTCCGATGCATGGATTCGCAGCACCATGAAAGTAACCGGACTCCGAACGGTGTGGGAACTTCGCGGAAGACCATGCCAAACCGTTGAACAGACAACAGAGCCGAGGAAAGGAATACTAAGTTCACGATCGTTTGGCACTCCGGTAGAAAATGTGGACGATATGCGGGAGGCAGTGACGCTCTTCGCCAGTCGGGCAGCGGAAAAACTACGTGCCCAAAAATCCGTTGCGAGTAACATCTGTGTAACTCTTGTGACCAATAAATATGAAAATCCTGGAAAACCATACAAATTTGGAATCGATGTGTCTCTGCCGAACCCAACTGCAGATACAACAACCCTTGCTATGGCCGCTGTGTCTGTGGTGAATCGTCTGTTTGATCCCTGTAAGAAGTACAAAAAAGCGTGGGTGATGCTAACCGGAATTGTTCCGGAGGCGGAAATTCAGACTAATCTCTTTAGTGAACAAGCCTACACACAAAAACAGCACGATTTGATGGAGTGCATGGATTCTGTAAATGCAAGGTATGGCAGTCAAACGATGAGTGTAGCCGGCACAGGTGTGGGAAACAACCAATCCTGGCAAATGAAACAGGAACACCTGAGCAAACGCTACACAACACGCTGGGATGAAATAATGGAGATTTGATGCAGAAACAGTGGGCTCGCCACGCCGCAAAGACGCAAGGTAATCATTTATAGGTAATGCGAGATTGAATAAAAATCCCTACATAAAACCCCTGCGCCGTCTCGCCCCTGCGTGCACAAACACATATACCGTCGCGCCTTTGCGCCTTTGCGAGAATAACCCCAGATTCTGACTACTCCCCTTCGCGAGAATTCCTACTGAGGTATCCGTTTCAAAATCTGCTCAATCTGCCAGATATGTCTGCGCTGATGAGCATCCATAATAATGAGAAAATCTGTAAGTGATAGCCGCAGCAGTTTAATCAGCGGATGACGGCCCTTAATCTTATCCAGATCCCAGTTTTCGCTATCGGCTCTTTTCAGAAGCTCAATCAGCTCATCCTGAACTTCAATCAGCCGTTCAATGGTTTCAGCAGGATCTGACTCACTGCCATCCGGCTTCATCGGTTTCACGGTTTTAATGCCGAACGAATAAGGCGGCTCCATATAACCCGCCAGCTTTCTCGCACTCCATTTAGGTGAGAACGTATGGCCGTTTTGCGCTGCCGGAATTGCGTTAAGTTTTTCGATCGCTGAATTCATCTGGTTGATGTACAGCTTATTGAACTGAATCAAATGCTGACAAACCTCAACGCAGCTCCAGGTCTCCGGATTCAATTTGTATAAAACGGTCTCACGCGGGAGACTACCGTACTCATGAATTATCGTTTTGGCACCCTCAAACTTTTCAATAAGCTGCTCGATGGTGAACTCTTTTGCGATGGACATCTGTGAAAGATTGTTTAATTGGAGGTTACAGGTAGCAGGTTGATCGCTTTTTCTGTTTCTTCTACATCAAACCAAAAGTAAGCAAACCGTTTATGAGATTACGAATACAATCCGCACTTTTAATGTGTGCCCTGATTTTTATTACCACTGCATTTCACTCCACAGCTACAGCCCAGGAACAGTTCACGTTCGAGGATGTGATGCAGTTCAAATCGATCGATAACCCGGTTATTTCTGCTGACGGCGACTGGATTGCATTTGGCGTCTGGCCGGAACGTGGTGATGGCGAGGTCCGCATCAAACAGGTGGATGGAGATACGGAGTATTTGATTGAGCGCGGCGAGCGACCGCAGATCTCATCAAACGGAGCGTTTGCGGCAGCGATCGTAAAACCACCTTTCCTGGAACTGGAAAATGCGGGACGCAACGGACCGAAAAACAGCCTCTTTATTCTGAATCTGGCAGACGGCGAACGTCAGGAGATTGAAAATGTAACCGGTTTTGAGTTTTCAAATGACGGCAACTGGCTGGTGGTGTCTCTCGAACAGCCACAAGATTTTGAATCCGATAATCCGCACGTCGGATCGCCCCGCAAACTGATCAACCTGCAGTCGGATGACACTCTTGAGCTTCCGTTTGTAAACGCTATGTCGATCGACAGCACCTCGAACTATTTTGTCTACTCCACGGTGGATACGCTGGGTGAAAACAACGCGCTGTTTGCGATCGATCTGGATGAAGGACTGGAGCCGGTTCAGCTCTTGGCAAACTCCTATGCATACTACAATAATTTTTCGTGGGATCAGAGTCGAGGCCGGCTTGCATTGACGGCCACCGAGATCGACACCGCGCACGACAATCGCCTGAACGATGCATCGATCGTTACCTGGCAGGCATTTGACGGTGAACCGGAATTCCTGGTGACGCCGGACGATGTGGAGGTTGGATACCGGCTGCGATCGCGCAACAACCTGACCTGGACCTACGATGGTGAGCGCCTTTTTTATGGCGTGAAAGATGCCGATATGGTCGCCCTGGATGAGCGCGAAGAGAAGAGTGATTCGCTCACGGCCGACAATATGTATGATCTTGGTCACATCCTGAATGAAGTTGAAGGCAAAGTGTGGCACTGGGATGATCCGCTGATCAAAACGCATGAGAAACAGACGTTTAACAATCGAAAAAATCATCTCTACACGGCCGTTTATCATTTGGATGAGGGCCGATCGGTTCAGCTGGCGGTGAAAGAACTCCCTTATGTTTCGGTGAGCCACAACACTGGTCACATAATCGGCTCATCGGATCTTTCTTACAGACAATTGATTACGCATGATGGTCGATACCGCGATTATTACCTGATCGACCTTGAGACAGGGGGGCAAACTCAGTTTATAACGCAGCAGCGGTTTGGGGCGTCACTTTCGCCTAACGGAGATTTTGCCGCCTGGTTTGATGGCGAAGACTGGAATATCATGAACAGTGAAACCGGCCAGGTTCGAAATCTGACCGAAGGCCTGGATGTGCCGTTTGCAGATGAAGATAACGACCGCCCACAGCCATCCGGCGGATACGGAATTGCCGGCTGGACCGACAATGATCGATCTGTAATCATCTACGACAAATACGATATCTGGCAGTTTGATGCAGCAGCGGATGGGGTTCGGTCGGTCACAGACGGAAAGGGGAGAGAGGATCAGCGGATCTACAGAATCCGCGATCTTGATCCGGAGCGCCACACCTTCAGCCGGAACGAGCGGCTGCTGTTGACCATGTTTGATGAGATGGAGAAGAATTACGGGTTTTATGAATCCCGTATCGGCCGGAGCGGTGTGACTGAACTGCTTGGAGGCGAGATGAGGTTTGATCTGGTTGCAAAAGCTGAGAACAGCGACAGGGTTCTGTTTACAAAGCAGAAGTATGATGTCTATCCCAATCTCTGGGTAAGCGACAGCTGGCGTTTCCGGAATACCTCGAAACAGACAACTCTCTATGATGACCTAAAAGAACAGTGGAACTGGGGTCATGCGGAGCTGATCGACTGGCTGGATGTGGACGGTAAAAAGACCCAGGGCATTGTGGTGTATCCCGACGATTACGATCCTGAGCAGACCTACCCGGTGTTTATCTATTTTTATGAGCGGTTTTCGCAGCGGCTGCACGATTTTAACCACCCTGTGACGAATCACCGGCCTAATGTCGCCCAGTATGTGAGTGACGGCTATGTCTTTTTTATGCCTGATGTCTGGTTTGATATTCCCCAGCCGGGCTATTCGGCCACAAAAAGCATCGTGCCGGGCGTGCACAAACTGGTGGAGATGGGCGTGGCCGATCCGGACGCCATCGGACTCCACGGACACTCCTGGAGTGGTTACCTGGCGGCCCACATGGTCACGGAAACGGACATGTTTGCGGCTGCGGTGGCGGGAGCTCCGGTTGGCAACATGACCAGCGCCTATAGCGGTATTCGATGGGGAACCGGGCTGGCGCGTCAGTTTCAGTATGAGCAGACGCAGAGCCGTCTGGGCGTAAGCCTCTGGGAGAATCCAAAGCCCTACATCGAAAATTCACCGGTCTTTTTTGCTGATCGCATCAACACGCCTATCATGATTCAGCACGGTGATGCTGATGAGGCGGTGCCGTGGTACCAGTCGATCGAGCTCTACCTTGCGCTCCGGCGAAACGGAAAAGAGTCGGTGTTCCTGCACTATTACGACGAACCACACCACCTTCGCAAGTTTGCCAACCGCCTCGACTACGCGGTGAAGATGAAAGAGTACATGGATCATTATCTCAAAGGAATTCCCGCTCCCGCATGGATAGAGGAGGGTGTGCCGTATTTAGGCGATTGAGGCAGGAATTGTTAGCAACCCGGTAGTCACCGCGGGCTTCGACCCGCGATCTCCCATTGTTGCCACGGGAAAGTGATATGCCAATGGCTGGGTCTTCAGATCGAACAGGATTGGGAGATGCCGCATTGTGGTGCGGCATGACTTCAGGAGAAAGACATGGTATTTTTCTTACTCCGTGCCCGTTTCGGTCGCTTATTTAGTTTCTGTCTGGCAGTTTGAATTTGAGACGTTGCTCTCAAAAATACCATGTCTCTTGAGGACAAGGAATTAATTTGTGAAAGCTCGAAATCAGATCCGCAATGTCTCACAAAGACATTGCGGATCTTTTATACGGGCAGAGAATTCAACTGTGAATAGACATGGTATTTTTCTTGCTCGACGCCGGATTCAGTCATGTATTTAGTTTCTGCCCGGCAGTTTAATTTTGAGACGTCGCTTCCAAAAATACCATGACTGACTGCTTCTCAATCAAGCAGCCCGAGCTGACGCTTGGTCTCCATCACCCGCTCATACGCCTCGTTGATCCTCTCCTCAGAAACCGCGCCTGTCTCAACCAGGTCCACGATAATCTTTACGGCATCAGGAACAATGTCAGGCTGATAGACGGAGTTATTGGCAAAGATCAGCATATCCACGCCGGCGTTCAGCGCATGTTCGATGGAGAACTCGAGTCCATAGAAAGAGCGAATGGCGTCCATCTGCATATCATCCGAAAAAAGCATTCCGCGAAAACCGATATCGTCCCGAAGCAGGCCTGTTTGTACATTCCGGGAAAGTGTGGCAGGAAGCTCTTCGTCAAGATTGCTGTTCATTACATGCGCAGTCATCACGGCAAAGCGAAAGTCGGTTTGGGACAGATTTCTATACGGTTCAAGCTCGATCTCTTCCCAGGTGTCGGTTACATCTGCCATTCCCACATGAGAGTCGTTCCAGGCGCTGCCGTGACCCGGAAAATGTTTAATAACCGGCAGCAGGTTCTGGTTTTGATGCTCTTCAATTACAATGGATGCATGAGTGGTTACAATGTCTGGATCCGCGCTGTAGCTGCGGTCGAGCTGGCCAATCACAGGATTTTCCGGGTTGGTATTGAGATCAACCACCGGCGCAAAATTTACGTTGAATCCAATATTAGCAAGCAGTTCAGTTTGCTCAATAGTGTATGCCCGTGTACTGTCCGGATTGTTCAGATCGCCAAGATATTCAGCTGAAACAGTTGCGGGAAATCCACGCGCAGCTTTTAAACGCGCCACGCGTCCGCCTTCCTGGTCTACGGCTATTAGCAGAGGTATGGAAGAGATCTCCTGCAGGGATCGGTTTAATTGCTCCACCTGGTCAGCGGATTTAATATTACGCTCAGGGGTTCCGGTCGGGACATCAAAATCGAACAGGATTACGCCACCCACACCATACTCTTCGATATCGCGCTTAACGTGAGAAGTATCCGACATTTCAAACCCCTTGAAACCGACCATAAGTAATTGTGCTGCTTTTTGTTCGATCGAAAATTCTTCAGAATTTGATTCCTGGTTTATGCAACCGGTCTGAATTGTAACGAGACAAATAAAGGCAGCAGTGCAGAGTGTCATATGTGAATGGCGAATTGAGTTGAACATATTGGATAATAGAAGTTCGAATAACACGTGAAAATTGAGCATAAACATAAGCAACTTCGGTGCGATAACACAGGAAAGAGAATCACAGCCCATGTGAACGGTTGTTAAGTTTAATCATGAAATATTAAGATTTTTTAATGTAACAAGAGGGAGGTTAGATACTCTTGTATATAGTCCGAATACCAGACAAAGTTGAAGTTTATTCACAATAGTTTATGTAGATTTAGCTTTTGTCGGATATTGAACAAATAAGTATGCAGACATAATCAGAATAAAAGCAGATGTTTACAACAATCACAAAGTCTGTAGTTTTTAATAAACACACACACTGATCTCCTGTCAGATTACCGAATAATAACACTTAACGATGTAACCCTATGATTGAGAGCAACAGAAATATAGAATTAGAAAACCGTATTGAGGAGTATTTAGACGGTAAACTATCACCCCAGGAAGTAGATGAACTTTGGGCGGAGCTTATTGATAATGAATATTATCTCGATTACATGAAAAGTGTTGCGAGTTTAAAGCAGATTGGTGAAGAACGGCAAAAGAAATCCGAAGAGGTCAGAAAAGAGCCGGTTCAGCGTGTATGGCTTTCAGCTGCAGCAGCAGTTGTGCTGATGATTGGATCTGCAATCCTGTTTAGCCTGAGTACTGAAACATCCGAAATGATTAAACCGGTTTCAACCATTGAGCTGGATTACTACAGGTCAGCGGATGGGATGGCAACAGAAAGTGTTGAATCTGATGTTGTGAGAAGAGCGATATCAACAGCAAACACCGGAGAGGTTGGTGCCGCACTTTCACTGCTCAATCATGAGCTTGAACGAGCGAATTCTGAAATTGAACAGGCTGAACTGTTGATCACATCCGGTTCAATACTCTATAATTCAGGGCAATTCTCGGAAGCAATTGAAAGATTTGAAAATGCAAAAAACTTAAACTATGATGACGTGATGCTACGTGAGCGCAACTACTGGTATCTCGGAAATGCATATTTCCAAGTAAATCAAATTGCGGAAGCAAAAGACATGCTTGAAAAAGCGTTTGAAATGAATGGAGCCTACAGCCGTGTAGCTCAAAGTTATCTCAGAGCACTTTCAAGCAGGTAAAATTTGATTTAATTTCTGTGTTAAACTTCAGGCAGCCCGGATAGCACCGCGCTGCCTTTTTTTATGGATGATTGTTTCATCAATCCGCTTTAAACAGATAATTCGCCTTCACATGCTTCTGTTGTTAAGCGCCTCTTATCAATTATGCAATCTTCAATTGGGCCTGGAACATTAAGAAGGCAGCGGGTTGAGTGAATTTTAGAAATGATGGCTCATGAGATAACTTAATACCTGTTTACAAAGCACTACTCGAAATCCGCAGACAAAGAGTTCGCATTTCCTGAAGTTTCTGTTTAAAGTCATTACGCAATTTAGTATCTCATCCATTTCAACCCATTCCTTCCAATAGCTCCAGAGGCTCAACACTCAAAGCTGACTATCGAATTGCGAAAAGAGTGGCATGCAGTGTCACAATGATTATTCGGTATGCGATATAACCTGGGTTCGACTACTAAAATGGATAAGTGTCTGCGAAGATAAATCGGAATTGAAGAGCCGTGATTTGGGGAAACGATTGCCCGTTAAGGTAAGAATATACTGATGGCCTTCTGGAACTTATTAATCAATTCAGGCAGCAAGTGAACTGTTTCGGGTTCTTGTGACTACGAAAAATCCTGCGATGAAAATTAGTGCGATGAGCCAGTTACCAAGGTTTGCTCCGCGTTTTTGAATCAATGGCTCATTGTTACCGTTCAGAATATATGGCCCCCAAAAGTGCGGGTTGGCATTTTTGTTCTTAATAAAGTCAATTTTAGTAAGCTGGAGTGCTCTTGATTTGGTTTCACCTTCATTTATGTGGTGATAGAACATTTCTGCAAAATCTGCTGCAAACTGGTCGTTTACCGACCATGCATTTAAGATCAAACTTTGAGCACCTGCATAATGAAGTGCCCGGCTTAATCCCATAATTCCGCTGCCCTGTATTGCACGGTCACCGCCTGATTCGCATGAATTAAGCATAATCAATTCGTTCTGAAGATTCAGTTCGAATAATTCATATGCAAAAATTTGATTTGCGGGATCGGGATCATCCGAAAATTGATCCGGAAGCAGGTGCAGTCTTGAGAAAAGCGGATCACTCTCAGAGATTTCACTGTGTGTGGCCATGTGCAGAATTCGGCTGTTTCCAGCAATCTCTTTAAATCTTTGAGGGGTAGCATCATGTTCTATGAAGGCTGTTCGTTTTGGAAACCTCTGCAGATTGTGTTGAATTTTACTAACCTCACCCGGCGCCTGTGGAAGCGGCATCAGCGAACGGTTGGTTGTACTGTTTTGAAAATCAGCTACACCAAACCCGGTGAAATCGTATTCAAAATCTATACTCTGACGTCGCTGTCGCATGTCGTCCAGTCGATTCAGAGTTCTCACATCCATGTGTTCAATTAAAAATGTTGTTGCACCGTAGCTGTGTGATGAAACAGGTTTATTCAGTGGGATTACATCGGGTGGGAGTTGATGAAGGTATCCATCCGGAATCAAAATCAGCGATGAGTAGGACTTTGATAAATCATTGATATTTAGCATCTGACCAATTTCATAGAGGGCATTAAGATCCGTTCGGCCGGATATCATCCCTTGAATCGCAGTTTCAAAAACAGATTTCAGATCCTCATCAATGTTGACTTTTCGTATATCAATGTCATCGCGGGTGACCTGACTGATGTAATAACTGTCGTTTATGCTTGTGATGTGCATCATAACCTGGTCGCTGCCAAGTGACCGCTGAATGCTCCAGATTGGAATTTCCCGTTGATTGACTGGCATGGAACGCTGGTCCCGAAACAGCTCTCTTTTTTGAGCCTGGAGCCTTTCAATCTGATTGTTTAATTGAAGTCTTTCGTTATTTGATGCGACAAAAAGTTTTCGCCTGAGCGTTTCCATTTCACGGGTAATCTGCTGATCTCTGCTGAGCTGTTCCTCAGAAAGCTGGGATGAGGTGATGAGCGGGTTTTGAAGCATGGAAGCATCATTTATCGTTTTAATTCGATCCAGCATCTGAACAGCTTCGGTGGTCATATTTCGCTCAATCAGAAAATCCGCATAGGTTTCAAAAAGCTGCATATACTCCCCTTCAACCGTCCAATATCCCGTTTCTAGATCTGCAGAGTAGCGGGCGCGTTCAAGTACCAATTCTGTTGTTTCAGCAAATAAATCCTTGGCCCTAGTTAATTCACCATTCTGATGATAAAGCATTGCTTGAACAATACGGGAGAGTGTCAAAACTGAAAAGTCCACGACAGTTATATCATGAGCTCTGAATTTTTTAAGTAAATCATAAGTTTCTGTATAATTACCAAGTTTAAAGTTTAGATTTGCCCTTGAAACAAGACTTTCAAGATAAATGGGGGTGTTATTTTGAGATAACGCAATATTAGCGACTTCCTTCCAATAATTAATACTTTCATCAATTCTATCTTGCGACTGAAGTAATTCAGCACGTTCACTAAATATTCTAATAACAAACCTACTATTTATATCATCATTAAGCAGGGCTTCAGCTTTTAATAGGTATTGATCTGCCTCATATATATTATTCAAATATGTTGATTCAAAAACTGATTTTGATATCAGAATAGAAATCAAGTCTTCAAGGTTTTCTAACTGTTCGGCTAAATCAGCCGCGCGATCGATGTAGGTACTTGCGAGCTCAAAATTTTGGTTTTTTCTATAAAAAATATGCAGATTTCTGTGTATGCCGATCTGGTGATCAAAATTATTGTAAGATTGCGAATGCTCGAGCGCTTTAAGCTGTGTTTCTATATACTTATCGGATTCTCCTGTACTGAAATACACAAGACTCAGATTATTGTAGAGCCGTGTTAAATTCTGATCGCTCAAATTGTCAGACCTTCGAAGAGTAGATTCAAACACTTCACGCGCTTCCCTGTATTTTCCCAGCATATAGAGGTATCCGCCATGGCTTGAGTAGATTGCGTGTATGCTGCCTTCATCTCCTAAGTAATCAGAGATTGGAAGTGAGAACTCTCTTTGGACTTCAAGACTTCTGTCTAAATAGCCCAAGCTATACATTGCATAGTCAAGGCTCCAGAAGAGATTGAGTTTAGAATGAGAGATAGGAAATTTTTCGAAGGCAATTAATTCTTGAAAGATATCAGCAATGGGACCGAATTGATCAGTACTATAATAAGCGTAAAAAAGTGCAGATAAGTAGAGTTCCGTTTCTATTTTAGAGAGTTGAAGCTGATGAAATTCATTCTCATAAAATTCGATAATATGTGAATAAATTTCGCGGCCGATGACATCAGTAAACTGGTTATATTCTAATAAATAGAAAAAAACTGAAGGAAAATCAGAGAATTTGACTTCATCCAGATTTAACTTAACGTTTTTTGAAATTGAATGATTTATGTCATTTAAAAGGGGATTAGCTTCATATTTTGAATAGAATTCATCAAATTTTGAAATTCTCTCAGATTCTGAAGGTTCATTCAATAGGTAAATAAGCAGCATCTTCTCGTCCATATATTCGAAAGCAATATTCAATATGGAATTACGGGTGGAGGAGGTATCTAATGCATCTAATAATTGTTGATTATTTACTCGTTGAAGAAGAGATTCCTGTAGGTTTTTATCGGAGGAGTGAAATAAAATCGCAAAAGTCCACAGTAAATCAGACTCAATAGGTTCTCCATTTATGAATGGACTGGAATCGAATACCTCTATGTCAGTAATCTGAGATTGTGCAGGAGAATAGGTGGCAATCGATACAAAAAAAGTAATAAGCAGTATGAATACTTTTTTTGCCATGGCACTCACTTAAAGTCAAACTTAACTTTTATAATTAAGTAGTTTTATCGTCCGTAATTTGAAAATAGTTAATAAGCACGGAAGAATCATTACAAGTTAAAAAGTAATATCTGAATAATCATCAATCGAGCATTCCGCCGCCGGTTTTGGGTCGGTCGATGATTGGATCCATGCTGTCGCCTGCGCGGTTGTCCCAGAAAGAGCCATCGGGAGCGTTGGTGGATGTCACGGTTTCTTCGGTTTCAGGCAAATCGATATTGGCATCGGTAACGGTTGCGCAGCCTGCTGCGAAGATGAGAGCGAAAGAGAAAGCGAGAAGTTTGTTTGTCAGAGATTTCATATCAGTAATTTTTAAGAAAGTGAAGTTGGGTTGAGAGACGCAGTGAGTGGTATTGGATTAGTCGAGCATTCCGCCGCCGGTTTTGGGTCGGTCAATGATTGGATCCATGCTGTCGCCTGCGCGGTTGTCCCAGAAAGAGCCGTCGGGAGCGTTGGTGGATGTCACGGTTTCTTCGGTTTCAGGCAGGTCGATGTTGGCATCGGTAACGGTTGCGCAGCCTGCTGCGAAGATGAGAGCGAAAGAGAAAGCGAGAAGTTTGTTTGTCAGAGATTTCATATCAGTAATTTTTAAGAAAGTGAAGTTGGATTGAGAGACGCAGTGAGTGGTATTGGATTAGTCGAGCATTCCGCCGCCGGTTTTGGGTCGGTCAATGATTGGATCCATGCTGTCGCCTGCGCGGTTGTCCCAGAAAGAGCCGTCGGGAGCGTTGGTGGATGTCACGGTTTCTTCGGTTTCAGGCAGGTCGATGTTGGCATCGGTAACGGTTGCGCAGCCTGCTGCGAAGATGAGAGCGAAAGAGAAAGCGAGAAGTTTGTTTGTCAGAGATTTCATATCAGTAATTTTTAAGAAAGTGAAGTTGGATTGAGAGACGCAGTGAGTTGCATTGGATTAGTCGAGCATTCCGCCGCCGGTTTGTGGCCGGTCAATGATTGGATCCATGCTGTCGCCTGCGCGGTTGTCCCAGAAAGAGCCATCGGGAGCGTTGGTGGATGTCACGGTTTCTTCGGTTTCAGGCAGATCGATATTGGCATCGGTAACGGTTGCGCAGCCTGCTGCGAAAATGAGAGCGAATGAAATTGTAAAAAGTTTCGAGGTAATTGATTTGAGAGATTTCATAACGAGAGGTAGTTTAAGTGTTTGTTAGCTTGAGCCGATAATATATTTGAATATCTAAGACGGCGTAGGTGTTTTACGCAAGGGTGTAAAAATTTACACCCAATGATAATATCAACGTAGTAATCAATTTTTGCCGTCAAAGATAGAATCAATCAGGAATGATTGCGGTTAGTTATTTTTAATAGCAATACAGATCAAAGTGAATAACCATATCGTATTGCAGTCTCTAAAAATCTTTAACCGCAGATCTATGATTGGGTATAGCAATAAAGATGATATTAAACTTATAATGTGCTGTTCAATAACAAGAGTATTTCAACGTAGTTTTGTTACAAAATAATTTATAAGTCTTTCAAACGTAATGGTCTATAAGATCTGCGCTATTTTAATATTTTTAATTGATTAATGGAAATCGAATATCTTTTTTAATGAATGATTCATATGATATAGTGATTCATTTGTCCTTCGGTGCACTCCCATTTTTTTCTATTCACGCATATATAATTTGATTTGGAAACTTCCGTGCAACGTGTCGATTATTCAGATTTAGTAGAAGCCCTCAGGGATGGAGACGAGGAGACTGCCAATCAACTTTTAAAAGAAGTGATGCCGAGGCTGGAAGACTATCTGCGTGTTGTGATGAACGCCTCTCCAATTGAAGCCAAAGAGTGTGCCCACCAGGCGTTCCTTGATGTATTTGAAAGGATACGCGATGATAAAATTAATGAGAGTAAATACATTTTCAGTTACCTTATCACTACATCCAGACACACTTTTTTACATTACAAGAAATCGCAGCATCGGTTTACATCAGATGACGAACAGTATAATCATCATGTAGAACCGGCAGATCAGATGCAGTCTTTAATAGATGAAGAGAGAATGCAGATCCTGGAGCAGTGCCTGGAAGAGCTTGATCCTGATGATCGGGACCTGATGAATTATTTACTTGCACACCCGGATGCTACCACACAACAGGTTAGCAAGAAGTTCGGGATTTCTGGTGCAAATGTCCGAACAAAGAAATCACGCCTTACTCACCGGTTGCATCACTCCGTCAAGCGAAAAATGTCAAACTAAAGGCGAATTCGCAGGCCGATGCCATTCTGTGCCGGAGAAATACGGTCCAGCGATTCGATTAGCGGCCCGCTCTGATTTCTGCTGAGTGCATATAGCACAATATCGAAAAGAAACAGGTATCCGCCTTGAAGTATCATCGAGCGGCCATATCCAATCGACCGGTCACTTCCGGTTCGGATTCCCCGCTCCCACAACCACGCCCCAAATGCCATGTACCCAATATCTAGTCCGGCATTAAATAGCAGCAGCTTTTGAAAGCTCTGGAATTCCCGGATCGTTTCCGACAACGAATAGGCTGCAGGATCATTTCGGGAACCGAAATATCCAATCCCCGCAATTGCTAAATTTACGCTATTCCACGCCACGTTCATTTCATGAAAATAGCGGACCCGCCCGGAAGTTTGTGTCATCCCAACTCCGCCCGCAATAATGTTTGCTGCAGCCCAGCTTCCAAGCACGGTCATTCCGCTTTGATTGAGCTGCAATCTCTGCTCATTTATCTCAATTAAATCTTCCGAAAAAGACTGACTTGAACCTGCGCAGGGAAGTACCAAAATCAGGTAGAGTGCAATGAGTGGCGTAATAGAAAATCTCAAAATATTAGAATGATTTAATAATTATATTTTTTTATAGAACATACACTGCTCTCTGCAATCGCATAGATCTGTTCCGCATCTTTCATTGCCAACAGAAAAAGTCCTGTAAATTCTCCGAATGCGGGAAGAATTAAATGGTGTTTTTTCTGATAATAACAGGGTAGACGTATAGATTGACGCCCAGCCCCTTTCAGGCGCACTCCGGGATGAATATGCCCGGAAAATGTAAAGTGAGAATCATCCGCTTCTACATCTTCAATATCGTGCACAAAACGAAATCCACCTTCAAAATAAGTGGCGTGTGTTGTGAGTCCGGCCTTTTTATAGAATGAGGCGTGCAGGATATCGTGGTTTCCTGTAATCAGGTGGAAATCCAGATTTGCGTGATCAGTAAGCCAATTCTCCAGCCGCAACCACTCTCTGTTGGCGCTGCTGTGAAACAGATCACCCAGGATAAAAACACGTTTTGGCTTCACTCGGCTGATCAGCTTATCAAGGCGAGCCAGGTTTTTTTCATTGATCTGTTGGGGTGCGGCAATCCCATGCTTTCTGAAGTGTCCCGATTTTCCTAGATGCAGATCCGCAATGATCAGCGTCTGCCGGGACGGCCAGAAAAGGGCACGCTCCGGGAGCAATTGAAATTCATGTCCGTTGATTTCGATCTCGAGTTTACTCATTCGGCTTCAAGCTGTTTCTGCATTTTTTTAATTCTGTCGAGTAATTTTTCTGATGATAACCGTTCGCGAAGCCGGTCCACATAGATTGGAAAGGCAAAAGGGGAAAACCGGTCTACATCCTGTACGATGATCTCCTGCGTCTGAATTCTCTGCAGCGCTTTTCGCAAACGGGCCTCATCAAGCTGGCGGCTTAGGACTTCATCATACGCCTGGCGGATCAGCAGATTTCCCGGCTCGTACTCCACAAAGACATCAAAAAATAGTCCGGATGACATCTGCAGATGTTTTCCTTTTTTCTGATTTCCGGGGAAACCCTGGAATACCAATCCTGCAATCTGACTGATTTCCCTGAACCGCCGTTTCGCCAGCTCCGCTTCGTTCAGGCTCCCCATAATATCGCGGATAAGGTCTTTTTCTGAGAAGAGGTTTTGTTGAATCGCCTCACGAACCGGTATATCCTGATCGCTGAGAAGTTCAAACCCGTAATCATTCATGGCTATGGAAAATGTGATCGGAGTGATTTTTGAGATTCTGTACGCTGCCAGGGCCGACATCCCTTCATGAACATATCGTCCTTCAAACGGAAAGAAAAAACAGTGACAGCCCTCTTTTGACCACGATTTTTCGATGAGAAACTGTCCGGGGCCGGGCAGGAGAGAGCGCTCTTTCTGAATCTTAAAAATCGGCTGAATGGTCTTCAGGTCGATGGAATTTGTATTGCCGCTGCGCGCTTCCTCCAATTTATTCCGCAGCCGTTCACTCATATTGGATGAGAGGGACATTCTTCCGCCCATATAACTTGGCACTTTACTGCTTGAACCTTTTGCCCGCCGGACGAAGGCGGTCATATCTTTCATTTTCACAAGTTCAAGATTGCGCCCGGCAAACCAGAATGTATCTCCGTTGTTCAGCTGAGAGATGAACCACTCTTCAACCCGCCCGAGCGTTCCGCCTTTCATATATTTCACCCGCAGCATCGAATCGCTTGCGATTGTGCCGATACTCATTCGGTGCCTCCGTGCAATCCTGCGGTCAAATACGCGCCAGATTCCATCCTCATCTATTTCTACTTTGTTGTATTCATCATACCGGGCGAGCGACTGTCCGCCGGTCTGGATAAAATCGAGAATCCAGCTCCATTCATCAGGATTGAGCGTTTGGTAGGCGAATGTATGTTTGATCTCTTCAAAAATGTCATCCGGTCGAAAACCTTCAGAAACAGCGAGTGTAATCAGGTATTGAATGAGTACATCAAACGGTTTTAGAATCGGGTCACGGCTCTCCATGTTCTGATCGTGCACCGCATCTTTCAGAGCGGCAGCTTCAATCAGCTCCAGTGCGTTTGTGGGAAGAAACCAGATGGTGCTTTCCGCTCCGGGCTGATGGCCGCTGCGTCCGGCCCGCTGCAGAAATCGCGCCACACCTTTTGGACTGCCGATTTGGATGACGGTATCCACCGGTGCGAAATCAACGCCAAGATCGAGGCTTGAGGTGCAGACCACAATTTTGATCAATCCGCTGTGGAGAGAATCCTCAACCCAGTCCCGGATTTTCCGGTCGAGCGATCCGTGATGGAGCGCAATGGTTCCGGCCAGGTCGGGATTGGCTTCCAAAAGCTGCTGAAACCAGATTTCCGATTGTGCCCTGGTATTGGTGAAAATCAGTGTGGAGCCGCTTTTATCAAGTATCGGTAAAACTTTGTGCAGGAGATTGGTCCCCAGGTGGCCCGACCATGGGAAGCGCTCTACATCGTCAGGCAGAACAGTGTGAACGTTAATTTTTTTGTCCTGCCTGGCGCGGATGATCACAGAATCCCTGCGATCTGGCCGAACGCCCAGCAAAACATCGCGCGACTCTTCCAGGTTTCCGATTGTGGCGGAAACACCCCAGATTTTTAGGTCTGGCAGCATCCCGGTAAGTCGCGACAGCCCAAGCTCGGTCTGTGTTCCTCGTTTCGAGCTGATCAGTTCGTGCCACTCATCCACAACCACGCAGGAGAGGGATTGAAACCGTTTTGAATACCCTTTCTGAGCGAGCAGAATGTGAAGGCTCTCCGGCGTGGTAATCAGCACTTCAGGCATGCGGCGTTTCTGCTTTTGTTTTTGGGATGATGATACATCACCTGTACGGCGCTGAACCCGCCACGGAATTCCAAGCTCATCCACAACCTTCTGCATGGCCTTTTCAAGATCTTTGGCCAGGGCTCGCAGCGGGGTTATCCAGATCAATTGCAGGCCGTTTTTCTCTTTAGTTTGATACGTTTCGGGGTAGCGATCGATCCATTCTATCAGCTGGGGCATGAAAAGTGCGAACGTTTTACCACTTCCGGTAGGAGCATTCAGCAGACCATTTTTCCCGGAGAGCCACTCATCCCACACGTTTTTCTGCCACGAAAACGGTTTCCATTCGCGCTCATCGAACCACGATTCTATTTTATTGTAGCCTGGACTTTTCATATTTAATGAATCAATATCTGCTTGCCAAACAGAATTATTCCGCGGAATCGTTTGAATGATATAGAGTTAAATTTGGTATTCTGTTTAATAGGCGTGTTTGTGTAAATATTCACCGGATGAATTCGCTTCATCCGGTGAATTGTCCTGACTTTACATTATCCAGTGCATAATCTTATAGAGTAATTTCTTACTCCTATCCACTCATCCGGTGACGTGGAGTCAGCGGATGAGGGTATTTCATTAACCCGACAAATCAAAATTGACTTGACAGTAGTTTATCCATTGCAGTGGTGGTCAGAGGGGGGAGGTTTTTGATTTTGACATTCGCATATTCTCCGTATTAAAACTTTTATCAAAAAAGACTTGAAAAACCGCCTAAAAAACATCAACATAGAAGCGCTTTTGATGTCTTCTGAATGATGGAAATAATTATAAATAAACTGAATTCGTATGTGGCTGAATATTAAATCTTTTGATGAGTACAAAGAAACGTATAAACAGAGTGAAAAGGATCGCCTGAAGTTCTGGGAGCACGAAGCCGGGACGTTTTACTGGAGAAAGAGCTGGGACAAAGTTCATTCCGGCGGATTTGAAAAAGGGGATATTAAATGGTTTGAAGGCGGAAAGCTCAATATCACCGAAAATGCGCTTGATCGCCATCTGAATACCATTGGTAACAAAACGGCGTTCATTTTTGAGCCGAATCACCCCGACAGTTTTCGGCGAACCATAACCTACCGTCAGCTTCATGAGGATGTCTGCCGCTTCGCTAATGTCCTGGAAAGTAAAGGAGTAGAAAAAGGCGATCGGGTGTGCATTTATATGGCAATGACGCCGGAACTGATTATTGCGGCACTTGCCTGTGCGCGTATTGGTGCGGTGCATTCTATCGTATTTGCAGGATTTTCAGCCCAGGCACTTTCTGAGCGGATTCAAGATTGCGATGCCAAAATGCTGATCACCAACGACGGTCTTCGCCGTGGCGATAAGCACGTTCCGCTGAAAGATATTTCTGATGAAGCCCTTGAAAGCTGCCCGAATGTTAAAAGTGTAATTGTTTGTCAGCGTACCAACCGCGATATCGACTGGGTGGAAGGGCGTGACGAATGGTGGCATATGCTCATCCGAAACGCCTCTAAAAAACATACGGCGGTTGAAATGGATGCGGAAGACCCGCTTTTTATTCTCTATACATCCGGCTCCACCGGCAAGCCAAAAGGCGTTTTGCACACCTGCGGCGGATATATGGTCTACACCAGCTACACGTTCCGGAACGTGTTCCAGGTTGAAGAAGAGGATATCTACTGGTGTACGGCTGATGCGGGCTGGATCACGGGCCACTCCTATATTATGTATGGACCGCTGTTTACCGGCGCCACCGGGATTATTTTTGAAGGAACGCCAACCTATCCCGATGCCGGCCGTCTGTGGGAAGTTGTTGAAAAATATAAAGTCACTCATTTTTATACGGCACCAACCGCCATTCGCGCGTTGATGAGCTACGATATCGACTATGTGAAGAAATACGATCTCAGCTCGCTGAAAGTACTTGGCAGCGTGGGTGAACCGATCAATGAAGAGGCCTGGAACTGGTATAACGATCACATCGGCGGCGGAAATTGCCCGATTGTGGATACCTGGTGGCAAACCGAAACGGGAGGTATTATGATCTCCCCGCTGGCAGGCATCACTCCAACCAAACCGGGTTTCGCAACACTTCCCCTGCCCGGAATCACACCTGTGCTAATGGATGAGGAAGGCAAAGAGATTGACGGCAACGGCGTGAATGGAAATCTTTGTATTAAACATCCGTGGCCCGGTATCGCGCGCACGGTATGGGGAGATCACGACCGATACCTGGAAACGTACATGAGCGCTTATAAAGGATACTATTTCACGGGTGATGGCTGCCGGCGCGACGATGACGGCTACTACAGAATTACCGGCCGTGTGGATGATGTGCTCAACGTTTCCGGACACAGGCTGGGAACGGCAGAAATTGAAAACGCGATCGATGAGCATAAAAACATCGTAGAAACGGCCATTGTTGGGTATCCGCATGATGTGAAAGGGCAGGGTGTCTACGCCTTTATGATCTGCGAGAAAGAGCCCGAAAATCCGGAAGCGTTTAAAAAAGAGATTCATGATCTGGTAACCAAAATCATCGGCCCGATTGCCAAGCCGGATAAAATTCAGGTTGTTGCCGGTTTGCCGAAAACCCGATCAGGGAAAATCATGAGGCGAATTCTCAGGAAAGTTGCGGCAAACGATCTCGAAAACCTGGGGGACACATCCACACTTCTGGATCCGTCCGTGGTTGACGATATCAAAAATGGTAAAGCCTACTAACGGCCGATCCGCAGATTTGCGCGAAATCCATGAAAAGCCGGTGTTCTGAATCCCCGGCTTTTTCATTGAATGGCACTATTTATGTTTAAATTCAACCATATTGGTTTAATTGTATTTTTTCAACTATTTTGGTTGAAATTCAAAAATTAAACTGATTCAGTTGAATTTTGCAGAACACAGATTCTTCGAATCGAGATGGTGCTTGTATGATTGTGATTATAGGTGATATTGTAGAGTCGAGAAAGCTGAGCTCTTCCGGCCGGAAAGAACTGCAGGAGAAGCTGGAGCGATTGCTGGAAACGATCAGCAAAGAATCGGAGTCTCTTGCCTCTCCCTACACCATCACGCTGGGAGATGAATTCCAGGCGGTGTATGGCGATACTTCAGGTATTTGGAAAGATATTTGGCGGATTCTCGCCGAGCTGCACCCGGTTTCGGTTCGTTTTGCGATTTCGATCGGCACGATTGTCACCCCGATAAACCCAAAACAGGCGATCGGAATGGATGGCCCGGCGTTTTATGCGGCGAGAGAAAGAATCGAAAAGCTGAAAAAAACCGGGTACCTGTTTGGAGTAGACGCCGAGGGAGCCGAAGAGGGCTCCGAGCTTGCCCTGGCAAACAGTTCGCTCTGGCTGATGTCAGATGGAATAAAAAAGTGGAAAAAAACGCGATACATGATAGTGAATAAATTAAACAGTGGTCTGCCGGTGAAGAAAATCGCGGCAGAGCTTGATATCTCAGAAACAGCCGTCTATAAAAATCGGGAAGACGGAAGCATCGATATCATCATGGAAATGACCGGCAATATCACGGTGTTGATGAATCGGTACCTGGAAAACCTGGAATCATCATGAATCTGCTGCTCTTTTTTATTACGCTGAACCTGGTGCTGATTTCCCGTTTGCGGCTGACGTTTGAAGATGACGGTGCTACCAGCGGTACGATCCTGAAAATGGCGGCCATACCGCTGATTGTCCTGCTGCTGATGGAAGTGAACCTGACCTGGGTTCTACTGCTGATCACTCTTCTGCTGCTCCCGATTGCCACCATTTACCTGGAGCGTAATGGGGAGAAAATCTACAGAAATCGTCTGTTCGGTTTGCTGTTGTATATTGGGTTGACAGGGTTGATGTTTAGTCCCTTGCTGAATGCAGAAATGGATCGAACAATTGTGGATTTTCTGTATGAATCCGGCCCGGGCGCTGTAGAAATGGCATTATCGGTGATGATGTTACTGTTTGGGATTCTCCTGGTGATGAACGAAATGAACACACTTCTCCGCCATATATTAAAGCTTCTGAAACTGGACCCGATTGGGGAGATCAACTCAACGGTAACGGATCGGGAATACAATACCGGCCGTGTGATCGGGATGCTGGAGCGGATTTTTATATTTCTGTTTACGATTGCCGGGCAGTATGCGGCGATCGGGTTTATTTTAACGGCAAAAGGAGTAGTGCGCTACAAAGAGTTCGAAAACAGGACGTTTGCGGAATATGTATTGATCGGGACACTGCTTTCAGCGCTTCTGGCACTGCTCACAGGGTTAGCGGTGAGGGCATTTGTTTAGAATTCATCTGATAGATAACTGTTGTGCCATCGATAAAATTTTCAAGTAGGTCATCGGATAAATTATTCGAAAAATCGAGACACCCTGAATCAACATATTATTCATGGATGACTCATCCGATGACTGATTTTTGATAGCTCTTCCTTGACAAGAAAAACAGTCTGTATAACACACGTTCATTCATTTGAGAAAAATATAACTCAGCTCATCCACAACCCAACCAGAAACAGAAGCACGCTTGCAAAGAAAAGCGAAAGGCGAAAACGTGTTTTTACAATGATGGGATGGAAAAGCAGCCCATACGTAAACGGGTAGCTCTGTAGCCAGTCGTAATAGTGGATCCGGTGAACCACGCCTACCGCCATCGTTACATGTCCATGAAGCAGCGTAAGCATAAACGGAAGCGCAAAGAAAATAGACCCGGGAAGTGCCATGATTTTCGGGATGCCTAAAAGCTGAGTTATGATAAAGTAAGGCCACGAAAAAATAAGGAGCAAAGGCACGGAGAGCGCCCAATTGATAAAACAAATACGCAGATAATTTTTTTCGCTGAGTTCTGTACTGCCCATATTAAATAGCTTTCTGTGAGGCTGTTCAAGTAACGGAGTGATCGAATGAACCGTTCAAAACTGTGTCCGTATTGCCCAAAGATCCGGAAAGATAGGATTGTTCAACGTTTGCCGGAGGTATTTAGCACCATCCGATCCGCCGGTCCCTTTTTTTGTCCCAATCGTGCGCTCAACCATTTTTACATGCCGGTATCGCCACTCCTGCAGCCCTTCATCATAATCAACAAAAAGTTCGCAGAGCAGTGCCGCTTCGGGATCATTGTTCATAATCTCCACGAGCGTTTTCTGGTTCTCCTCAGACGAATTATGCACAAGTCCCTGCTCATTAACGCGTTTGGGATCCTTTATCGGATGCCCCATCTTTTGGAGGTATTTGCAGAAACTCTCCCAAAGAGTAGACTCTTTTTCCCTGTCGATGAGCTGCTGCTGCAGTTCCGGCTGATCGGCGTGAACTTTAATGATATGCTCCGAACGCATTCCGCAGATGATCTCCATCTCACGAAACTGAACCGACTGAAACCCGCTCGCCTGCTGCAAAAACCCGCGAAAGCTGTTAAATTCCAGCGGCGTCATGGTTTCCAGGATATCGATCTGGGAGACCATGGTTTTGAGAATTGTTAAAATCCGCCTCATCGTTTTGGCAGACGCCCAGGTATTGCCATTTTCAAGATCGGTCCTGAGTTTGTCGAATTCGTGCAGTATTTGTTTGAACCAGAGTTCGTAGCTCTGATGGATGATGATAAAAAGCATCTCATCATGCTCTTCAGGTTCCGATTTCGGCTCCTGCAGTTTCAGTAGCTTATCAACATTCAGGTAATTTGTGTAGGTTAAACTCATGGGGAATTTCGTTCGGTTCAATTTACGCATGAAAGGTACAAAAGCGCGCAACATTATGTGGAGCAGTGAAAAACAAAATTGATTCTGAATAAAAAATACAGGATCGTGCACAGAATATAAATGGAGCAGATGCACGCAACACCGATAGTATGAAACTCTTAATAGCAGACAGCGGCGGCACGAAAACAGACTGGGCATATATCACACCGTCTGGAATAAACTACTTTTCGGGTGAAGGTCTCCATCCGGCGTACAATTCATCGGGGCAAATAGGTGATGAACTTCGAAAAAACGTGCTTAAAAATGTTGGTGAGGTCGATCATATATGGTTTTACGGAGCGGGATGTTATGGATCGGAACCGGTATCAAAAATCAAACAGTCAATTATTCGTGTGTTTCCGGAATCTGCGGTGAATGTGTTTGATGACCTCACCGGGGCAGCGCGTGCGCATCTTCAAAACAGAAACGGAACGATCTGTGCGATGGGCACCGGTTCCATTTGCGGACGGTATAAAAATGGTGAGATTGTGCGCCGGTCGGCCGCTCTCGGTTTTGCAATCGGTGACGAGGGAAGTGCAGCGGATATCGGCCGTGCGATCTTGAAAGCATTTTTCAGGGATGAAATGGGTGAAGAAACCTCATCCCGGGTGGCCTCAGTACTGCAGAATAGAGAGTACGCATACTGGATGGATAAAATTTACAAAAGCCCGCATCCCAACCGGGAACTTGCTTCTGTGGCCGGAAAAGTTTTGGAAAAAGTCCGTTCAAAACAGCTTTTGCGTATTATAACCGGATGTTTCGAGCGTTTTTTAGATCAGCAGCTTTCCTCCATCAAACCGGACAAACAAGAGCCAATTGTGCTGACCGGCACGGTTGCTAACAAACATTCCAGTCTGCTATCTGCACTCCTCACTCAAAGAGGTTTTACCTCACACTCCGTTTCCTCCGGTGTAATCGGCGGACTTGTTGAGTATCACGCGAAAAGGTAAACGATCAAAAACCGGGTTCAGGAATGACCGCAATTCTTCTTAGTTTTGATGTGAATTGAAAACAGAACAGATCATCACACCCCTTTGAAACTCACCGACACACATTCACACCTCTATCTTGATCAGTTTACGGATGATCTTGATGAGGTGCTTTCCCGTGCTGAAGAAGCCGGAATTGGTCATATATTTCTTCCCGCGATCGACTGGAACTCCCTCAGCCAGATGGATCATCTTTCACACAGCACCATTTCATTTTATAAAATGATGGGGGTTCATCCGTGTGATGTGAAATCCTCACGGCTCAGCGAAGAAGAGAAACTTGCTGAAACCTGCGCATCACCGGAGTATGTGGGAGTGGGAGAGACCGGCCTCGATTATTACTGGAGCACCGATCATATCGCCGAACAGAAAGAGAGCCTGAGGATGCACTGCCGAGTGGCGAAAGCGGTGCAGAAACCGGTTGTTCTGCATAATCGCGACAGTACGGCTGATCTGCTTGATATTGTTGAAGAGGAGCAGGACGGATCGCTGACCGGCGTCTGGCACTGTTTTACGGGCACGGAAGATGAAGGGAAACGCGCGCTCGACCTCGGGCTTTATCTTGGAGTCGGAGGTGTATCAACTTTCAAAAATGCGGGAGTAGATGCCACCGTTCAAAAAATGCCGCTCGACTCCCTGATCCTCGAAACGGATGCGCCCTACCTCTCTCCGGCACCGAAACGCGGCAAACGAAATGAGCCGGCATTCATGGCGTATACGGCAAAAAACCTTGCCCGTCTGAAAGAAGTTTCACTGGATGAAATCGCCGCCATCACCACGAAAAACGCATTTCAACTATTTCGGATCGATACCGAGTAATCCGAGTTCAGGAAACTGATTCAGGAGTTTGCTGTCCACGCGCATATTGGTGTATTCGTGACGGAGTTCTGATTCAGAACGGAGCGTTTTAAACGCCTTTTTTCGCTCGCCTGATGGCAATTCAATCAGTTTGCGGAGTTCGGTGTCGAATGTACAGATCGGATGGATATCTTCCAGAACCTGGCCGAGTGATTCGTAGGTTTTGGTCAGGTTGAGATCAACTTTTTCAACTGGTTCCGGCGGCTGAACCGGCAGACCGAAATGGCGGCAAAACTGATCGATGATCATCTGTGAAGCCCGCAATTTTGATTGCACGGAATATCCTGCTATATGAGGGGTGGCGATCTTCGCTTTTTTCGCCAGGCGGGTGTTAAAACCGGGTTCGCCTTTCCATACATCAATAATTGCACTTTTCAGACGGCCGGTTTCCATTTCATCCAGGATCAACTCTTCGTCCACCACTTCACCACGTGAGGAGTTGATGATCAAATGGTAATTGCAGCCTTGAAACCAGCTTCGGTTGAGTAGCTGATGAGTAGGATACGCTCCGCTATACGTAATCGGAGTGTGAAAGGTGAGAATATTGCACTCTTTAATCTCTTCGAAGTGGGCAGAATGAAAATCGGTGTCGTGATCGGACCGTGGAGGGTCGTATGCGAGGTGAGGAATAGAGAATCGTGTGAGCATCCGGGAAACTGCTGTGCCCACATGTCCTTTCCCGATTATTCCCACTTTAAAGTCTATCATCGGAATGCGGGATCTCTGCTGAAAAAGAAACAGTGCTGTGATGATATACTCCGCAACCGTAACGGCGTTGCATCCGGCCGCATCGCCATATCGAATCCCTTTGGATTTGAGGTATTTGAGGTCGAGATGATCCGTGCCGGACGAACCGGTGGCGATAAATGAGAGATTGCCGGTATCCGGCAGCGACTGTTCGTTAATGGGCGTGGTGGTGTTTACAAAAAGAGCATCATACTCCGGGGCATTTTTTGGGAGCTCTTCGGGATCAAAAAGATCGAGATCAATGCCATCGGGGAGTAATTCCCGGAATTTATAAAGGTATCGATTCGCTAAAACTTTCATAGTCGGGCAGTAGATGGATAGAACGGACGGAATTTTTTCTTCAATCCTGAAAATATTCGATGAATTACATGGATGGTACTAACTTTGAAATCAAACTTCTACCGGATTTATCTATTGAAAAGGGAGGGTGTGGTGCCGAAATTGAGAGAAGCAGAGTCAAATAATCGGTAACAATAATTTTTTACCGCAAGAGGTGCAAAGCCGCGGAGGTTGTATATTCATATTCTTTGCGTACATAGGGATCTTGTCTCTAATGAAGATCCCCTTTATTGAGGCTGTGAGATTTTACACTCTCATTCGTTGGTATTCATTATTTTTTAAGGTATGAAAGCTTGTATTGAAGCTCCCCTCCCTATCAAGTCCGGTTAGGGCCCGATAGGGAGCGGACGGGGGAGGGTCAGAAAGTTTGAGAGCTGAGAAAATGGCAGAAATCTTACTTTATTTACGTGCATTTTCTTTGGAAAACAATTTTCTCATAGCCTCTATTAAGGGGGGAAATTTGAGGTCCTGATTTTAGAAGCGAACTAAGGTTTTGAGCATATTCAGGAAGCGTGACTGGTGCTATTCTTCATTCTTTTTTAATCATCAGAAATACTACCTTTCCGTAGTGCATAAAACTCGAATGAAATGAACGATATGAGCGTAAAAGATATCAACCCGGTATCACTGATTCGCAAAAAAAGAGATGGACTTGAACTCACGGATGGGGAAATTCAGGATTTAATAAAAGCTTATACGGAAGACCGGCTGCCCGATTACCAGATGAGCGCTTTTTTGATGGCGTCATTTCTGAACGGGTTGAACGATGAGGAGGCGGCGGCTTTAACCCGCTCCATGCTGCACAGCGGTATCGTGCTTGATCTGAGCGATATTCCCGGCGTAAAAGTTGATAAACATTCCACCGGCGGCGTTGGAGATAAATTGTCGCTGATTCTTGCCCCCATTGTGGCGTCATGCGGCGTTCCCGTTCCCATGATTTCCGGACGCGGACTGGGGCACACCGGCGGAACTCTCGATAAGCTGGAATCCATTCCGGGATTCACCGTTGATATCACCCTTGAGCGATACCGGGAAATCCTGGAACAAGAGCAGATGGTGCTTGCGGGGCAGACAGAAGAGATCGCCCCGGCTGATAAAAGGCTGTACGCTCTTCGCGATGTGACTGCAACGGTGGAATCGATTCCGCTGATTGCCGGGAGCATTATGAGCAAAAAACTGGCTGAAGGAATTGATGCGCTGGTGCTGGATGTGAAATTTGGATCGGGCGCATTTATGAAGAAAAAAGAGGATGCCATCCGCCTCGCTGAAACGCTGGTCGGTATTGGCGAACAGTTTGGCAAAGAAACCATCGCCTATCTCACCAATATGGAGCAGCCGCTCGGGTACGCTGTTGGTAACTGGCTTGAGGTGAAAGAGAGCATCGACGGGCTGCAGGGAAACGGACCTGACGATGCGATGGAAATCACGCACCTGCTGGCAGGTACGATGATCTACCTTGGCAAGAAAGCTTCAACCGTTGAAGAAGGTATTGAGAAAAGCCGGGCGTCTGTGAAAGATGGCTCTGCGTTTAAAAAATGGGTAAGCATTGTGAAGGCGCACGATGGGGATACCGGTGTGATTGAAAACCCGGAAACGTATCCGAAAGCGGATCATATCGAACCGGTGATTTCATCAAAAAGCGGTTATATTAAGGAAATGGATGCTTTTGCGATGGGGATGGTGTCACTCGAACTTGGAGCAGGCCGCCGGGCTAAAGATGATGACGTGGATCCAGCCGCAGGATTCCTGCTTCACAAAAAAGTTGGGGATTATATTGAAGAAAATGAAACATTAGCAGAGCTGCACACGAACAAGAAGTCGATGATCCCCGAATGTAAGGATGAAATGATCCGCGCGATCACGTTGTCTGAAACATCCCCGGAAAAAATT
This sequence comes from Rhodohalobacter sp. SW132, assembly GCF_003390325.1. Classification (NCBI taxonomy): domain Bacteria; kingdom Pseudomonadati; phylum Balneolota; class Balneolia; order Balneolales; family Balneolaceae; genus Rhodohalobacter; species Rhodohalobacter sp. SW132. The sequence continues at coordinate 106,559 of NZ_QUOK01000009.1, read as the reverse complement.
ACTCAAATAGCGAACAGGGTTGATAAAGACGGTGTTCACGATTATATAACAAGATAGCAGATGTGCAATTCGTTGCATCTGATACAAAACCTTTAAAAAAGTAAACGTGTTTATAAATCCGAGCTGTAATCTGTACCAGCAGACAGCAGAATTTGAGAAGTCAGTGGATTGTCACACAATAACGGGCACAAATAAAAAAGTACTATGTTTGACAGATTAATAAGAGCAATACGATCGATGTTTGGCGGTATGGTAAATTCCATGGAGAACCCGAAGCTGATCCTGGAACAGAACATCAGGGAGCTGAATGATCAGATACCGCAGATGAATGAAAATATCGCAACGGTGAAGGCCAACGTGGTGATGCTTCGAAAAGAGGTGGACCGCTACGAAAAGGCGATATCGGATATCACATCAAAGATAAAATCGGCGATCAATGCCGACCGCGATGACCTGGCGCAGGGGTATGCGCTTCAGCTCGAAAAAACGCGTGAAAACCTGGAGCACTCACACGAGCAGCTGAAATTTGCCGAGCAGGCGTATGAGAAAGCGCAAAAGGTGAAAAAAGCGTTTATGCGCGAAAAAGACAGGAAAATTAAGGAGGCACGGGAAGCCTTGCGAGCCAGTGAACGGGCAGAGTGGCAGGCCAAAGTTGCCGATACGCTCGAATCATTCGAAATGGGCGGGATGGATCAGACCCACAGTGAGATGCTGAACCGACTGAATGAACAGACGGCCAAAAATGAGGCCCGGATGGAAATTGCGCTCGACAGCGTGGATACCGAAACGATGGAGATCGAGGCTAATGCCGAAAAACTGCGAGCACAGGAGCTTGTTAACCAGTTTAAGCAGGAGATGGGCAAGAGTGTGAAAAGCAGCGAAAAAAGTATCTCTATTGATGAGGAGTCAACCCAGGAGCCTGAAGCAGGCAAAACGGTTGGTAAAAAAGACCGAACCAAATCGTAACACGCCATGAGTGAGTCGAGCCGTGAAGAACGGGAGCGTTTAAAGGAGGAGTACAAAGATCACTATCGCAAAATCCGTGATACGAGCGAAAAACTTCGAAGCTCCCGGTATGCTAAAAAAGCATCAGATGCCCTCCGGCAGATGCAGTCAGATGAACTGCTTGGTTCAGTAGATGAATTTCTCGGAAAAGTGCGATACAAAATGGCTTCCATCGAAGCCCGGCTTGATCTGGCGATGGACGACCTGATCAACTCCGACGCTGAACTGGAGGCGGAGCGAGATGAAGAGCTCAAAAAGCAGAAAGCGAAAGAGTCGCTGCAACAGATTAAACGGGAAATGGGGATGCTCTATGATGATCTGGAAGAACAGGCAGAGCAGTTGCAGGTAAAGAAAACGGTTGGACCCGACCGTGAAGACAGTGAAAACCGGGAGCAATAAAAAAGCGAAATCATGGCAAAAGACGATAAATCATCCTCCATAAATTTTACACGGGAAGCGTTTTTGCATCCTGTAAACCTGGTATCTCTGCTTCTGGCAACGATTTCAGCCCTTGTGTTCACAGATGCCGGACTTGCCCCGCATACCATTCTCACACTTACGTTTGGAGCGGAGCTGCTCTATCTGGGTGTTGTGCCAAACCTGAACTCTTACCGGCAGTCGGTTATCCGCAAAAAACAGAAAGAGAAGCTGGACGATGAAGGCGATAAAGCCATTTTCTATCAGCTGGATGTGCGTTCACAAAAACGGTTTTTGGTGCTTAAACACATCGCTTCTGAGGTGAAAAGTAATTTTCAGTCGCTGCCCTACAGTTCGCAGGGAGTTCTTGAACATATCGAAAAGAAACTTGATGATTTACTGAATACGTACCTTACGCTGCTGGATATGTACCGCCGCTACCAGATCTACATGAATTCAGAAGTGGAGGAAGAGCTGAAAAATGAAGTGAAGTTGCAGGAGGATCAGATCAGCGAAATTGAGTCGAAACGGCTGCGTGATACGAAAGAGCGAAGAGTGAAAATTTTACGCAAGCGGCTGAATAAGTTTGATGTAGCCAAAGAAAAATATCTCATCTGCGAAACTCATCTCGAAACCATCGAGGATGCCACGCGGTTTATCTACGAACAGTCGATGACCATGCCGAATGCGGAGGATGTGGGCAACAAACTCGATCATCTGCTTGAGGAGATGGAGGAAGCCACAACGATTATTGAAGAGCTGGACCGCAGCCTTCTGCCCGGTTTTGAGGAGCTCGACCAGGAGCTGGAACTCGCCGAATTGCGAAAAGAGGCGGAAGAACTTCATAAACGAACGGAACAAAACGTAAAATAAATTTTCTATGTCTGCCAATTACGAAACGATTGAACTATCGACGGATTCAAACGGAATTGCCCACCTTACAATCAACCGTCCCAAAAAACTGAATGCTCTCAACAACGCAGTTTTGGATGAGCTGGATCGGGCCTTTGATCAGATTGCCGGTGATAAAGCGGTGAAAGGTGTAGTCCTGAATGGTTCAGGGGATAAAGCGTTTGTTGCAGGAGCTGATATCTCGGAGCTGTCAGGGCTGAACCGGGAGAGCGGAACCGCGGCATCGGAAAAAGGGCAGCAGATTTTTCAGAAAATTGAAAGCTCATCCAAACCGGTAATTGCCGTGGTGGATGGATATGCACTGGGCGGCGGAACAGAACTCGCGCTCTCGGCACATATGAGAGTGGGAACACCAAATGCCGTTTTTGGCCTGCCGGAAGTTTCCCTGGGGCTGATTCCCGGATATGGCGGCACCCAGAGGATGACAAAATTGATCGGTCAGGCGCGTGCTGCAGATCTTATTCTTACCGGAAGACAAATTAAAGCCGAGGAGGCACTCAATTTTGGCCTGCTGAACCGTGTTGATGAGGATGCGGATTCTGTAGCCGAAGAACTATTGAAGAAAATTTTCAAAAATGGCCCGGTTGCCGTTTCAGGAGCGATAGAGGCGATTCATGCGGCAGACTCCACATCGGGATTTAAAAAAGAATCGGAAATATTCGGAAAATTATGCGAAACAGAAGATTTTAAAGAAGGAACATCTGCATTCCTCGAAAAACGGAAACCTGATTTCAAAGGAAAGTGATCCAACAAGAAATTTTGAAAAGAATCTACCCGTGCATTCTAAACCGTAAAACGGGCAGAGAGTTGGGGCGAATTCTTTTTATCTTAACCGTTTCGTATGTATTAATATTCACGTTGCCTGATACCGATTTTTGGAATTCCTGATCATCATACTGACAATCATGGCGAGCGCGTTCTTCTCGGGTTCGGAAATTGCCTTCGTTTCGGCAAACCGGCTAAAACTTGAGATTGAAAGCCGCAAAGGCTCGCTGGTCTCCCGTTCACTTGCTTTTTTTAACGAAAAGCCGGAAACCTTTCTCACCACAACACTCGTAGGCAATAACATCATTAATGTTCTTTATGCAACATTGATGGCAATTTACCTGCTTGAACCGGTCCGCACTTTTTATGAATCCTGGGCTGGCGTATATCCGTCAACAGCTGTTGTTCTTCTTATTCAGACGATTATCGCATCGCTTGTAATTATGATTTTTGGCGAGATTATCCCGAAGGCGATTTTCCGGATCCAGGCCGATTTTATGGTAAAAGTGGTTGCCGTACCCCTTCGGTTTCTCAACGTTGTTTTGCGTCCGCTTATCTCTCTTGCAAACTCCGCATCAGGCTTTTTAATCCGTATGCTGAAAAGCGGCACCGAGCGAAGTGAAAAAGTATTCCGTAGGCAGGATGTAGAGATGATCCTCAAAGAGCTCCGCGATACAGGAGGCGGTGAGAATTTCGACCAGGAAGATTCACAGATTCTGCATAACGTACTGGAACTCTCAAACAAGCGTGTGAAGGAGACCATGGTACCGCGTACGGAGATGGTTGCAATTGATCAGAACGCCACTATTGATGAAATTCAAAAAACATTTATCGCGTCAGGTTATTCCAAAATTCCGGTCTACCAGGATAATATTGATGACATAACCGGGGTGGTGTTTGCCTATGATTTATTCGATTCGCCAAAGACGATTGCCGACATTATCCGCCCGGTTAAGTTGATTCCATCCAGCAAAAAATCGAAAGATCTGCTTGCGGAATTCCGGCAGAGCAATAGCTCCGTAGCTATTGTGATTGATGAGTATGGCGGAACCGCCGGCATGGTTACAATTGAAGACCTGATTGAAGAGGTTGTCGGGGATATTCAGGATGAGTACGATCAGGAAGATGAATATGTGAAACGAATCAACGAAAACACCTTTGTTCTGAGTGGAAACGTTGACCTGGAAGAACTGCAGGAGAAATTTCCCGAAATTAACCTGAAAGAAAACAGTGATGAGTTTGAAACGGTTGCAGGTTATATCATCAATCACATCGGGCGGATTCCAAAGGTGAATGAAGAGCTTTTTATCCAGGGAAATAAATTTATCATCAGTAAAGCTACTCCAAACCGGCTGGATACGGTGAAACTGATGCTGAAAGATCCTGAGTAGCAGCCGGAAATCAACCCAAAAATTAAAGCGAAAGAATCATGCTGGAACAATATCCCGAATGGGCGTCCCGCTTTGCCAAGAAATACCTCAGCCGTACGCTGAACCAGTTTATCGTTCATGGCAATGTACACGATATGGTGAGGGTGAAGAGTTCTCCCAACCGGTTCGACCGGCTGAAGACGTTTCTGGCCGATGAATTTTTCGGCTCCAGGGATTTTGTGCTTTTCTACGACCGAGCAACGGGAATCTATTTTCGGGATCAGAAATCTCAAACTGATTTTAACCGCGCGCTTTCCGGCCGTGATACAATCCTGGGAACCGATTACAGCAAAAAACTTCCGAAAGATCCGGTTGGTGCATTTTCGGTACTTGAACAGTATATCCGGACCCGGCTGAATGATAAAAAAAGCGTGGCGCTGATTATCGATCACGCCGAAACGGTTGTTCCGATGAATGACGCCGGTGCCTCTGGAACCGAAGACCGGAACGCACTGGTTTACCTGCTTAAATGGGCGTATGATCCACTCTTTCTCGCCGGGGATTTCACCACTGTTCTGCTTACGGAAAATATGGCGGATCTGAACCGGCGGCTGGTTCAGCATCCCTACACTGCAGATATTCATGTGCCGCTGCCTGATGAAGAGGAACGTTCTGCCTATCTTGCCCAGCATAAAAAGAACGAAGGAATTCATTCTGATTTACCTATGGAGATGATTACCGAGATGACGGCCGGCCTGGGGCTGGTGCGCATCCGCAGCATACTTTCCAACTCAAGTGAGCATAAGGAGCCGATCACGTTTGATTCCCTCTCAGAGATTAAAAAGCGAATGATCGAAGAGGAGGCGTATGGTCTTTTGGAGTTTGTACCTGCGACCAACACGCTTGACCAGGTGGCCGGTCATTCAGAGGTAAAAAAACATCTGCGCCTGGCGGCCGATGCCCTCAAATCAGGTCGGCGTGATGTGATTCCGATGGGATATCTCGTCTGCGGGCCTGTTGGAACCGGAAAGACGTTTTTGGTGACCAGTTTTGCAGGCGAAGTGGGAATTCCTATGGTGAAGCTGAAAAATTTCAGAAGCCAGTGGCAGGGTGTAACCGAAGGAAACCTGGAGAAAATTTTGAGCCTGCTGCGCGCGATGAGCCCGGTTGCGGTGATGATTGATGAGGCCGATGCCTACCTGGGAGATCGAAGTGCATCGGGCGACAGCGGAGTATCGAGCCGGGTGTTTTCGCAAATTGCCACGTTTATGAGCAATACCGATCACCGCGGACGAATTGTCTGGTTCCTGATGACAGCCCGTCCGGACCTGATGCCAGTCGACCTGAAGCGTCAGGGCCGTGCAGAAGAGCACATCGCCCTGTTTCACCCGGAAACGGAGGAGGAACGGGTGGAGCTTTTTGAAGTGATGAAAAAAAAGACCGGGCTAAAACTTACCGAAGAGTACCTGCCGAAAGCGATCAAAAAAGGGACGATAAAATATTCCGGCGCTGATATGGAAGCGGCTCTTACGCGGGCAAAATTTCACGCCGCGGCAGAAGGCCTCAAGGAGGTTACCCCGCAAATTCTGGACGATGTACTATACGATTTTCTCCCGCCCACCTATCCCGAAGAGATTGAGCTGCAGGCCCTGGTTGCGGTTTCGGAATGTACCTCCCGGCGATTGCTCCCGGAACGATTCCGGAATTTATCACGCGATGAAGTACTTAAACGAGTGGAAGCGTTAAAAAGAGAGATCCGTTGATAGGTGTGTTGAACTGATTTCCTGCATAACCCGGTTCGCCGAACCGAAAAGACCGGAAGTTGAAACAGGTGCACACTCTTTTGACACGTCATAAACTGCACAAGAAATTTCACCCAAAAAATCCATAAAAAAATCTCGCCAAAAACAGTTAACCCTTTCCAGTAAATTGCCGATAAAAGGGGTACAGACAGAGGGGTTTTGTCCGTACAAACTGATCAAATGAGTAACCCATAATCCAATTCTGCACAGCAGATAACTCATCGATTTAGCTTCATTGTAAGTCAAATAAATTGCAGTGTACCCAAAGAAGGCTTTGTGTTATAGGTGCTAACCCATCAGCCCGCAGAAACAGCGTGCAGACGGGGCAGTCCTGCAAGGTCCGTTGAATGTGATTTGAGAAGAATCATGAACCGGTTAACAGGATTGATCAGGTCATTCAAAAGACTGTTATCTATTGTGATGCAACAAAATCCGGTTATTCGGATATATTTAAAAAGATATCAGACGAAAAATGTGATAAGGCCGTTGTCCGATTAATGGTTGTTCTTTTGACAGAGACATATCCCCCTTTAAATAGATTTTTTACAACACCTAAAATCTACAAACAAGTATTCCGCTTATTTTAGATCATCTACAGATTTTGTAATAAAAATGATGCTCCGTAAAAGTACTTTTTTTCTATTCTTTCTGGTTTTTTATGTGATGATGTTTTCACCGGATCTTCTCCGATCTGCAGAGAATCCGTATGCTGTGATCCATCTGTCTGATGAATCAGATTCCAGCGATAATAACGAAATCGCATCACTCCGGGATAAAACGTATGGTGAAGAACCGTTTGAACTTGGCCCGGAAAGCACTTCCGATGGGGTACAAATTATCTATACAACGGATAATCCGGATCTGCTTGCCATCGATGGAAATATCGCTGCGATCCGGGGAGCTGGCACTGCGACCGTGACAGCAAGGCCGGCCGGAACCGATGAGGGAGATGAAGGTGAACATTCAGAACAGGTCATCACGATACATCCCGCAGAGCTTGAGATCATTGCGGATGAAAATCAAACCAAAGTATTTGGCGAAGATGACCCTCAGCTTACCTACAATGCGGAGGGATTCGTGTATGATGATAGCCCCGATCTGTTTACCGGTTCGCTAACCCGTGAAGGGGGCGAAAACGCAGGCCGGTACGAAATCACTCAGGGTGATTTATCTGCAGGCAGCAATTATTCAATTCAATTCAGATCTGCCGATTTTGTAATTACGCAGCGTGACCTGGTTGTAACGGCAGAGAGTCAACAATCTAAAATCTATGGTGAGCCGGACCCGGAGCTGCAGTTTAGCGTGTCCAATTTTGCAGATGGTGACAACGAATCGATCCTTTCAGGGGAGTTAGAGCGCGAGATGGGCGAGGATGCCGGTGTGTACGCGATTACCGGGGGGAATCTTGATGCCGGTACAAACTACAATATCAGTTTTCAGCCGGCTGAATTTACGATTCAGCCACGAACGCTTATCCTGGAAAGCTTTACGGCTGATGACAAAATATATGATGGTACTTCTGATGCGCACGGGACCAGTTTCGGAGATGATCGTCTCTCCGGGGATGAGCTGGAGTTCACTTATACCGCACAATTTGAGAATCCGGATGCCGGAACGGGCAAAACCGTTTTCTTCAGCGATATTGAATTAACAGGCGGTCCTGATCAACAAAATTATACTCTGGATTACACATGGGGAATTGCGCAGGCTGATATTTATCCGCGTCAGATTACGATTCAGGCTCAATCAGCTGAGATGATCTATGGTGATGAAGTGCCCGGCCTGGAGTATAACATCAGCGATGGATCAGTGGCGGATGGGGATCGGATTTCCGGTCAGCTGTCCCGAACCGGATCGCAGAATGCCGGAGAGTATGAAATTCAGCAGGGATCGCTGGATGCCGGCGAAAATTACGAAATTACGTTTGAACCGGCTGAGTTTAACATCCTTCCGCGAACACTGCAGGTTGTTGTGAATGGCGGCCAATCCAAAACCTATGGTGACGCTGATCCTGAATTAAGATTTGAAGCGCAGAATTTTGCACCGGGTGAGGATATTGAGATTCTGAATGGTTCACTCACCAGGGAGGAAGGCGAAAATGCAGGCAAATACCAGATTCACCAAAATACATTGAGCGCCGGTGAAAATTATGAGATCGACTTTTCATCAGCCGATTTTGAGATCAAACCAAAAGAGCTGCAGGTTGAAGCGACCCGCCACCAGACTAAGATGTATGGAAACAGTGATCCGGATTTCCGGTTCATGGCAGAAGGCTTTGCGTTCAATGATAACGAAGGTGTGCTGACGGGATCACCGAACCGGGAACAAGGTGATGATGTTGGATTTTATGAGATCAGAAAAGGTTCTCTGGATGCCGGCAAGAATTATAAAATCATTTTTGAACCGGCTCAGTTTGAAATCATGCCGCGCCCTCTGATGCTGACCGATTTTACGGCCAGCGACAAAAGGTATGATGGCACAACGGATGTATCAGGATCAGATTTTCGGGATAACCGGGTGGAAGGGGATCGCCTGGAATTTGATTACAATGCGGCATTTGAGACCCCGGATGCCGGTCAAAACAGGATCGTCCACTTTACAGATATCGAAATTACGGGTGGAGCGGATCAAAACAATTACCAGCTGCAAACCACAAGCTGGTCGGTACTTGCCGATATCCATCCGCGACCGTTATCGGTATCGGCGCGTCCGGTTGAAATTGAGTATGGTGATGAGGAGCCGCTGCTTGAATACAGAATCACAAGAGGATCGCTGCTGGAGGAGGATGAGCTGCGCGGGATGCCTGAGCGCACCGGTACTCTGGATGCCGGCAGGTATGAAATCCGGCAGGGGACACTAACAGCCGGGGAGAATTATGAGATCGCATTCAGGCCGGCACCGTTTATCATCAAACCAAAAGCACTGACTGTAACCGCAACCGGGGAGAAATGGAAATTTGAAGGAGAAAACGATCCGGAAATAACGTACAGGGTAAATGGATTTGAATATGGGGATGATCGCTCGATCGTAGACGGTTCCCTGGAACGAGAGCCGGGAGAGATGCCCGGTAAGTACAGCATCGTGAAGGGAAATCTGGATGCCGGACCGAATTACGAGATCAGACTGAGGCAGGCAGAGTTTTCGATTCTTCGAACACCGCCTGTAGCGGTTCAGCAGTTACCGGCGCCGGATGAGACACGGATTGAACCCAACGCCCCGGTTACGGTTGAATTTGATCACTCCATTACGCTCGCGGATGCGGATCAGATTACGGTGACCGATCCGGAAAACCGGGAAATTGATTTCAGGATCGACGTTGAAGGCAACCGGATGACGTTAATTCAGAGTGAGTTCGTTCATCAAACCACGTATTCTGTAATGATAGGAGACGGAGCCGTTGAGAACCTGGATGGAATACCGAATGAAGAATTTTCCTGGCAATTTACTACCATTATGTCACCACCGGTGGTAGACTCCCATTCTCCGTCTGATGGAGCTGTGGGGGTTGGATTTTCCCGGCCACCGGTTATTTCATTCACCCAGAATGTGGATGCCGGAGATTTAGCTGATATCACCATCACCAGGGTTGCTGACGGATCGGTACTGGATGTTGAGTCAGAGCTTGAGAATAATCAGCTTGTGATTGAGCATGGCCGTTTTGAACAGTTTGCAGATTACCGGGTAACCATTCCGGCAAACGTGGTTCGCAATGCGGATGAAGTTGGGAATGAATCCTACTCCTGGTCGTTTACAACGATCTGGGCTCTGCCGGAGCAGGTTGCTCTTCAGTACCCGGTTGATCGGGTAGGATCGGTTGCCGTTCAGCCCACATTGGAGTGGGAACCCGCATTGCATGCTGATAGCTATCAGGTACAGGTGAGTCGGGACAGAGAGTTTATGAATCCGCTCGTTGATGAGGAGGTTCTGGAGGAAATAAGATATGAGCTGCCTGGAAATCTGGACCATAATCAGCGCTATTTCTGGCGTATCAGGGCGAAAAACAGCACAGGGCGGTCTGAATGGTCAAATTTGCGGTCTTTCATAACCGTTGCCGAAGCGCCCGGTTCTGTCTTTCCAATTGCGGATGCAGGTCAGATCAGTATCGCTCCGTTAGTGGAATGGAGTTCGGCCTACAATACCACTTACAGGGTCCAGCTATCAAAATCTGAAGATTTCAACGCCCCGGTGACAGACAGGCTGACAAACGAAACATCGGTTCAGTTAACCGGATTGGAGCAAGATCAGCAATATTTTTGGCGCGTGAGGGTAGAAAATGAAAGAACTCAAAGTGAGTGGACTGAATTAAATGCATTCAGAACACGGCCGGCTCCTCAAATGGCGGATGCAAATCGTGTTATCCGTGAGCAAATTGAATTTGGGAATTCGCAGACTGGTGATCAGCAGGAGCGTTCGGGGCGTGAATATCGCCTGGTGGGGCTGCCCGGTGAGGATCGGTATTTGGTCAGCGATCTTTTTGAAGGAAATTACGGGACAGACTGGAAAGCACTTCGGAAGAATGGTTCGGAAGATGAGTACCGCGAATTCAGGCAGGGTGACGGAAATTTTACCTTTACGCCGGGGAGTGGTTTCTGGGTATCCGGAAACGGAAATCTGAACCTGGAGCTGCCTGTAACCAATGTAGAAACGAATGAGAATGACGCCTACACGATTCCGCTGAACCCGGGCTGGAATATTATTTCCAATCCGCACACCGGCAGTATCAGCTGGCGGGATGTTCAGATGATGAACAGCATTCAGGGCGAGGCATATAGCTACAATAGTCGTTTTACAGAAGCGGATTCTCTTCGACCGGTTCACGGGTATTACTATTTCAATCCGCCGGAAACGGCACTCGATGCACTCGAAATTCCATACTCGGGAATGGAATACCGGCGGAAAACGGATAATGAGGGTGAACTCTTGCTTGCAGCATCCCGGGAAACTCAGCCATCGGTAAAATTACACGCCGAATTTGATGAGAAAAAAAGATTAACCACGGAGCTTCTTTTTCCCGGCCTTGCTGAGAAACAGACAGATTTTGAGGGAGATACGAACCGGTACCGGAAGTATCATCCACCTATGGAGATGATTCGCAGCGGCATGATGATGACAAGACCTGAAGCAGAAAACCGACAGGGATTGATCAGAGATGTAGCCGCATATAATCGCCGGGGGAGTGAATATCATCTTCATCTGAAAGCAGAGGAAGGAACCGTTTTTACTTGGCGTGCGGAACTCACCGATATGCCTGCAAATACCGGTCTTTTAATGGTAGATGAAGAGAGTGATCAATCATGGCTGCTGCAGAATGGAGAGAGCGTAGAAGCAGTTGCAGAGCAATCAAACACCGTGTATACGCTATTCACGGGTGACCGCTACTGGCTTGAGCAGAAACAGAGGGAATACTTGCCGGAAAATTTTGCATTATACCCCAACTATCCCAACCCGTTTAATTCGACTACCAATATACGGTTCTCCCTCCCGGAAAAGCAGGAGGTACGCCTTGAAGTCTATGATGTGATCGGCCGGCGCGTGCAGGTGCTCATCAATGATGAACAGCCTGCTGGCTGGCATACCGTGCAGTTTGATGCGAGCCGCCTGGCCAGTGGTGTCTATATCTACCGGATGACCACCGAGAACAACGTGAGTTCCCATAAAATGACGATTGTGAAATAAGCCCGGTCATATTCCTATCCACCTCTGCTTATTCCATCTCTATATAAGAAAGGCCAATTCAAAACCATAGAACAGCATGGCCAAGATTGAATTCCGCCGGGCTGAACCATTCGATGATGATCGCTTCTCCTAAAAAAGTAATGCCGAGCCCAACAGGCTTTACCCCAATTACCGAGTGCCGCCACCCTTTCTTTTTGTAATCCATGTGCCTTCATCTTGAGAACAAAGCTATATCAGATCTCCTCAATGGACCGTCCGATTTTTGTTGATGCAGTGTTTTGGTTGAATTCAGGGAGGAAAAAGAGGCCTGCTCCTTTTATAGGTGCTTATACATGAATATGAGACAAATAGATAGGTGAAAACACTGAAGTTATATACTTCTATAAATTATTTATAGTCAAACAGTTACGCAAAGATTTATAATGGCCGATAAGCCCTAAGAAAGGTACGAACTACGGGTTACTGATTGGGGATTATTAATAGCTAACTACATGCTGAAAACCGGGAATAAGGGATTAAACCCGTCTCGGTGGCATTAAAAATGATAGATAGTATTCTTCCTTCCCAGCCGTGTTCCAGGTGATATCATCCAAAAAACGACACGTTGAAAAATCAAAAAGCACACGTCCAATTTATATCGGGGTTTCCGCAGTCGGGGTCTAACTTTCTTTCAGTAATTTTAAACAGAGCCCAGATTTCTATGAGGGGATGAATGTATCAAGCTTTCCATTCAAGGCAACAAGACCAAAAATTACCTCTATCTAAAAATAGTATAACCATGACAAGATTGATACGTTCTTTTGATATTTCCACAAAATTAGTTGGTGAAGTAGCTACTATTTTGATAGGCATTTTGTTTACCCTGATTCCAATAGGTATTCAGGCACAAACAACCACCGTTGATTTTAATAGTTATACTACCCAAGATCAGAATCTTGGAAATTCCTTTAGTAGCCAAGGTTTAAGCTTTTCTCTCATAGGGGGAACGACCTATTTTTCTGTTAGCACAAGTTTGGGAGAATCAGGAACTCCCGGAATTGACATGCATAGTAGTGGTGCTACTATGTTTACCATTCAGAAATCGGATAATAGCCACTTCAATCTATTTAGTTTTTATTTAGTCGATGGCTTTGGAGATGCTAACTTATCCTTTAAAGGATATCGGGATGGATCTGAAGTTTATTCAAAAAGTCAAAATACATATTTGTATACAGGCACAATTTCTCTTAATTGGAATGATGTGGATAAGGTTGAAATCAGCTCACAAGATGTTTCTTTCCTATTTGATAACATTGTTTATTCCGATGTTCCCAGTGCAACGACTCCAACCGTATCAACATCAGCTACTGCATCCATCACCACTACAGGAGCCACGTTCAGCGGTGACGTAACCGACGATGGCGGAAACTCCGTAACCGAACGTGGGTTTGTGTATGGCACAAATATCACTCCTGAAATAGGAGATGGACGTTCTACTCGGTTGCAAGTTGGAGGCGGAACAGGTTCATTTTCAGAAGCCATTACCGGCCTTACCGCAGAAACCACGTACTACGTACGGGCTTATGCAATTAATGGAGAGGGCACGAGTTATGGGGGTGAACAGAGTTTTACGACTGAAAGTGCAGGAGTGTTATTAAGCACTAGCCCCACTCTGACTTTTACAGAAAATTCTGCCGACATAACCGGAGACAATATCGCATCTGACGGCGAAGGCGGCTCTCAAGCCATTTCTGATATTGATATTGAGATTTTCAATATTTCAGATGAGGAAGGGTCATTTTTAAATTCACTTTCATGGAAAGACAACGACTTTTTTTATAGCGCTGACACAGATTATATAGCGCTAACCTATGATTACATCAATGAAGGCAATAAAGGTATGTCTGTTAAATCTGCAGACGGCAGTGAATTTCGTCTTATTCAGTTTATCTATTATAACTGGGCAGAAACCGAGCCATTTACAAATACGATAAAAGGGTACCGTAATGGCACCGAAGTTGCCTCGATGATATTCGAAGGTTTTGATCCGGGCTACGTTCCCATAACGGTTACTTTAGATGCGTCATTTTCTAATGTAGATGATGTAAGGATCTATATCAGTGATGCCGGATGGAATGGAGATGGCACCACAAATCACAGTATCAATAATATTCAGGTTTCATCGCCTGTTATAAGCAGTAGTCCAACAGTTACCACCTCACTCGTATCATCCATCACCACGACCGGAGCTACCTTTAGCGGTAACGCAACCGACGATGGCGGAGACTTCGTAACCGAACGTGGTTTTGTGTATGCGACCACTTCAGGTCCCACCACCTCTGATACTAAAATACAGGTTGGAAGCGGAACGGGCGCATTTGAGGAAGCTATAACCGGACTTAGCGCAGAAACCACCTACTATGTGCGGGCTTACGCCATCAACAGCCAGGGAACAAGTTATGGGAGTGAGCAAATTTTTACTACGCTATCAATATTTGCCGGAGGCGCCGGAACTGAAGCCGATCCATACCAGGTAGAAACAGCTGAACATCTCGACTCGGTTAGAGATTATGCAGATTCCCATTTTATTCAAACTGCCGATATCGACCTGGGTGTTTCACCCTGGAATGTTGGCGAAGGCTGGGAGCCGATTGAGGGTGGGGATGAGGGTCCTGGTGGCGGAGGAAGTCCATTTTCAGGTAGTTATGATGGTAACGGTCACACGATTTCAGGATTGACGATTAACCGCGAGAGTGATTATGGAGTTGGCCTTTTTGGTAGTACATCAACAGGCTCTACTATCAGTAATTTGGGCCTAATTGATGTCGACGTTACTGGTAATGGACATGTTGGTGGAATGGTAGGTAATTCAAATGGTACTATATCCAACTCTTATGTTACCGGCACAGTTCATGGCACAGCCAGAGAGATTGGAGGCCTGGTGGGGAGGGGTGGTCTAAATGACAATGTCAGTTCTTCCTATGCAAATGTTTCTGTAAGTGGAGGGGATGCAGTTGGCGGCTTGGTAGGGCAAACACAGGGCTATTACGATAAAACGTATTCGATTGGCATTGTTGAGGGAGGTACAGATGTTGGTGGATTGGTTGGAAATAGGGGTTCCGGTGGGGAGATTAAAAACTCCTTTTGGGACACAGAAACTTCTGGTTCAGTCAATTCAGACGGCGGTACAGGTCTATCAATCGCCCAAATGAAAACCAAATCCACCTTCACCGACGCCGGCTGGGATTTTGATACAGTCTGGCAGATTGAAGAACCATCTTCCGGGAGCATTTCCTATCCCTATCTGCAATCGAATGCACAGTTTCCGGCTCCGGGTTATTTCGAGCCTCAGATCCCTGAAGTTGTTACCCATTCAACAATTGAAAATATTTCATCCGGCTCGGCCGAGGTGAGCGGTGAAGTAATTGATGATAAAGGAATTGAAGTAAACGAACGCGGTTTTGTGTATGCCACTAGCTCCAACCCCACCACAGACGACACTAAAATTCAGGTTGGAAGCGGAATGGGTGAATTCACAGAAACAATTTCCGGGTTAAATCCCGGCATAACATACTACATAAGAGCCTATGCGATTAATTCGGAGGGCACAACATATGGAACTGAACAAAGCTTTACCACTATTCCAATATTTGCCGGGGGCACCGGAACTGAAGCCGATCCATACCAGGTAGAAACCGCTGAACAGCTCAATTCGGTTCGGAATTATTTAGACGTTCATTATATACAAACGGCCGATATCGATCTGGGTGTTTCACCCTGGAATGATGTTTCCGGCTGGGAACCCATCGGCGGGAATGGAAATGCGTTCACCGGCACCTTTGATGGTCAAGGGCATACGATAAGCGGCCTCACCATCAACCGGTCAACCGACAATGTAGGTCTGTTTGGCTACACGAACACCGGTGCTATAATCCGGAATTTGGGTCTGATTGATGTGAGTATTAGGGGGCGCAATACTGTCGGTGGTTTGGTGGGATACCTTCTGGATGGTACCGTCAGCAACAGCTACGTCATAGGGCAGGTCAACCAAAACACCAATAGCGGTAATGACATCGGTGGGCTGGTTGGAAGTAGCGCCGGCACAATCACGGACAGCTATGTGAACGTAATTGTGGGCGGTAGCAGTCACGTAGGTGGTCTGGTAGGAAGGAATGGAGGAGCCATAGAGGGTAGTTATGCGCTGGGCAGTTTGCTCGGTTCGAACCGGCTTGGTGGGTTTGTTGGATCAAATGATGGTACAGGCACTATTTCCAATTCTTACAGTTCGGTCGATGTTACAAGTAATCAATTCAACCAGAATATTTTCGGTGGACTTGTTGGTCAGAACTTCGGCGCCATTAGCAATAGTTATGCAAGTGGTATTATGGTCGTAAACCAAAATGGTGCCGGCGGACTGGTTGGTACCGGCAGCGGTTCAGCTACCGAAAGTTTCTGGGATACTGAAACTACAGGCCAACTTACTTCATTTGGCGGTACCGGAAAAACCACCGCCGAGATGAGAACAAGGACCACTTTCACTGATGCCGGTTGGAATTTTGATAGTGTTTGGCAGATTGTTGAAACCAGCACCACATTTTCAAGTCCTTACTTAACAGGTAATGAACAGAATCCTGCCCCGGGATTCCTGGAGCTAACCCCGCCAGCGATCACTACACAAGAGAACCTGGCCAATCTGACTTCTGAATCGGTGGATGTAACCGGGCAGGTAACGCATGATGGCAATGTGGAGATCACCCATCGGGGATTTGTCTGGGCAACAGATGCCGCTCCGGACGACACCACGATTGTGTGGTCAGGTTCAAGCGATGATACATTTACGGAGACGATCAGTGATCTTCCTCCGGCTACGGCACTGAATGTTCGTTCATTTGCAACTAATATGATTGGAACGGCATACGGAAACCTTGTCTCCTTTGAAACCGAACCGGGGGAGCTTCTGCTGACCGGTTCTTTTACGGTGCAGGATAAAGTGTATGATGGAGAATCAGCTGCAATGATTGATCAGAATAGCTTGACTCTTGATGGAGTGTATGACGGTCATGATGTTCAGATTGGTACTCTGGAAATTGCATTTACGGATGTTGATGCCGACGTTGATAAGCAGGTTTCGATACAATCGGTCACTTTGTCCGGACTAGATGTGGACAGATATACAATATCGCTGACCAATGCCCCGCATTCCGTCGCAGATATCACAGAACGCCCCATTATCGTTAGTGCAGGTGCACAACAGGTGACTTATGGAGATGAAGATCCAACCCTGACCTACGAAATTACAACCGGCAGCCTGGTTGACGGTGACGGGCTTTCAGGAGAGCTAAACCGAACGGCAGGCCAGAATGTTGGAACGTATGCTATTGAGCAAGGCGATCTGACTGCCGGATCAAACTACGATTTGAGCTTTGTTGAGGCCGATCTTGAAATCACCCCGAGAGTGCTGGCAATAACCGCTAACGCCGATCAAGACAAAACCTATGGCGAAGCCGATCCTTCCTTCACCTATGAAGCCGCCAACTTTGGCTGGAATGATAGTGAAGCACTGATAACAGGAGCTCTTGATCGTGAGGCGGGAGAGAATGTTGGTCAGTTCGCTATTGGTCAGGGGACTTTAGAAGCGGGTAATAATTATACGATCGATTTTACATCCGCCGATTTTGAAATCACACCAAAAGCTTTATCGATCGTTGCCAACAGCGATCAGTCCAAGGTTTATGGTGATGCGGATCCGGTGCTGACGTTTACAGCCACGGGTTTTGAAGGCGATGATAATGAAAACATTCTGAACGGTACGCTTAATCGTGCCGCAGGAGAAGATGCAGGAACGTATGCAATCGAGGCTGGCAATTTAGACGCCGGTGATAACTACACCATCAGCTTTACGGCGGTTGATTTTGAAATCACTCCTCGTCCGTTAGCACTGAGTAACTTCACAGCTGAGGATAAAATCTACGATGGCTCAAGTGATGTAAGTGGTGCAGGTTTTGAGGATGATCGCATCGGCGGTGATGAACTTACCTTTAGCTTTGAGTCTGCATTTGTGGACTCAGATGCAGATACCGATAAACCGGTTGCCTTCAGCAGCATTGCAATCAGCGGCGGAGCAGATGCGAATAACTACGATCTGCAGACAACCGCCGGACAGGCTTCTGCTAATATTTCCCCACGACCAATCACTATTGCGGCGGATGAAGCGATAGTAATCTACGGAGATAATGATCCAACCCTGACCTACAAAATTACATCCGGCAGCCTGGTTGACGGTGATGTGTTTACTGGAGAGCTGAATCGAACGGCGGGGTTGGATGCTGGAATGTATTCCATCGAACAGCACACACTCTCGGCGGGTAGCAACTACGAGATCACCTATCAAACGGCTGATTTTGAGATCACTCTGCGAGTGTTGACGATTGTGGCGGAGCCTGGTCAGGGCAAAACGTATGGTGATGCGGATTCAAAGTTCGTGTTTACAGCGTCCAATTTTGGCTGGAATGATGAAGAAATGATTTTGACGGGTTCTCTTGACAGGGATCCCGGCGAGAATGTGGGAACGTATTCGATCACTCCGGGCGATCTGGATGCCGGCGAAAACTACACGATTGACTTCACCCCGGCCGACTTCACCATCACCCCGAAAGAGCTTCTGGTGGTGGCTGATGGCGGTCAGAAGAAAGTGTACGGTGAAACTGATCCGGAGCTCACCTTTGCGGTTTCCGGGTTTGAGTTTACCGATAATGAGCAGGTATTTAGCGGTGCACTGTCACGTGAATCCGGTGAAAATATCGGTGAATACTCCATCACCACAGGCTCGCTTTCCGCAGGTGATAACTATACGATTACGCTCGAAAGCAATCCGTTTACCATCACCCCGAAAGTGCTTGCGGTAGCAGCGGCTTCCGGACAGGAAAAAGTGTATGGCGAAACCGATGGCGAGCTCTCATTCACTGCCTCAGGTTTTGAACTCGGAGATCAGTACGAGATTTTCAGCGGATCACTTTCCAGAGAAGCTGGGGAGGACGTCGGTCAGTATACCATCAAAGCGGGCCATTTGGATGCAGGTGAAAATTATACCATCGACTTTGAATCAGACACTTTTTCAATATTAAAGAGAACCCTGACGGTTTCAGCCGATGGGGATCAGCATAAAACATTTGGTGAAGATGACCCGCTGTTTACATTTACGGCCGATAATTTTGGCTGGAATGACGGAAATGAACTCATCACCGGTGCCCTCACTCGCGAAGGCGGGGAATCGACCGGAACATACGAGCTGCTTGTCGGTTCGCTCGAAGCCGGTTCGAATTATGAAATCGACTTTGAATCTGCACTTTTTGAAATTGAGGTGAGAAGTCTTCAGATTTCAGCTGCAGAAGTTTCAAAGGTTTATGGAGATGCAGATCCTGAATTAAGCTTCACCGCCACCGGGTTTGGGTTTAATGATGACGAATCCATTCTTTCAGGCGAACTTTACCGCCAGGCGGGTAAAGATGCGGGAACGTACGCAATTCTGGGTGATCAGCTTACCGTCAGCGGTGACTACACCATCGAATACAGCGCAGCCGACTTTACGATCGAGGCGAAAGAGCTGAAAATCACAGCTGATGAAGGCCAGTCAAAAATTATAGGCGAGGATGATCCTGAGTTTACATTCAGTGCTGAAGGGTTTGCATTCGATGACGGCACGGATCTGTTGACCGGTACACTTTCACGCGAAACGGGAGAAGAAACCGGGGATTACCTGATTACAGCAGGAACAATCAATGCCGGTGAAAACTACTCCATCGTATTTGAAGAAAGTGTTTTCTCTGTTTTGATGACGCCACCGATGGCAGTGCAGATTTTCCCAGCTGATGGTGAAGAGAAATCGCATGTTGATGGTCCGGTTACGATTGATTTCGACCAGCCGGTGCTTGAGGCCGATTTTGATCGTATCACGCTGAAAAATCATAACGGCGTGAATCTGCCGATTGAGCTTTCAATTGATGAAAACAGCCTGATCATCAACCATGAAACACTTGAGTATGTTACCGGCTACCGGCTTGATATTGAAGAGGGTGCGGTAACGAACCGGGATGGTGTGGCAAACCGGGCGGTGAGCTCGAGCTTCACTACACAAGTGGAAGTTCCAAAACCGGTAGTACTGGTGGGACCTTATCAACATGAGGGAAGTGTGAGCGTTCACCCGGAACTTAGCTGGAATCCTTCCGAAAACGCCACTCATTATTCGGTGCAGCTGAGCGGTGATCCGGAATTTGGCGAACTGCTGAGTGACGTACAAAATCACACAGAACTTTCATTCCAAATCAACAGAGAACTTTCGGATTATACGCACTACTACTGGCGTGTTCAGGCATCCAACAGCAGCGGCAGCTCTGAATGGTCGGAAAGCGGGCATTTTGTAACCGTGGCTAAAACGCCTGTACACGGTTTTCCCGCGATGATGTCGGAAGAGATCAGCACAGCGCCTGTTCTTCAATGGACAAAAGCGTACAGTGAATCGCCGGTTCGCGTGCAGCTTTCCACATCAGAAAACTTTGTGGAGCTGCTGGCCGATTCGGTTTCTGCGGAAGCATCTGCACAGATTACCGGGCTTGAGGATTATCACACCTACTACTGGCGGCTTCGGATTGAAAGCGATCAAACGACGAGCGATTGGAGTGATACGATGCAGTTTCGAACGCGGAAAGCGTCATCTGAGAATGATCACGAACAGGTTGTAGAAAACAAAGTGAATTTCGGTCACAATCCGGATGCCCCGGCTCAAAACCGTGAAATCACCAGCCTGGATTATCGCCTCATCGGCTTGCCGGGCAATGATAACCTGCGTGTAGACAGTTTCTTTGATGGCCGGTACGGTCGGGATTGGAAAGCGTTCTTTGATATCGGATCAGTCACCGAGTATTATGAAGAGTATCATCCCGATGATGAACGATTCGTTTTTGCACCGGGACGCGGATTTTGGGTGCTCAGCAAAGACGTTCTCGATATTGAACTGCAAACAACGAGCGTAAAAACCAACGAACGGGATGCGTATACAATCGAACTACAGCCCGGATGGAATATCATCTCCAACCCGCATCGCGGAGTGGTAAGCTGGAGTGAGGTACAGGAATTGAATAACATCAGCGGTGACCTGTTCGGATATGAAGAACAGTTCATTCCCGCAGACAGCCTCCATCCCGTGCTTGGATATTACTACTACAACAACGTGCAAAATCCGCTGGACGGGATTGATATTCCCTATAGCCGAATGGAGCAGCGCAGGGGTGAAAATAACCGGGAAAACAACAAACTTTCCGGGGCAGCAATGAGCAAATCACCGGAAGTGGCAAACGTAACGGCAGATTTTGGGGCAGATCTTTCATTTGGTGTGGAACTGGTTTATTCGGTGTCTGATGAAGATCGGGGCACCTATAAACGTCCGTTCCCATCGCTCGAAATGAGCCGGTATGGTATGATGCTTTCCGATACCGAAATGTATCGCGGCGGGTATCTGCGCGATGAAACGAGGTTTGATGCACAGGGCAGCAGGTACGACCTGGAGCTAAAAGGAAAAGTGGGATCCACATTCAGCTGGAAGGCAGAAATCAGCGGTTTAAGCAGCAGCGCAGGTGTGCTTCTGGTGAACCCGGTAACCAAACTTACCTGGCTGCTTGAGAGCGGTGAAGAAGCGGAAGCCACGCTGACCGAACCGCATACAACGTATGAACTCTACGTAGGCGAGATGAACTTCCTGCTCGAGAAACAGGAGGAACTGATGCCGGTGGAATTTGCCCTGGAACAGAACTATCCGAATCCGTTCAATCCGTCCACGAATATTCGCTACTCGGTACCAGGCCAGGAGCATGTACGTCTTGAAGTCTATGATATAATGGGCAGGCGGGTGATGGTGCTGCAGGATGGCATTCAGCAGGCCGGCTGGCACAATGTTCATTTTAATGCCGGCAGTCTTGCCAGCGGAGTGTACTTCTACAGGCTCACTGCGGGTGAGGCGATGAAAGTCGGACGAATGACATTAATCAAATAAGGGGCGCAAAATGAAAATTAATTTTATAAACACCGGAATCATGAAACAGTTGGGAATTGCAGTAGTTCTGATCGGGATAGTTAGCATTGCTGTGCCCGAGAGTGTATCAGCAATGCAGAACCGGGCGGATCAAAGTCTCAAACCGGGTGAGATGAGTATTCATCAGCTCTGGATTGATGGTAATATCCATCATAATCTTACAGCTGACCGAACTGGTGAAAACCAGGTATCGATCACGATTTTAACTTCTATTTCAGACCTGAAGCGCGTTAATGCAGATTCCCTGGCAGAGTGGATGAAAGATGGAAACATTAGAATTCGGGGAGTTCAGATCCATACAGAATCGATAGCGATCAAACATTCCGGAGAAATTCGGTTTTTGGCAGATTTCACGGAAACTGTCCGCGGATCATATCTGAAAAGCTCTTTTCAAGTAAGAGGAGTGGAAGGCGTGACGGATCAATCAGCAGAACTCTCGATTTTTCCCGGGAAAAACCACGTGATTTCGATTTCGTTCAATACGCGGATAGAGGGCAAAGATCTCATCAGTAAAAACAGCGTTCACCCGTCGCTGGTAAAAAGTTATTCTTCAGTGAATATGCGTGAATTGAATCCGGTTGCATTCCATAATCCCAAAAATGAAGAACGGGTAAGAGGCTCATTTTTCTACCGGAACCGGTTCTGGGTTGCAGGAACAGCTGCAGTGATGGCGGGTAGTGCAGCTGCTGCTATTATCGGATCGGGAACCTCACCGGTCTATCTGCCGGAACCGCCGGGACGCCCTGCATTTAACCGTTAAGGTCATCTGTTGATGGCTGAATCCGGGTGATAAATAACATGCCGGACAAGATGCAGAGAACTTCTTGATTTACTACATTGCAGTAGTCGGTTTTTCCGTCTCAGTTCGACATTATTTTTGCAGCTGGGCGGTAAACCGTTTACGAATATTTAGAATCTGGAATTTTTTTACTAAAGATGAAAAACGACTCCCTGGAAGAGATCAGACAAACGATCGACCGGCTTGATCAAACCATAATAGACGCCCTTGGAGAACGCCAGCGTATTGTGCGCAATGTTCTTGCCAATAAAATGGAAAACTCCAAAGAGATTCGCGATCCGGGCCGCGAAGAGAAAATGATGGAGTCGATTCGAAAGAAGGCGTCGGCTGCCGGGATGGATCCCTATTTTCTGGAGCAGCTTTTTCGGGAGGTGATCCATCACTCTGTTCGCTACCAGACCAACGCACTGGTGGATCATCAAAATGAAAAAGCTGAGAATTCAAGCATCAAAGTGGCGTACCAGGGAACCGACGGTGCGTTTAGCCACCAGGTGGCCATGCGTCACTTCAAGCAGCGCTACGATGAGGTGGTGTGTGTAGGGTTTACGCGATTCGACCAGGCGGCTGAGGCGGTTGAAAAAGGTGATGCCGATGTGGCAATGCTGCCGATTGAAAACACAACGGCCGGATCCATAAACGACACCTACGATCTGCTGGCAGAAAAAGATCTTTTCATTATCGGGGAAGAAATTTTACGGGTGATCCACTGCCTGATGGCACCCCAAAAAGTGGAGCTTGATAATATCCGCCGGGTGCTTTCTCATCCGCAGGCGATCGCTCAGTGCAGCCATTTTCTGGCAAAACTACCGCGCTGCCACGTTGAAAGTTATTTTGACACCGCGATGGCCGCCCGAAAAGTGCGAAACGACGGGGATCTTTCCCAGGCTGCGATCGGAAGTGCTTACGCTGCCGAACTATATGATCTGGAAATTCTGAAACACGATCTGGCGAATCAGAAAGAGAATTATACGCGATTTGTTGTGGTAAGTACCGATGAGGTTTCGTGCGACCCGCAGCTGAACTGCAAAACCTCGCTCATTTTTGCGACTGCCGATGAAAAAGGAGCGTTGCTTTCCTGCCTGAACTTGCTCGGTGATCATGGAATTAATATGACTAAGCTGGAATCACGGCCGCGTCCCCATCACCCCTGGCAATCTCTTTTTTATCTCGACTTGGAAGGAAATACAGAAGAACTGCGAGTTGCCGATGCGCTTGAAAAACTGAAAAAACGGGCTCAATACGTGAAAATTTTAGGAAGCTATCCGGTACGTGAAGGCAAATGGTAGGTGTTTACGGATGACGTCGTGAAGTGGAAAAACGATCTTTATTGAATTGAAAGTTGATTGGATCCAAAACGGGTGAAATGAGGGCTTCGTCATTTTTTATGATTCACCCAATTGATCTTACATCGGATTCACAGGTATTTTGGCAGATTTCAGAGTGGTACTTAACTATATTTGATACAGGATTTATTCCACACCGGTATGATTTTTAGTATCAGGAAATTTGGCTTCATCCAAAATTTATAATTACCGGATCTGTAAACAGCAGTAACTCAGAGCTTATGAAATTTTCTCCCTTACGCATTGCATTAATCTACCTGGTCATTGCTTTGATCTGGATTACCACAACGGATACAATCCTTGAATACTTTGTGGATGATGTTTCACTACTGACGAATCTGCAAATTGCAAAAGGGTGGTTTTATGTACTTGCAACGGCATTTGGCCTCTATTACCTGATTAATGAGTATCAAAAACAGATTACAGCAGATAAGAAAAAACTGCAGCGGGTTGACCAAAGTCTTACCATGGCTCTCGAAACGGCAAAAACAGCTACCTGGGAGTATTTTATAGACACCGACTCCTATATCACATCATCAAACCACAATCGATTTTTCGATTACCCTGCCTCGGAAGAAATGACGCTCAGGCATGTGTACAAAAGGCTTCATCCGGATGATCTGGATTATTTTACAAGAAATGCGAAGCGGACCATTGAAGACGGCGACAATTTTAATGTTGAATACCGGATTCTGGATAGCAATGATGAAGAACGGTGGTTATGGACCAAGGGAAATTCGATACAGGAAAATGGGAGCGTAAATCGGGTAGTTGGAATTACATCGGACATCACGGAAAGTAAAAACCTGAGAAAAAAACTCGATTTAGAAAGAGAAAAATTTGAGAGTCTGTTTGATGAAATTCCGATTCTTATAACGGTATTTAATGAAAACCTTGAAGTAACAGAGGTAAACCGGGAGTTTGAAAAAGTCATCGGCTGGTCGGTGGATGAAAAGGACGATATAGATCTTGTTGAGGTGTGCTATCCCAATCCTGAAGAGCGAAAAAAAGCTGTTGAATTTATGCAAAAACCGGGCACCGGCTGGAAGGAGTTCCAGATCACAACGAGATCAGGTGAAGTTCGAACACAGGTTTGGAGTAACGTAAAACTGTCTGACAACACAATTGTAGGAATTGGTCACGATATTACTGAAAGGGAAAAGCTCGAGAAGGAGAACCTGAAGGATAAAGAAAAGCTCCTGGAGATTTTCAACAACCTGCCGGTGTTTATTAACATCCACGATGAAGAAAAAAATGTCATTAATTTCAATGATTTTGCAGGCCAGCGGCTTGGATACACCAAGGAAGATCTGAGGCGGGATGATTTCCTTCATCGGCTTATGGCTGATGAAAAAGATTACAAGAAAGCTGTTGAACACATGCAGCAGGCGGATCACAGCTGGGAAAATTTCAGAATATGTGCCCGGGATGGAGAAGTGCTCAACACAACCTGGATGAACATGGAACTTTCGGATGATCTGAAGATTGGTGTGGGAATCGATTTGACCGAAGTGAAAGGTCTTGAGGAGCAGCTTAAACTGGCGGTTGAAAGTGGCGGTGTTGGGTTGTGGGATTTTAACCCGGCAGATGGAACTATTCAGTGTAATGATGAGTGGGCGGAAATGATCGGGTATACTCGTGAAGAACTTGAGCCAATAACATTTGAAAAATGGGAATCCCTCACCCATCCCGATGATGTTAATGAGACAAAGCAGCTTCTGGAGCAACATTTTTCAGGTGAAATACCAGTTTACGACACCGAAATTCGCATGCGCCATAAAGATGGTCGCTGGGTGTGGATGATTGACCGTGGAAAAGTTACTGAGCGCGACAGTGAAGGAAATGTTGTTCGTATGACCGGTACGCACGTTGATATTTCAGATATAAAAGAGCTCGAACGGCAAATTAAAAAAAGCAGGGAGCGCCTGAAATTAACCACAAACAGCGCGAATGTGGGGCTTTGGGAGTGGAACCCGCAAACCGGGGATGTTGTATTTGATGAGATTTGGGCCCGGCTTGTAGGTTACACAATCGAAGAACTGGAACCGATCAGTATCGAAACCTGGAATCAACTGGTTCACCCGGATGACCTGGAGCTGTTTACCGAAACCGTTGAGCGTTATTTTGAAGGTGAAAGCGACCTGTATGAATGTGAAGTTCGTATGCGCCACAAAGATGGGCACTGGGTTTGGATTCTTGACCGCGGCCGTTCTGTAGAATGGAACGAACATGGCGAGTCGGTGCGAATGGTGGGAACCCACGTGGATATAACGGCAAGAAAAAAGAAAGAAGAGGAACTGGAAGAGAGCGAGCGGTTTCTGAGGGAAACACAGCGCGTTGCTAACCTTGCTACGTATACACTTGATATTGAAAGCGGTTATGTGAAATCATCTGATCTGTTGAGGCAGATGTTTTGGGTCGCGGAAGATAAGAACGTATCACTTGATTTGTGGGAAAACAGCCTGCATCCCAATTTCCGGTATGTAGCCGTAAATTTTGCTGAAGCGATGGAAAAAGGGGAAACGTTTGAAGCGGAATACAAAATACGGAACCACAAAAATAAACAGGAGAAGTGGATTTACGAAAAAGCGGATGTTGAATTTGACAGGAATGGTAATCCGAAACGCATGATCGGTGTGATGCTCGATGTGACACGCACGAAAGAGCAGCAGATTCGAATTCGTCGAACGCTCGATCAGCTGCGTGTGGCTGAGAAAATTGCCGGTATCGGGTACTGGGAAAAAAACCTGGAAACAGGACGGGTATTCTGGGGGGATAATAAGTACAGACTGCTGGATGCTGATAAATCAATGGGGCCTCTGTCAAGAAAAGATCTGTTCGAAAAGATTCATCCGGACGATAAAGAGGCAACACTTCAGGCGTATGAAAACGCAGAAAAAAACGGTTCGCTTGATGTTTCATTTCGTTATAAGCAATCAAATGGAACGTATCTCACCATTAGTGAAAAAGCCGATATTGTTACCGATCAGAATACCGGCGATCGCGTACTCAAAGGTGTTTCTATGGATGTCAGCTCATTTAAGGAGATGGAGTCTGAATTGGAAGATGAAAGAAAACGCCTGAAAATTATCACCAGCCTGGTGAGTGATGTTGTATGGGACTGGGACCTGGAGAAAAAAGAAATTAATTGGAGTGAAGGCATAGAAACTGTTCTTGGTTTCAATCGAAAAGAAATCCCAGATGAGGAGAAATTTTGGATTAGCCGAATTCACCCGGAAGATGTGGACAGTGTTCTGGAGAGTATTGATAAAGCCCTGGATCGCGGGAAAAGTTTTTGGAGTAAGGAATACAGATTTTTCGACCACTCTGAAGAAATCCGTTACATTCTCGATCAGGGATACATCTACAGGAATAAAGAGGGAGAAGCGGTTCGGATCATCGGGGCCATGATTGATCAAACCGAATCAAAACACGCAGAAATGGTTTTGGGGTACCAGGCTAAACTACTGACCGACATATCGGATGCCGTAGTTGCCACGGATGATGAAATGAAAATTACGAGCTGGAACCGAGCAGCGGAAGAACTATACGGCTGGAGTGAAGAAGAAGTGCTTGGAAAACCGATTGAAGGAGTAATAGTAACAGAATTTGAAAACATATCGCGGAATGAAACACGTGAAGTATTCAAATCAGAAGGGGAGTGGAGCGGTGAAGTTATCCAGTATACCAAATCAGGTAATGCGATTCAGATTCTGAGTACCGTGCGGATGTTATCAGACAGCAACGATGAATTTACTGGCGCCGTGGCAGTGAATAAAGATATTACAGCTCTGAAGAAAATTCAGAAACGGCTCGACTACGAACAGAAACGGTTCGAATATGTAACATCTGTTGTCAGTGATGTGATTTGGGATTATAACCCAAAAGAGGGCACTGTATGGTGGAGTGAGGGATTGGAAACGCACTATAAACATGCAATACCCGACCTGGAAGACGGGCATGAGTTGTGGGTAAATCATATTCATCCCGAAGATCGGGATGAGATTACTCGGAAGATGAAGGATGATGAAGATTCAGGGGAAACCGAGTGGAGGTACGAATATCGATTCATCAGGGGCGATGGAAAGGTGGCACATGTGAACGACAGCGCGTTTATTGTACGGGATGAAGAAGGCGAAATTGAGCGTGTGATCGGGGCGATGAACGATATTACCGTTCAGAAAGAAGCTGAAGAAGAACTAAGGCGGTCAGAACAGCAGTACCGGTTGCTCTATCGGCAAAGCCCGCTTCCTATGTGGATTTACGATACAGAAACGTTCCGGTTCCTTTCGGTTAATGATGCGGCCATGGAGACGTATGGTTACAGCGAGAAGGAGTTCTTAAAAATGACAATCTTTGACCTTTTTCTCCCGGAAAAGCAAGATCTGATTCGCAAAGAAGCCGCAGAAAACCTGAAGCAGCCGCGTACGTCGTTCGATGTTTGGGAACAAAAAGTAAAATCCGGTGAGACTATATTTTGTGAACTTTCAGGGTCGAATATCTATTTCCGCGGGGAGCAGCAGAGGCTGGTGGTTTCAGTAGATGTTACGGAGCAGAAAAAAGCAGAAGAACTTGCCATCAAGTCGATAGTGGAAGGTGAAGAGCGCGAGCGGCACCGTATTGCCAATGAACTGCACGATGGACTGGGTCAATATCTATCAGCAGCAAATATGCACCTGAGTACCGTTTATTCCGATGTTGAAAATCTGCACGACGCAGAGGAGAAGGCATTTAAAACCGGACTGCAAATGCTTCAGTATGCGATATCGGAAACACGATCGATTTCGCATAATTTGCTGCCCAAATCAATCCAGGATTATGGGCTCAAACTTGCGGTTGAGTCTCTTATAAATGATCTGAAGCAGTCAATGGATATCCAGTTTCATCTGTTCCAAAAATATGATGATGAGGAATTGCCAGATAATATTCAGATCAATATCTACAGAATCATGCAGGAAGCACTGAATAATTCTATTAAACATGCTAACTGCAGTATTATTAATGCTCAGTTGGTTTTCTCCGATAATGAACTTATCTGCACCGTAGAAGATGACGGGGTAGGGTTTGATCCGGAGAATCCGCCGGGGGAAGGTCTTGGCTTACAAAGCATAAAGACCCGGGTTGCGGCAATGTCAGGGAATTTAGATATTGATTCTAAAATTAATATAGGTACATTAATAACCATTATTGTACCACTTCAAAACGGGTAAAAAAGCTATGGCGAATATAAAGGTACTTCTGGTAGACGACCATAAAATTGTTCGGGATGGAATTAAACTGATGCTTGAACCGCAGGCAGGAATCGATGTAGTGGCTGAAGCAGAAAATGGCAATAAGGTGAAGAACCTTTTGAAAAACACCCCGGTAGATGTCATTGTCATGGACATCAACATGCCTGATATGAATGGAATAGCTACAACGAAACTGGTTAAAGATCAATATCCCAATATAAAGGTCCTCGCATTAACAATGAGCAGTGATGACTCACATATCCGCCAGATGGTGCAGGCGGGTGCTTCGGGCTATATCATGAAAAGTGCTGGCCGTGAGGAGCTTACCAAGGCCATTCACGAAGTTATGGAGGGAAAGCACTATTTCAGCGATCAGGCGACACAAAGTATTATGATGGACCTTGTTAAAAATAAGGGAAAATCTTCTGTGCCGGATCCAATTCATATTACCGAAAGAGAGCTGGAGGTTTTGCAGATGATAGTGAAGGAGCATACGAATCAGGAGATTGCTGAGAAGCTGTATATCAGTCCGCGTACAGTGGATGCCCATCGCAGAAATCTTTTGCAAAAAACCGGTGCCCGTAATACGGCAGGTCTTGTGAAATATGCTTTTCAGCACGGGCTTGTTAATGGCGGTTAGTTCAAGATTATTATTTGTCCTTACCTTTTTTCTGAACGAAAGCAGAAATAGAACTACGTAAAAAAGCCTATCTCATTTTAGGGTAATTGACGCATAGAATTACGTCTCGTTCAGTGCTACATTGTAATCTATAAAGTTGTTCCGCTAACCTTATGCGCTATGGTGATTTGGGGCTGAACAGGCAAAGGTATGAAAATTAAGTTCTTAGAGATAGTTTTCTAATAAGGGACAACCTAAATTTACCTGTTATGGATAACAGTAAACAAATAACCGTATTTTTATATACCGGGTATACGCCACGAGCGTCAGCTTTGAAAGAGAGAATTACAAAAGCGTGCGATGGCAGGGCTATTATCTCGCTGATTGATAGTGAGAACTCTATTCTCGAAAAAAGATCCAGGAAAGAAAATTCTGTTGTAGTTTTAGATCTTCCAAATATAAAACGTTCAGCTGTTCAGACAGTTAAGCTGGTGAAAAAAAGGACCAGTAAAACCAAGCTTCTGGCTATTCATATCTATACAACCCGCTTACTTGTAAATCCGCTGCTCGATGCTGGCGTGGATGGATATCTTACGTACGAGCCCTCTCCCGAACAAATCAAAGAGGCGATTACTTCTGTATTGGATGGAGAGCAATATTTACCGGTTGATATTCTGAGTTAGTATTTATACCTACATGATTTGTGTGTGCAATTTGTAGCAGTAAAACGCATTTAAAATTACGTTTTTAACGTCTTACAAAACCCTGAAAATCTCCGTAACTATCAAGCATAAAGAAGTTCAAAGGGTTAAATGTTGTAAACAGAGAAGATGAGTACAAAAGAACTACAGATAGAGAAGGGCCAGATGAGCCTTCTAAATGCACTACCATCGGCAGCAGCGATATTAAACGGAGCCGGTGATGTTGTGATAACGAATCGGGAATGGGATCAAAATTGTTCAAGTGGGTTTTTCTTTAAGACAGATAAAAATACAAACTTTTTTGAACACTGCAGTAAAGCCGCAGAACAAGGAAGCGATGATGCACTGAAACTGATCATTGGCTTACGAAAAATCCTTGACAGGGAGCAGGATTTTTTTGAGAGTACATACTCAAATAAAAAAACCGAAGATAATGAGTGGTATAAAGTAAATCTTCGTTCGTTCGAAAATACAGGCGCCATTCTGTTTATTGAAGATATCACCGATAATGTATCAGCAATTCGTGAACTTCGCGATTCCCAGGAGAAATACCGCCAGCAATTTGATCATTCTATAAATGGAATTATCATTGGCACGCCAACCGGGGAAATATATGATGCCAATCCTGCTGCCTGCAAAATATTGGGATACACTCACCAGGAATTGATAGATGGCGGACGGGGGCTCGTGCTGGACCTTACCCACCCCCTGAATAAAGAGGCAGCCGAAATAAGAGAGAAAAAATCGTTTTTTGAAGGAGAAAAACAATACATCCATAAATCAGGCCGTGAAATTTCTGTTATGGTGTCATCGGTGCTATTTCGGGACAAAGACCGGGGCCTCACTACAATTAACTCTTTCCGGGATATTACCAAGGAAAAACAGATTCAGAAAAAACTGAAAAATGAACAGGAGTTTGCCCGAACAGCTATTGCAAGTATTCCCGGAACATTTTATGTATTAGACACAGACGGTACTTTTTTGCAATGGAATGAAGCATTTTTCAATGATCTTGGATATTCACAGCAGGATATGTTCGGCCTGAAACCGATCGACTTTTTTGTGGAAGAAGATCAGGAGCTTGTATCTGAAAAACTAAATGAAGCACTAAAAGAGGGCGCCGCTGAAACGGTGGCTCGTGTGAAGGCTAAAAATGGTGATGTTCGGGTTTTTAAACTTAATGCCCGTTCATTCAAAAATGAAAACGCCACCTACATAGTGGGTACCGGGATGGACATCACCGAACTGGTTGATGCCAAATCAGCGAGTGACCGCCACTTCCAAATGATGAGTCAGCTTTTCGAGAATGCCCCGATTGGAATTGTGATGATCAACCAGGAAAACAAAATCATAAGGATAAATGAGGGTTTCAATAAGCTTTTTGGATTTAAAAACGGTGACGTAATCGGGACGAATCTAAACGATCTGATCACAAAAGCCGATACACGTGAAGAAGCGGAAAAGGCAGCTGTGGACGCTTTTGACGGTGCCTTATCTCAGTTTGAAAGCGTAAGATATACAAAAAATGGAGAGAAAGTTCCTGTTCTTGTGAGTACGGTGCCCATTTCAGAAGAAGGAAAGGTGACTGCAGCTTACGGCATATACGTAGATCTTACACCGCAAAAAGAGCTTGAAGAACGAATTACTGATCTGCTGTGCAGGGAGCGGGAAGCCCGCGAAAAAGCGCAGAATTCATTGAAAGAGAAAGAGATTCTGCTTCAGGAAGTTCATCATCGGGTAAAAAACAATCTTGCGGTTATTGCCGGATTGCTGGATCTGCAGCTTCTTGAAGAGACGGACAAAGAGGTATTTAAAAAACTGAGCGAAGTACAGAGCCGTATCTTTTCAATTGCAAAAATTCATGAAACACTCTACCAGGAAAAAAATGTAGTTCATATTCGATTCAACAGTTATCTGAAATCCTTCATCAATTTCCTGCCGCAGCAGGGCTTCACTAACGAAATTATATCAGAACTGAACCTGAATTGTGATGAAACGGTTCTAAACCTGAATCAGGCCGTGCCAGCAGGTTTAATGATTAATGAATTGATTAATGTTTTGCTCCCGGAATCAGGAAAAGGCAACCTGATGCTGGATCTGAAATCGGATGATAAGTCGGTGACAATTAGTCTGTGCGGAGCCGGGTTACGAGTGCAAAATTTCAAAGAGAATCTGGCATCTGAAAAATTTCAGTACAAGCTGGTTGACATATTAGTGGCACAGCTCGATGGAACCATTGATGTAGATGTAGATCGTGAAATGGTAATAGTTTCATTCAGCAAAAATGAATCGAAAGGTTCAAGTAATGCTTTTTTTAGTTAATAACAGAGCGAATAATGGAAATGGATAAAAAAATACTGATTATTGAAGACGACCTGATTCTTTCGCTGAGTTTGGAAATGATGTTGAAACGAATTGGGTTTACACATATAGAGAAAGCCGAAACCGGTGAAGAAGCTCTCGAGATTTTAGCGCAATTTAAGCCGGACCTGCTTTTGGTAGATATTCAGCTTGGTGTGGGGATGACCGGAATTGAAACGGTAAAAAAAATACAAAACACTGCATTAATTCCTGCACTGTACATTACCGGAAACTCCGATACATTTTTCAGGGCTCAGGCGGAAGAGACTCAATTTCTCGATTACCTCATTAAACCGATCACCTATCGCGAACTGAATGAAGTGCTGAATACTCACCTGGTGTCCGACGAAAGATAACCATAGATACCTAAAACCAGGGCCTGCAATGATTCACGCTGATAAAAAGATAAAAGAAGAAGACAGGCTAAAAGCTCTCTATTCATACAATATACTGGGTACAGATCCCGAAGAGGAGTTTGATGACCTCACGACCCTTGCTGCTGAAATTGCAAATGCGCCCATTTCTCTGATCAACCTGATTGATCGCGATACCCAGCTGACGAAATCAGCAACCGGAATTGAACTGAAAAACAGGGAGTGTTCCAGGGAATCAACGGTCTGTCAGTATACCATCAAGGATACCGATATTCTTGAAATTAAAAACCTTTCTATAGATTCCCGTTTTGATCACATTGATAGTATCAAAGGCGATAAAGGATTACGATATTATATTGGGGTACCGTTACTGAGTGAAGGAAAGTATCCTATTGGCACACTTTGCATACTGGACTACCAGGAGAGAGAACTTTCAGAAACGCAGGTTCGTCAGCTCAAAATCATTGCCAAACAGGTGATGACCCATCTTGAACTGAAACGACAAAACAAAAAGCTTGTTGAGCTGAACGAATATAAAATGAGGCTGATGAAGATGCTGAGTCACGATATGCGCTCGCCTCTTAACGGCATTATCGGTCTTTCAAGCATGCTTAAAGAGATGGATAAAAACGGGAACAGCGAACATCTCGAACTTCTGAATATTATAGAACAAAGTTCAAATCAATTGAACCAGATGATAGACGAGGTGATGAGCTACACCATCATAGAGTCTGACGGGCTTCAGCTCGAACCGAAAGAGACAGATCTGCAAAAGGTAGCTGAAGACATGCAAAAGCTCTACAAAGCGGCGGCGAAAATAAAAGAGATTGACCTTCAATTTTATACAGAAAATTTAGAAAAACCGGTTACTCTTGATAGCGAGAAGTTCGAGCAAATCATGGGGAATTTGTTGTCAAATTCCATTAAATACACAAAAAAAGGGGGAAGCGTAACACTCTCTTTAATTCGTGAAAAAACGCCCAAAACAGATCATCTCGAGCTTGTTGTGAGTGATGTGGGTGTGGGAATGGAGGCGGAACTGGTTCAAAGACTGCTCTCAGGAAAAAGAGCGGAGGTACCGGGAAAAGGAACCAGCGGCGAAAAAAGTACAGGTATCGGTTTAAGTATTGTCACGCATTTTGTGGATCTGTTCGGCGGCACACTTGATATTAAGAGCGAACCGGGAAAAGGGAGCCGGTTTGAGGTAAATATTCCGGTGTGAGGGAGTATTCGAATGCTATTTAGCATAGCTGACAAATATTCTGATATAAGCCCATCTTTTATTCAGCAATATTTAAATAGATAAGAAAGCTTCTCCTCAATTGATATTTCTCAAATATCATTTAGATTTATAAAAGGAAGAAATTCTCTTGTAAATAATGCAAGCCAAAACTTCTGGTTTAGCTATCTAAATAAGCCTGAAATATTATCTCCGGATTCAATTTTTAAAAACATTTTACTTTGTGCTTGCATTAGATAAATCAAATTGATTAATTGTAGGGAGAGTCTAAAAGCAAAGTAAATGATGATAAAGGTGGGTTTTAAATATAAAATATTGGAAGCGCTTTGTTTAAGTATAGATGAGGCTATTTCCAGTTTACTATTACACTTATTCTAATACACTCTCAAAATCAGTAAAACGTAATTATTAGTAAAACGTAATTATATGAAGAATAGATTACTATCCTCAGTAAGTATAATGACTCTGGTCACGCTGTTAATAACAATTGATGTATTTGCGCAAAATACGGGAAGAATTACCGGGGTTATCACAGATCAGGTAACAGAAGAAACATTAGCAGGTGCCACAGTTCAGATAGCTGGCACAACGAGAGGGGTTGTTACAGATCAAAACGGAAGATATAATTTGGTAAATGTCCCTGCTGGATCAATTCAGCTACAGGTTTCATATATCGGTTATCAGAGACGAACAATTGAAGTGGAGGTTGAAGCAGGTGAAGTTGTAGATCTCGATATTTTATTGAGGTGGGATAGCGTAGAAGGTGATGAAGTCAGCATAACTGCACAAGCGCTGGGCCAAACACGAGCTATAAATGAACAACTCAGATCAAATACAATATCAAACATCGTATCTAGCGACAGAATTCGAGAACTTCCAGATGTAAATGCAGCTGAATCTATTGGCCGATTACCTGGGATTGCCATTCAAAGAAGTGGTGGTGAAGCCAATAAAGTGCTGATTAGAGGGATGTCTCCAAAATTCAGCACGGTATCAGTTAATGGAGTAAGAGTTCCATCTACCGGTGGGGATGATCGCAGTATTGACCTTTCACTGATTTCATCAAATATGCTTGATGGAATTGAAGTAAAAAAAGCGAACACACCTGATATGGATGCAGATGCTATTGCAGGATCTGTTGATCTCAGACTGAGGGATGCTCCTGAGGGATTGTTATTTGATATTCAGGGACAGGGGGGGTACAACCAGCTGCAGGATTATTATGGTAATTATAAAATTTCCGGGTCAGTCAGTAATCGATTTTTAGACAATAGACTGGGTGTTATTGCAACTGTAAATGTAGATGAACACGATCGGAGTGCAGATCAGTTAAATGCCGGTTATGCACGGTATGATTTTCCCGATTCAGATGACATTGGTGTAAGGCTAACGAGTGTAAATGCACAGGAACACAATACAATCAGAGGAAGACAAGGTGGTAGTTTATTACTTGATTACAGATTGCCAAATGGAAAGATAGCTGCCAATACATTTTATAATGAGTTATCAAATGAGGGGGTAAGAAGAACCAATAATATTTTAGCAGACCGGCCTGGCAGTGAGATTAATATATTCTCTGGAACTACAACTATTTTAACCTCTGCCATAAGTGTCGAACAGGATTATGGATGGGTTCAATTCGATGCGGGTGCGTCAAGAACCCACTCTGCAAGTGAAAGTCCAAGAAATTATTACACTAATTTCAGGCTTGAAACTCAGGGAGCTGGTGCGCCTGGGTTTCCGTCCGATTCGGTTGGAATGACACCTGCAGGAGTTTTGAACTATTATGAGCCTAATGACGCAATGAGGCTCGATAATACGAATATCAATGAGACCAGACGAGATGAGACAAACTATACGGTGCAGTTAAATGCTACATTTCCATTCAATATAGGCTCACGTATAGACGGTGAAGTTAAGACTGGGGGTAAGGTACGGTGGTTTAATAAATCCAATGAGCAAAATCAATTTGGCAGAAGCTGGGCATATGCCGGTTTAGCATATAATGAACAAACGGGCGAACCAACAGGATATGAAGCTGATTTATTGAGATGTATTTACAATCAGTTCCCAAATGGTGAATTAAATGGGTATAACGTGTATCAGGAACAGGTTGTAAATGACTCAGACTATCAATACATCCCGATTGTATATTTTGACTCAGGATATTCCAGAAATGATTTCCTTTCAGGAGAGGGTGGGTTTCCAATCGGATATAATATTTCTCCCGAAGATGCAAAAGCTTTCACAGATGCGGCTGATAATTGTGTAGGGAGAGATGGCAGAGGAGGGATTTTCGAAAATGTAAATGCTTCGAGAAATAATGACTACTCTGGTGAAGAGAGAATTGACGCAGCTTACATTATGAGTGAAGTTAACCTTGGAAGATATGTGAAACTCATACCTGGAGTGCGGTGGGAGCATGAATATTCCCGATATGTTACTGAAAGATTCAGAGAAGTGGTAACGAATAATGTGGAACAACCGCCACAAGATGTCACAGAACTTGATGTGACTAGAAACTATAGTTTTATTCTGCCAATGGTTCATTTACAAATTGCTCCAACTGATTGGCTTCAAATTCGATTAGCAAGAACTGAAACCATCGCCAGACCTGACTATACCCAATACATACCGCGAACCAATGTAAATTCAATGTTTACTGAGATCAACGCGAACAATACCGATCTGAGGCCTGCAAAATCAAACAACTATGATGCGTCTGTGTCTGTTTATCAAAATCATGTTGGACTGTTTACCGTTTCAGGATTTCATAAAACTGTAGAAGACCTCCCTTTATGGAAGCGTTCACATCAGCGCACTCAGGATCCGTTGCCCGATGGACTTAATATTCCACAAGGAAGAGACATTAACGGTGATGGAACACCTGATGAACCTGATTGGACATGGAATGATCCCCGTATCACTACCTACATCAATGCGCCTTTTGATTCCGAATATTGGGGCATAGA
Organism: Rhodohalobacter sp. SW132; assembly: GCF_003390325.1. NCBI lineage: Bacteria > Pseudomonadati > Balneolota > Balneolia > Balneolales > Balneolaceae > Rhodohalobacter > Rhodohalobacter sp. SW132. Next base: position 68,909 of record NZ_QUOK01000009.1, on the reverse strand, counting down.
ATTCGATTGGCAGACGAATTTTTGGTACCTGCCATCTGTGTTTCAGGGACTTGTTCTGAATATAAACTATACAAGAATGTTTTCCGATACATCATTTTTGACTACAGTTACATCTCATCGAGAATGTGTAAACAACTGTGGAACACCATTTGCAACTTTTGAAAGGATATATAAAGATACATTAAGAACAGGGGCACGTGCATTTGATCAGCCGGCACACCTGGCAAATATCACCGTAGGATATGACTATAAAGGATTTTCTACTAGGTTATCGTATTTGTACCAGGGGGATAGATTGACAGGCGTTGCAAGTGCTACCGAGCCTGTACGTGACAGTTATTCTGCAGCTTACAGGCGGTGGGATCTGACTGTAAAACAACGTATTCAAGCAGGGTTTTTACAAAACGCAAACTTAGAGTTATTTGCCAACTTTAGTAACCTGACAAGTACACCTGACAGAAATTTAATTGGAGGGGATGGTGATCGAAGTCTTGGTTTTGGCAGCCCAACATTTGTAGAGTATTACGGTTTCACAATGGATCTGGGATTAAGATTTAGGCTTTGATGGATCTAAACCTTTTTAAAGTATTATAATATACAATGCTTGTTTTCTTAAACATATCATTATATAAAATAATGATTGAAATCATACATAAACTAAACTGGAGATACATATGATACATAAATACAATATCCTACTATTAATCCTTGGGGCTATTCTGTTATTGCCTTTAAAAACATTCGCACAGGAGGCGTATACAGAGTGCCCGACGGATGAGGCTGAGTGTTTAGTGGAGTGGTATGAAGGTGATGATTTTGAACCTATATCAAACGCACTTAGAAACACAATCGCAAATGATACAGACAGACCCGATGATCGCGTATATGTTTTGAGAAGTGGTGGCATGTACTTTGTAGTGGATGAAATTCTAAATGAAGATTTTCATCTGCATATTCGTGGCCAAAGAGAAGATGAGGTTGATACATATTTTGGTCCTGCAAAAATACAACTTGAAACAGATGCTGAAGGGAATACTGCCGGTAGATTATTTACCACAACGGGTGATGTTACTTTCGAAAACCTTTGGATAACTGGTCAGCACGACGCGGGTGGTACCGGAAATTACCTTCCAATTCGCATAACAGGAAATGGATCGAGAGTAGTTGTAGATAACTGTGTTTTTGAACGTAGTGATTTCTCGTTATTTGGTTTCGATAGTAGTGATAATAAGGTCTATATAACAAATAGCTTATTTAGAAATCATATCAACAGATCACAACAGTGGGAAGGACGGGGTCTTCGCTTTGAAAATGGAGCGGACTCACTTATCGTTGAGAATAATACATTTATGAACTTAGGCATGACTGTTCTTCAATCAGAAGCAGCTCCGATTAATTATGTAAGTTTCGTGCATAATACGGTTATGAATGTTGGACGAATGTTTAATGCTGGTAATTTCTTCATTGAATCTTATATCGCTAATAATTTACATATTAATCATTACTGGCATGGTGAAGGAGATGCGGATGGAATTAATAATGATCCTCCTACCCGAGATTTTCCTTATACCGGATATATAAATGTAGAGCCCCTTGGACCGGGTGCGGGCGTTACTGATGCAGGACGTAGAATTGTTTATTCACATAATGCCCATTGGAGAGATCCCCAGTTTGCGGATTATTATGCAGATACATTGAGGGCTCAACCGCTTTTCAATGCAGAAACTGACTCCATGTTTAATACTTTTGAAGCTATTTATCGTGGTGATAACTGGGTAGGGCAGGACCCTAACCTTTATAGTTACTATAACGCACCTGACCTGGGTTCAAATTATCCTGATACCGAAATATCACTGGAAGAATTGGTGCCATTACAAATCGCGAATATTCGGGATCTTCGTGAAGTTAGACAAGATCCATTAACGGATTGGACCTGGGATCCAGGTAGAGATCCTTCGCCTACCACATACAGCATACAGCCGATCATGTGGCCTATTCCGGGTGATTTCTCTTATACTAACAGCGAATTTCTATCAGCAGGTACCAATGGCTTGCCACTGGGTGATCTGAATTGGCAGGACAGTTCTGCAAAAGACAACTGGTTAGCCAACAGAGAATCTTACATGGCAGATATCGAAGCAAAAGCTGGTGAAGAAGTCAACATTGACCAGTTAGCCTATGTAGAAGCTGAACATGGTGAAGTAAGTAATGGAGCTGAAGCTGAAACCTATGATGGTTTTGTAGAGTTTTTTATGGGCGGAAGCGGGTATGTTGAGTGGACATTTGAACTCGATGAGCCTGCTTCAATTGATGAACTCGTAATTCAAATCCGAAGTAACGACGCGGATAGAGGTGCAAACCTGATAATTAATCCGGATACAGATGATGAATTTCAGCTTACTACGGGTGATGATGGAGGAATTCTATTTACAGGGTTAACAAATGATTACGATGACAGGCCAGATGGTTATGTTGTGAATAATCTAACCCAGGAATCCATTGATGCGTTAAATTTAGAAGCAGGTGAACATACGCTTCGCTGGACTCCGGGATGGGGGTGGTATACATTTTCTGGTGTGGAAATGATGTCAGGAGGCAGTTCAGTGATAAACTTAACAGGATCTGATGCCACATCCTGGGCAGGTGTGGATCCCTCAGCCGGAGATGATGCTGAAGGATGGGTCCCAAGCGGATTACGCTCAGTAGCGCTTGGCACCGGAGGAACGATTAATTATACATTTGAAACAATGGATGATGATTCTCCTTTCCCAGCCGGTAACTATTTTGTGGAAGTATATTATGAAAATAGTGGTTCTGCTAATTTCCCAGAGGTAGTGGTAAATGGAGAAGATGTTGGAACTTTTGGCGGATTCCAATCCAGTCCAAATTCAACGACAAGCTTAACCACATACCATTTTCAACTGGATTCTGCCGGAGAAATCAATTTCTCAATAACCGGTGATGATGCAAGGGTAGATTATTTTATTCTTTATTCTCAATCAGGCGGTACGATTACAGATATTGAAAAGAATGAAATCGTAGAAGGCTACGAACTACAGCAAAACTATCCGAACCCGTTTAACCCAACGACGCAGATCAGCTTTACCCTGCCGCAATCCGGCAATGTCTCGCTGGCTGTTTATAACGTCATAGGGCAGCGTGTAGCGGTTCTTGCAAATGAAGTTCTGCAAAGCGGTCAGCATACCTACTCATTTGATGCAAGCAACCTTGCATCCGGTATGTACCTCTACAGACTTCAGACAGACAATTTCTCCTCCGTGAGAAAAATGATGCTTATCAAATAAGTTTCATGTTGTGATGTTTAATCTGAGCGGCCGGGTGAAACCTGCCGCTCTATTTTTTTGATACATAATTAGAATCTCTGCCCTCACTCATCTCGCTTCATGAGTTTACACTTTATTGACCTGCTGATCATCGGGCTCTACCTTGTAGCAACTGTTTTCATAGGCTTTTGGATCTCACATCTCGCAGGAAAAAACATCCAGAACTACTTTTTGGGCGGAAACAAGATCAAATGGTACTACCTCGGTCTGTCAAACGCCTCCGGTATGTTCGATATCAGCGGTACCATGTGGATGGTATACCTGCTTTTTATCTACGGACTGAACAGCATCTGGATTCCCTGGCTCTGGCCGGTGTTCAACCAGATTTTTATGATGGTTTTCCTGTCGATCTGGCTGAGGCGTTCCGGGGTGATGACCGGCGCCGAATGGATCAAGTTCCGGTTTGGCGAAAGTCGCGGAGCCCACCTTTCGCATATCATTGTGGTTGTTTTTGCACTCTTTAATGTGATTGGATTTATCGCCTACGGATTTATCGGAATTGGTAAGTTCGCGGCGGCTTTCCTGCCGTATGAATTGTCGGCTGATCCCCAGAACAATGTGTACTACTACGGCTTGATCATTACCGCCATCACCACGCTTTATGTGGTGAAAGGAGGGATGTTCAGCGTGGTATTCACCGAAGTACTGCAGTTTGTGATTATGACGATTGCCTGTGTCTGGGTTGGAATTATCGCTATGCAAGCGGTCTCTCCGGAGATGCTTGAAGCGGTTATCCCAGATGGGTGGAAAAACCCGTTTTTTGGATGGGAACTTGATCTCGACTGGACCGGAATTATGGAAACCGCCAATCTGAAAATCGCCGAGGATGGGTGGAATCTGTTCACCATCTTTTTCATGATGATGCTCTTTAAAGGATGGCTTCAGTCGGCAGCGGGGCCGGCGCCAAATTATGATATGCAGCGTGTGCTATCGGCTGAATCTCCTAAAGATGCGGCAAAAATGAGCGGCCTTGTAAGTCTTGTTCTTCTTATTCCCCGCTATATGCTAATTACGGGATTAACCATCCTCGCACTGGTTTTCTTCAGCGATCAGCTAAACCTCATGGGCGAAAATGTAGACTTTGAACTTGTGCTGCCCTTTGCCATGGCCAATTTTATTCCGATGGGCCTGCTTGGCCTGCTGATTGCAGCACTCTTTGCCGCATTTATGAGCACCTATGCAGCAACTGTCAATGCAGCACCAGCATACATCGTAAACGATATCTATAAGCGATACTTCAACCCGGACGCGGATGAAAAAACATACGTCTACTGGAGTTACGGAACATCGATCCTTGTTGTGATTGTGGGAACGGCATTTGGTTTTATGGTGGGAACCATCAACGACCTGATTCAATGGATCGTTGCGGCACTCTATGGCGGCTATACCGCATCAAACCTGCTGAAATGGTACTGGTGGAGGTTTAACAGCTACGGTTATTTCTGGGGCATGCTGGGCGGGATTATTGCGGCGATGATCATTCCAGCCATTTTCTCAGATGTTACCCCGCTCTACACATTTCCGTATATCTTCCTGATTTCGGTTGTCGGATGTATCTGGGGAACGCTGGCCACTCCTCCGGACGATGAAGAGGTATTGAAGAATTTCTATCTAAAAGTTCGTCCCTGGGGATTCTGGGGCCCGATTCATGAGAAAGTAGCGGCAGAATATGAAGGCATCGAGCGGAACAAAGATTTTAAGCGCGACATGGTAAACGTAGTAGTAGGAATAATCTGGCAAACCGCCCTCACCGCCACCGGAATATTCCTGGTGATTCAGGAGTACACCTACTTTATGATGTGTGTTGCCGTGGTGCTCGCGTCTATGGCATTTTTGAAAACCAACTGGTACGATAATCTCGAAGATTATCCCGACGAACATGCAAAGAATGCAGAAAGCCTGATCGATACAGAAACCGGAAGCAGTGGCAGTGATTTGGATCATTTCGCCGGTTCATCAGAAATAAAAAATAATTGAGTATGGAAAAGATGAAAGAAAATGAATTTAAAAAGGGGATTGAGAAGCGGAAACAAGAGCACGAGAAATACCTGAATAAAATGAACAAAATCTCCGGAGATGGCCGGGGATGGGTCGATCGGTATAAACATCCGGTTCTGACTGCCCGGCATACGCCGCTCGAGTGGAGGTTTGATCTGAACCGTGAATCCAATCCGTTTTTGATGGAGAGGCTTGGAATTAACGCAGTTTTTAATCCCGGCGCGATAAAATGGGAAGGAAAATATTTGATGGTTGCCCGTGTGGAAGGGTACGACCGGAAATCATTCTTTGCCATCGCAGAGAGTGAAACGGGGATTGATGGATTCAGGTTTTGGGACGAACCGCTTGTGATGCCGGAAACCGATCGCCCCGATATAAATGTGTACGACATGCGTCTGACAAAACATGAGGATGGATGGATTTACGGCGTGTTCTGCACGGAACGAAAAGATCCTAATGCCCCCGAATACGATACATCGGCCGCTGAAGCGCAGGCGGGAATTGCGCGAACGAAAGACCTCAAAACCTGGGAGCGGCTGCCCGATTTCAAATCCCCGTCACCCCAGCAGCGAAATGTGGTACTGCACCCGGAGTTTATTGACGGAAAATACGGTTTCTATACGCGACCGCAGGATGGATTTATCAGTGCAGGATCCGGCGGCGGGATTGGCTGGGCGCTGGTGGATGATATCGAAAACCCGGTAGCCGAAAAGGAAGAGGTGATTGAAACCCGCGAATATCACACCATCAAAGAGGTGAAAAACGGACAGGGACCTCCGCCGATCAAAACAGACAAAGGATGGCTGCACCTGGCGCACGGGGTTCGAAATACGGCAGCCGGGTTGCGCTATGTGCTTTACATGTTTGTGACAGACCTGGAAAAACCGTGGAAAGTGATCCATCAGCCTGGCGGATATTTTATGGCGCCCAAAGGAGAGGAGCGAATTGGTGATGTATCAAACGTACTGTTCTGCAGCGGCTGGATTCGGGATGATGACGATAAAGTTTTTATTTACTACGCCTCATCAGACACCCGCTGCCATGTGGCAACAACAACGATCGACAGACTTCTAAACTACTGCCTTAATACGCCTGAAGACCGGCTGCGATCTGCAGCTTCCGTGGAGGACAGACTGAAACTGATCCAAAAAAACAGGGGAGTTTGATCATATGAAACCAAATTCTTCGAATCATACCAAGGTGGAGCAGTTACGCACCGAAATGGCAAGCGAACTTCAGAATGAAATTTTACCCTTCTGGATTAAAAATGCGGTCGATCCGGAGTTCGGTGGTTTTATCGGGCGATTGGATAATTCAGGCCATCTGTACAAAGAGGCGGATAAAGCGGTCATTTTAAACGCCCGGCTGTTATGGACGTTTTCTGCCGCCTACAGGGTGATGAACGATGAGCACTACCTGGAGCTGGCAACGCGGTCGTTTCACTACCTGGAAAATCACTTTTATGATTCTGAATTCCGCGGGTTCTACTGGTCGGTCGACTTTAAAGGAACGCCGGTCGACACGAAAAAACACGCCTATGCCCAGGCTTTTGCTATCTATGCTTATAGTGAATATTTCCGTGCATCCAACAAGGATTTGGCGCTGAAACGTGCGGTTGAAACATTTGAGGTTTTGGAAGAGCACGGATTTGATCCTGAAAATGGCGGATATACGGAAGCTTTTGACAGGCAGTGGAATGAACTGGAGGATGCACGTCTCGGCGATGGAGATGCGGATGAGAAACGAAGCATGAATACGCATCTCCATATCATGGAAGCCTATACAAACCTTTACAGAGTTTGGCCGGACAGCGGGCTTGAAAGCAGGTTAAAGCTCCTGGTAAATCACATGCTGGAGATCATATACGACCCGGAGATTCATCACTTTATCGGCTTTTTTACAGACCGGTGGAAAGCAAAATCCAAAACCTATTCCTACGGCCACGATATCGAAGCAGCCTGGTTGTTAATTGATGCCGCTGAAACCCTCGGGGATGATAAACTCATTGAGCGAACGCGTGATGAAGCCTGGAAAATAGGCCGCGCCACACTCGATGAGGGAGTGGACCGATCGAATGGCGGCATGTACTACACCGGGAATGGAGGCAGACAAAAAGATCGAGATTTTCACTGGTGGGTGCAGGCTGAAGCTATAGTCGGATTTTTGTATATCCATGAGCTCACGGGTGAAGACGATTACCTGGATGCCGCTGCCGGGCTTTGGCAGTTTATCCAGGATCATATCAGGGATAAAAAAAATGGAGAATGGTTCTTTCGTGTGAGTGCAGACGGAGTTCCGTACGAAAAAGAAGACAAAATCGGCCCCTGGAAATGTCCCTATCACAACACAAGAGCCTGCCTGGTTTTAATGGAACGGTTCACGCCGGCTCATATGGATTCAGTTGATGTGGAAGTGAGAAAAGTGAAAAGTGAAAAGTGAAAAGTGAAAAGTGAGAAGTCTCATCTGCGCCAAGGCTTCGATGAGCAAGGAAAAGTCCCTGGTAAATCAGGACTGCGAGAAGCACGCAGGAAACTAAAAAATGTAAGCTGTAAAATCACATCCCGCGACTTTGCGCCACTGCGGTGAAATACAAATAGTCGCTCTGAATGGATAGATTTTTTATACCCTTTAGATATAGATTGGCTGATTCTGCCATTGGAATTCAATAATACCACAACTAAAACCCGATACGATGAAAAAATGGATACTACTTTTTTGCACGATACTTTGGGCCGCAACCGCTATCGCCCAGGAAGACATCAGACTAAACCAGGTTGGTTTTTATCCGGATGGGGAAAAGGTTGCAATCATTCTTTCAGATCAGGCCGTTTCGTTTGCTGTGATTGAGGATGAATCGGGTGTGGTGGTTTTTGAGGGTGAATCATCCTCACCCGATACTTGGTCCTACTCGGAAGAGACAGTTGTGGTGGCCGATTTCAGTTCGCTTGCGAGTCCGGGCACGTACCGTGTGTCAGTAGAGGGACTCGATGATTCCTGGCCGTTTCAGGTTTCTGATAATGTTCACCTGCCGGTTGCGGCGGCAGCAGTGAAATACTACTACTTTAACCGGGCATCCACGGCGCTGGAAGAGGAATTTGCCGGTCCGTGGGCGCGGCCGATGGGTCACCCGGATGAGGAGATTATTGTGCACTCTTCGGCTGCAACGGATGAACGCCCGGAAGGGTACACGTTTTCATCTCCAAAGGGATGGTATGATGCGGGCGATTTTAACAAATATATCGTCAATTCCGGCATCAGTACATACACGATGATGGCGGCCTATGAACATTTTCCTGAGTATTATGATCTGCTGACGCTCAACATTCCGGAGTCCGGCAGCGGGCAGCCCGACCTGCTGGATGAGATCCGCTGGAATCTCGACTGGATGATCACCATGCAGGATCCGAACGACGGCGGTGTATATCACAAACTGACGACCAAAAACTTTTCTGGGCAAGTGATGCCGCACCAGGCGAGTGCCAACCGCTATGTGGTGATGAAATCGACCGCTGCCACGCTCAATTTTGCTGCCGTGATGGCGGTGGCTTCAAGGGTGTATCAGCCGTATGACCCGGAATTTTCTGCGGAAGCACTCGAAGCTGCAGAATATGCGTGGCAGTGGGCAAATGAGAATCCGAACGTGATCTATCAGCAGCCGAATGACATCTACACCGGTGAATATGGTGACAATAACCTGGGTGATGAGTTCGACTGGGCGGCTGCAGAGCTCTACATCACAACCGGGGATGATGCCTACTGGGATGCATTTGATGAATCCCAAACGTATGTGGGATTTCCCTCATGGCAGTATGTGCGCCCGCTTGCCTGGATTTCACTGGCTCACCATCTGGAGGACCTGACCAATGCGGCCAACCCGGAAATCATAACCGGACGGATTACGCACCAGGCCGGCCAGTTGAGAAGCGAATATGAATCGTCAGCTTACCGAATAAGCATGGGCCAGGAATCGTGGCATTTTTTATGGGGAAGCAACGCGATGGCGCTGAATCACTCCGTTCTGCTGATCCAGGCGTACAGACTTACGATGGATGAATCTTATCTCGATGCAGCACAGTCTAATCTGGATTACATCCTGGGCCGGAACGCGACCGGGTACTCTTTTGTAACGGGATACGGAAGCCGAACACCTATGGACCCGCATCACCGGCAATCGTCCGCCGATAACAACACCGATCCGGTACCGGGAATGGTGGTGGGCGGCCCGCACGACGGCCAGCAGGATAATTGCAGCTATCCATCAAACTTGCCGGCAAAGTCTTACCTCGATTCATGGTGCAGCTACTCCACCAACGAAGTGGCGATCAACTGGAATGCGGCCCTGACATATGTAAGCGGTGGGGTGGATTATTATCGGTCCGGCGCCGTGGAAACAAGCAATGAAGAGAAACCGATTTCGGAACGACCTGTTTCAGTAGAGTTGTCACAGAATTTTCCGAATCCATTTAATCCAACAACCATTATAAACTACCAGCTGCCACAAAGCAGCCAGGTGCGTCTTGAAGTCTTTGACATCACCGGTCGTCAGGTGGCAATATTGGTAGATGGTACTCAATCGGCCGGTACACACAGCGCGGAGTTTGATGCATCGAACCTGGCAAGCGGGGTTTACTTGTACAGGATTACCGTAAATCAACAGGTGCAGGTTCGGATGATGACGCTGGTTAAGTGAGTTCGATAAAATTCCCATCTTTAGAGGGGACCGAATGCCGAAAGCATGCGCAGCGTGTCTTTCGGCTTTCAGGGGTGTGTTGACGGGTCCATGAATAAATTCAAGGGTAACTTCCTGGTTCCAAGTACCACAACACCCACCTCTGCCTTGTCGCTATCCTGCCTTCGGCAGACGCTTTGAAGGCTATCTCCTCCGGGGAGGAGAGTTTTTTACCCAACTTTTTCGATCTCTATTCGTATTTAACCCTCCCATCCGCGGAGGGGATAGCAAGAACCGCGTACAGCAATTTCGCTGGGGTGGGTTCCGTGAAACCAGATTGTGTCCGGATCTTTTGAGCCAAACTATGCCTCCTCCCGAACCACAAGTGGCACTGTTTATTTTGGGAAAGAGAAGTTAGCCCAAATGATTGGATATTGTTAAGTTGCTTGATGTCTTAGTAATATATCCCTTAAAATTTTTAAATAGACACTATCTCTGTTTCACAATTCAACTAAACAACCAAACTCAATGATCAACATCCCGCAAGACTTTTCCGAAAAAGACGTATTCAGTACCGTTGAGCAATTTATTGAAGGCAAAGGCTTTACAATCGTTGACAAAGACAGCGAACGCCCCTGGGGCGGTTTCCTGGTGATCGAAGAGGGGCGGGCTGAATCGTTTATTCAGACGTTTTTTCCAGGGCTGAGCGTAGAAGATTTTAAGGGATTTGATAAACTAAGCCCGAAAATTCTGCTGGTGGCACCCGGAAAGCGGCTGTCGTGGCAGTACCATCACCGGCGTGCGGAAATCTGGCGGGTGATTGGCGGAGAGGCCGGTGTGGTTGTGAGTGATACGGATGAACAAACCCCGGTTAAAAAGCTTGAACTGGGAGAGTCCGTCAGCCTGCAGCAGGGCGAACGCCATCGTTTAGTAGGGCTAGAACAATGGGGCGTACTGGCTGAAATCTGGAAACATACCGATCCGGAAAATCCATCCGATGAAGAGGATATCGTGCGGGTAGAAGATGATTTTGGGCGGTAAAGCACCAAAAATTAACGAAATCTTTGAAGAGATTGATGTGATGATTATCTATCCTTAAGTTCATCTCTTACCCAACTTGGATTTTTTCGAAGGTCCAGAATAGCATAGATCTTTACAGAAGTCTGATTTGTTCTATAGTAAATCGCGAACGGAAATTTTTGAGAAAGTTTTCTTAAAAATCCAAATTCTGATGGGTGAATACCGGATGTCGTGGTAAGCTTTTCAATATCGAGTAGAATATTTGAAGTAAAATAATTACCCGCACCAGTTTCCTGATTTTCGTAAAAGTCAAAAGCCTCTTCCAAATCCCGGGCTGCTTCCTCAAGAATGATGACTTTTTTCATCTGACTTTTTTTTCAGACGTTCTCTTACTTCGTCCATGTTAAGAAAAGTTGCATTGCCTGAGGACACTTTATCTTCTCTTGACTTCAGAATCTCCTTATGCCAGGCCGGTGAATGAACAGAGTCAGATGGTGTGGAGATCGTCTCCCAAATCATCTCGATCGCCTTTAAGCGCTCAGAAGTGCTCATCTTTTCTATATCTTTATTAGTAATCATATTTAAATATAGAAGGAAAGGAAGTGAAATAAAAGTAGTTGAGGGTTTGAAGTCTTCGAGAATATTAACAAAATCATTCACTCATAAATCTGTATAACTAAGCATTTTACTTATGTTAGACATCTGGAATCACACCGATCCGGAAAATCCTTCCGATGAAGAGGATATTGTGCGGGTTGAAGATGATTTTGGGCGGTGATATTCTCGTTGGACTATTTATAACCCTCCAAGGGTTTGAAACCCTTGGAGGGTTGCAAAAATATCTAAACTTCAAAAACACCCCTCGCACCATCATTTGGACGATGAAGGAGAGCTCTCTTCCATGGGAGAATTCTTTTCATCTTTGCCTCCTCACTCTCAACGCTCCATCTCCAATGAATAGAGATTGGGCAGATCATCTTCAAACAGAATCAGATCATGCTCGCGGAACTCTCGGAAATTTCCCTCGCTCGGATGGCCCGAATATGGTGCGTAGTAGTGATCGGGACGGTCATGCTCGTGGTTGGCGTTTCTCCAGACCAGCACGTACGCAATTCTCCGGGTGGTTTCATTTGCGTTGATACCGGCAAGCAGCGTTTCGGTCCACCAGTCGGGGTCCGGTATCGCTTCATAGCCGGTTTCGGTCATCGCGGGAATTTTGTTTCGCTCTTCAGCCATTTCCACCAGCATCTCAAGTCGGTTAATAAATGTCTCCTGCGTATCCGCTGAGCGAATGCTGTGGTAGTCGTCGTACCCAAAAATATCGACGTAATCATCTCCCGGGTACCGCTCCAGGTACGCTTCTTTTGAATCAAAAACATCAGGGGAGTAGCTGTAGAGCAGGTTGTTTAGTCCTTTTTCATCCCGGAGATACTCTACAGTAAATCTCCAAAGTGCGACAAAATCTTCGGTTGTGGTCAGATCTTGTCCCCACCAGAACCAGCTACCGTTGTGTTCGTGAAAAGGGCGGAACAGGATCGGCACAGGATGAGACTCTCCGTTCTCAGCTGTCACGGTAAGGTCATTCAAGAAGTCGGCAAACGTGTCGAGCCACCCTTTAAACATTTCGTGGTTTTCACCGCCGGGCAGAATAGTTGGAACAGCATCTCCTTCAGTATCCCACGCATCGCCGCCGGTAACGGGGTTGTTCATGTGCCAACCGATTGTAATGACACCGCCCCGGCTGTATCCCTCTTTAATCCACTGCTTCATATTTTCAAAGTTCACCCCGTCCAGATTTTCCTGGTTACCATACTCCAGGTCGCCCAGTTCCCAGCCATATACGGCAGGGTAGGATCCGGCAGTTTCCAGCACATCCGAACGGCCCGGCTCATTGATCCAGCTGTAGCCGTAGGCAAGATCATCCTGGTGCCCAAACAGAACATGCTGATGACGGATCGCATCGAGGCTTGTAAACAGGGTGCGGGTTTCTTCAGTAGCGTTGTGATCTGTCGGCGTGAATGTGGTTAATGGCGCTTCGCCTTCCATTGCACAGGATGAAAGAAGAAATAAGAAAAGCAGCAGTGTAATCTGTTTCATTGGGCTGGATGGTGTAGTTATTAAGTTATTGGTATTGAATGTTTCTTGGTTTCGATTTTTTGAATAGGGAGTTAGCAAGTATTATTCGTGATTGTACCAGAGTTTATCAGGACACCCCTCGCACTATCATATGAACGATGATTGTGATCTCCCCTCGAACCACACTTGGTACCGAAACTTTGGTGGGGAATGTCATCTCATTTTTTCACTTCAATGGTTCGGGACTGTGGCTCCAGCTTTTCACCACCGATGGTTCGGCACTGTCGCTTCGCTCCAGCTTTTCAGCTTTCACTTTTCCCCTTCACCAACAATCTACTTCAACAAAACCATACGGTTCACCTTGGTAAAACTGCCCGCTTGAATTCGGAAAAAGTAGACACCGCTTGAAAAGCTTCCCGCATCAAACCGGACTTCATGCGAACCTGATGAAAGCGGCTCATTCAGAAGGGTGGCAACTCTGCGCCCAACGATGTCAAAAACATCAAGCTGCACGTGTGATGGGTTGGCGATTGAAAATGGTATGACGGTGGAGGGGTTGAACGGGTTGGGGTAGTTCTGACCAAGGTGATATTCTGCCGCGAGTTCTTCGTTGTTGCCCGCACTGGTGAGCAAATTCTGACCGCGAATTTCGATGTAATCAAAATCCATGTAGCCCCAGCTGCTTTCGATCCGGATAGTGTTCAGGCCGCTTTCAAGGTTGATATTCATGTCTTCTGTAAGCCAGGCATTCTCCTGTCCCGCAAACTCGATTTCTCCGATTTCGCTATCATTCACAAAAAGAACCTGGCTTTTTGGCGATTCAAATGGCAGGCGAAACCCGATCTCAAGACGGTAATTACCATTTTCATTTACTTCAATATCACTCCAGGTGAGGGACCCGTCCGCTTCAAGCCGAACAAATTCTCCGCTGCTCGCCTCGCTGTGGGACATTATTTCTGTATCACCTGCCAAAGTACTATTCTCTGCTTCCAGTAAAATAAACTCCGATTCCGGACTTATCGTGAGTTCAACCGATTCAGATCGGATGTTAAACTGCTCATCAGTAGCAACGGCATGCAGTGATGCGATTCCATCCTCAGATGGAGTCCACTCGGTGGTGAAGGGAGGTTCGGTAACCGTATCAAACAGTTCATCATTGATATAAAAAGCAACAGAGATTTCATCGGATGTGCCGGGCTGGAGGTCAGCCGTTAGTTGTGTTACTAAGCCGGCTTCAAGGTAGTCCTCTTCAAGAGGTGAGGAGATTGCAATTTGCGGGGGCTGATGTTCTGATTCGAGTCCGTATACTTCAAGTTCGTACAGTGAGAATCCCCATTCCGTTGCCCGCTCCACTCCGTTCATCCGTACAAAACGGGCCGGAGCGGGCTGCTCAAAAAAAAGAGAGTCGAGCCCTCCGTCGCTGTTGTTTTCCTCAAAAATGGTCTGCCAGTTAAATCCATCGAATGATACATCGATAGTGTAAGAGGCGGCATGTGCTGCTTCCCAATAGAGTTTGATATTATGGATATCGTAAGATACCTGTAAGTCTACCATCAGCCATTCATTATCCTGATAAAGGCTGCTCCACCGGGTGGAATAATCTCCATCAGTTGCATAGTCTGCCAGGTGCTGGTTGTTTTCAATACTGGATGCCGAGGCGGGTTTCTGGAAAGCACGGTTTACCGCTTCGGGATCAAGAACGGTAATGGTAACAGTTTTCGCTTCAGTTTCACCATGCTCATCCGTTGCGATCAGCGTGTATTCAGTTGTTACTTCCGGTGATGCTACAAGTGAATCGATCGGCTGAACCGGATCTCCGTTCAGCGTTACACTTTCTGCACCGCGTACCTCCCAGGAAAGTGTGCTGCTGCCGCCCTCTTCAATTCCCTCCGGAAAAGCGTTAAATATCATGCGGATCCCATCAAAAGAAATGAGGATATCATCAGGGTAGAGATCGCGCATGGTATTCATGTTCTCGAGCATTCGCGGCCAGCTGAGAGTACCGTCAACGCCCTCCATATCGGTCCGTTCGGCCCACCAGTCGAACCACTGCCACCCGAGTGCACCAGCATAGCCGCGATCGTAGAGTTCTTCGAATAGATCAGACCAGTGTACGCCATACATACTGTCTGCATCGCCATCACGCCGGGGGTCACTCATGTAAAATTCGCCCACTACAATCGGCTTATCAAGCTCCCAGTGAGATGCATCGTTGTGAAAGGGGGATTGCGACTGCGGGAAATGTTTGTAGTAGTGAATTCCATAAAAATCGAGTACACCGTCCTCATCACCGCCGGCCGCAATCAGTCGATCATCACGGTAGTAGTTGGTCCAGGAGCCGATGTCGCTTGACGCACGAATATTCCAGGAACCATTGGTAACAAAAGCATCGGGTGCGGTTCGTTTGATCGCTCCGGCTGTACGGTTGACGAAATTTTGGATGTCGGACATATCGACGCGTGATGGCGTCCAGCCAAATTGTGTGCTCATCCCTTCCGGCTCATTGAAAATCTCCCAGCTGGAAATAGCGGGATGCCCGTGGAGGGAGTCAACCATCGGGATAAGAGAGTTGTCGATATAGGTTTGCAGTCTGTCGTTATCGGTAAGAAGCCCCCTGTTTCTCTCGAGCTGTTGATCGTTCATCTGTCCCGCCTGAAGCATATCGAAACTCCAGAGGCAGAGCATCAGGCTAACGTCGTAGAAGTAAGCGAGATCAAGAATGTCACGCAGGTCCTCGATTGCACCTTCTCCGGGCCCTGAAACATCCATTCCGTTGAACTGCGGTGTGTTGGTTCCGTTTGTATGAAGCCAGATCCGCATCATATTACCGCCGTTTTCATTCACTTCACGGAATATCTCTTCAAACAGATCGAGACGGGTTTCACCGGGCCCGATATCCCGGGCAAAATTCACCCAGGCAATATTGCCGCCACTCGCAAATTTTTGTTCACCTCCAATCGAAACCCGGTCGATGGACTGAGCCAAAAGGAAATTCATGGAAGAAGAGAGTACAATCACAAAAGATAGTAGAAGTTTTCTCATATGACATCGGATCTTTGAATTTGGCGTTTTAGCGCGGCAGTTTTAGGAAAAAGCGTTTTCATGTTGATTCAAATATTATATTATAAGATATTATGTAATAAATCAAATTGATTGATTAAAATGTTTTGACCTTAAACTGTGCAGAGAGCAGTTTGTTGGCTGTTTTTGTGTCATTTGTACACTTAATAGGGTGTGCGACTTCAGATTGGGGGCGGGATTTAATATTTTATAAGATTATCCTTTTTGCCTATGTGCTCTTCTGATCTGAGTTGGCTGACTGGGTAGACCGGATTACAATGTTTAGAAACAGAATCGAATGTCGGCATTAACTAATTCAGTTCATGAAAACTGCTGAAGATAGCAGCATGGGCAGAAACGAAAAATGAATCAGGTGTAAATAGATATGCTCCAGGGAACCAATTTACAGTATGCAAACTCATTCAATATTCGGATTGTTATCGAGGCGATCCGGTTATATGGCCCGGTCAGCCGCGGAGAAGTGGCAAAGCGAACACGGCTTACGGCACAGACGGTTACCAATATCACAAAAAAGCTAATGAAGGGTAACCTGATTGTGGAGGGAGACCGTGTGCAGGAGGGGCGCGGAGCACCATCTATATTGCTGAGCCTGAATAAAGATGCGGCATTCTCGATCGGCCTGGATCTTGATAAAGATCACCTCACGGGAGTTTTGATAGATCTGGATGGTAATATGCGTCAGCGTACCGTGCGAAATCTGAAATTTCCAAAATCAGATGAGGGGATGGCAATGATGGAGGAAATTGTAAATGAGTTATTGGAGAAAGAAGGAGTTGCCAGGGAAAAGATCTGGGGTGTTGGCGTGGGTTTGCCCGGCCCGATGGTAATCAGTGAAGGGACGATTCTTAAAAGTGTTGTTAATCCGCAATTTCTGCCCGGGTGGGATAATGTTCCGGTTGTGAAAATGTTGCAGGAGAAACTCGAACTTCCCGTATATCTCGAAAATAATGCATCCGCTGCAGCGATTGGGGAGCGGTGGTACGGTGCCGGGAAACATATCAACAACTTTTTTTATATTTATATCGGTGCGGGACTTGGCGGCGGGCTTTTTATTAACGGCCAGCTCCATTCTGGTTTTACGGGAAATGCCGGCGAAATCGGGTATTACCCGATCGATCGTAATGGCATTGAAAACGGGAAGGATTATAAACCACACCTTGGGGAGTATTATAACCTTGCACTTCTGTATGAAAAACTTGAAAAAGAAGGGATTGATATTCAGTCGCTCGACGACCTTAAAAACCTCTATGAAGCCGGGAATCAAACGATCATACAATGGTTTGAACTCGCGGCGGAACAACTCCTGCCGGTTCTGCTCTCCATTGAATACCTGATCGATCCGGAGGTTATTTTTATAGGAGGACGGCTACCCGAAATAATCCTTGTAGATCTACTGGAAATCATATCTGAAAAACTGCCTGAATTGAGAATTGCCGGTAAACTCGGGAATCCCGACATCCGAAAATCAACAGCTGGTCTGGATGCCGGAGCCCTTGGCGTAGCAACTTTACCTCTTTATGCAACATTTGCACCGATACCGAAGTTTGTAATGGACCAAAGCGTGGATAAAATCAGAAATTTCACGAAATCGAAAAACTAAGATTTTTTCTAAACCTTTGGCGCATAAACCCTTACTTTTAAGGGCAAATAAAAAAAACTTCAATGCAAATGAATATCATGAAACGCACACTATTTGTTCTATTCTCCGGAATTCTGTTTTTACCCCTTTTTTTAACCGATACGGCAGACGCACAATGGTCGATCGGAGCCTCGTATGAAGTAAGGGATGAAGATCCCACCAATGGATTTGGTGTCCGGCTGGAACGATCGGTCCTTTCATCTGTACCAATTGTAGATCTCGGTATACGGGCTCACTTCAGTTATTTTAATGAAACCAATTCGCTAACTACAAGCGGTGCTACCATTGAAAGAGATTTTGAATCTCTTGATTTTGGTTTTGCCGGAACAGGAGAAGTCTCTGTAGGTCTTGTGAGTCCTTATGTTGGGCTTGGAATTGGCTGGGATAACTCGAGCCTGGAATATTCTGAAAATATCAGTGAGTCATCATTTGATGTGAGAGAGGAATTTGATACTACCGATTTTTACTGGAACGCATTTGTCGGTGCGCGTGTATCGATTATTCCGATGGTGAGCCCGTTCATTGAATACCGGTTTTCTCAGGTTTCCGGGCGGGAGGATGTGAACCTCGATAACATCAACAGGCTGGCGCTTGGGGTTTCCTTGCGTTTCTGATCACATAAATGAATCTTGTTGATAGGCGGTCAAATAAAATTTGGTCGCCTTTTTTAATTTAAATGTTTACCATAGCATCGTTTACACCGATAATAGATGGTAAGCCGTACGATTTTGCACAATGAAGATCGAAAACGATTTGCTCAGGAAATCCGTTAATCCGGAAAGACATAAACAGAATACCAAGAATGGCTAATGTTGACACTGATATCAGCGATGTAATTGAGAAGCTTGAGCTGGGCAAGCTTGAGCAAAGTACGCTCCATGAACTTCTGAAGCTGTGCCACACCCATCTCGATGAAACGGATGATGAGCTGATTACCCGTGCGTTTAAACTCTGCTACCATTCTCATAAAGATGTTAAACGTGCATCAGGCGAACCTTACTACCTTCATCCCGTTGAGGTTGCCAAAATTATGGCAGCAGAATTTACGATAGATGACGAATCGGTTGCAGCTGCACTTCTCCACGATACGGTTGAAGATACCTCGATCAAACTGCAGGATATACGTGAAGTTTTTGGTGATGTGGTGGGGCACCTGATCGACGGTGTTACAAAAATTACCGGTGTTTTTGAAAATCGCGATTCAAAACAGGCTGAAACCTTTATGAAACTTCTGCTCTCAATGGCAGAAGATATTCGTGTGGTACTGATTAAATTTGCTGATCGGCTGCACAACATGCGGACGATCAGCCACCTGCCCCGGCAAAAACAGTTCAAAAAGGCAACGGAGACGATGGAGCTCTATGCGCCGCTTGCCCATCGTTTTGGTCTGTTCAAAATGAAAAATGAGTTTGAAGATCTCTGTTTTAAAGTGATCGACCCAAATTCCTACAAATTTATCGCGCGCAAACTAAAAGAGAAGAAAGAAGCGCGAGAGGAGTTCATTGAAGAGTTTATGAAGCCGATCCGGGAAGAGCTTTCAAACTTTAATTTCAATTTCGAAATCAAAGGGCGGCCGAAACATATCTACTCTATCTATCGGAAAATGCAGAATCAGCAGAAACCGTTTGAAGAGATCTACGATCTGTTTGCGATTCGTGTTATTCTTGAGAGTCCGCATTCCAAAGAAGATTGCTGGCGCGTCTACTCCATTATTACCGACTGGTACACTCCGATTCCCAAACGTTTCAGAGACTTTATCTCCGTCCCGAAAGCGAACGGATATCAATCACTGCACACTACGGTGATCACCAAAAAAGGGCGAAAGGTTGAAGTGCAGATTCGTACCCGAAAGATGGATGATATTGCCGAACACGGCCTTGCCGCTCACTGGAAATATAAAGAGGGAGAAGAAAGGGGCAGCAGTGAGCTTGATAAATTCGTGACGTGGGTCCGCGATGTACTCGACAACCCGCGTCCGGATGCGGCAACGGAATTTGTCAAAGATTTCCAGCTGAATCTCTACCAGGATGAGATTTATGTATTTACCCCGGATGGGGAACTGAAAACATTGCCGAAAGGGGCGTCCTGCATCGATTTTGCATTTGAGATTCACAGCGAGATCGGGGAACGGGCTATCGCTTCGAAAGTGAACGGAAAAATGGTTCCGCTTCGTCAAAAACTGAAGATTGGTGACCAGGTTGAGATCATCACGGGGAACAAGATCAACCTCAACCCAGACTGGATGGAAGATGTAGTTACCCACAAGGCCAAAGCGAGGCTGCGGCAGTTCATCAAACAGAAAGAGCGAAAAGTTGCAAACAAAGGTCGTGAGCTCTGGGATAAACGGGCGAAAAAAGGGAAAGTTGAAATCACTGACCAGGAACTCACGAAAGTTGCTAAAATTTTTGGGTTTGATACCACCCAGGATATGTTCTATGAGATCGGAAGCGGTGCGTTTGACGTTGGAAAACCGTTTGAAAAGGTAAAAGAGTATAAGAGTAAAGGCCGGATCGAAAAAGAGTACCCGGAAGATAAAGAGCTCTCTGAAGAAGAGATCCAGGAAGAATACATTTCAACAGCCCGATCAGTCGGCGAAGATAAAGCACTGCTGGTTGAAGGCGAATTGAGTAATGTTAAATACTCATATGCAAATTGCTGCAATCCAATTCCGGGCGACCAGGTGATCGGGTTTATCAGCCGGAACGGGGATGTGAAAATTCACCGCTCGAACTGTAAAAATGCGCACCACCTGATGAATACCGACGGGGAACGAATTGTTGATGTATCCTGGTCTAAGAATATCGATACACAATTCCTCGGAGGGGTGAAAGTGATTGGTGAAGACAGGGTTGGTTTGGTGAATGATCTCACTGAAATACTCTCAAAATCTCTGCAAACGAATATGAAAAGCATTAACGTAAGCAGTGAAGGTGGTATGTTTGAAGGTATACTTGCCGTCTATATTAATGATCTGGATCATCTGGAACGTGTTATACAGCGTCTGGAGAGGGTTGAAGGTGTTAAAAATGTAATGCGGTACGAATAACACAATTCTTACGTTGGCTATAAGCCTAATCAAAAAAATTTAATAAATTTTCTAATGCGAAGTCTTTATTTTTAAAGTGCTTAGGTTAGAAAGGTATTTGTTTTAAAATTAAATAAATTAAGATGGTGACATACACAAAGCGTGATATCGTACGAGCTGTAGCAGACGAAATGGATGTGCCTTTAAATCAGGCCGAGCCATGGGTAGATACTGTAATTGGCGCACTAAGAGGAAAGATGATGGATGCAGATCCAACATGCAGGATTGAGTTACGGGATTTTGGAGTCTTTGAGGTAAAAGAAACCAAGGCTAAACCCCGGGCCAGAAATCCGAAAACCAATGAGGAAATCTATGTGCCTGCTCACAGAAAAACTCATTTTAAGCCGAGTAAACGGTTGAAGAAATTCCTGAAAACTCCTCTCGAAGAACTTGAGAGCAGCAATGACTAAATGACTGCCGCATACGGTAGATATCTTGGAATTGATGTAGGCAGCAAACGGGTTGGAATTGCCAGATCTGACCTGTTTAAATCTTTTGCATCACCTGTCGGTACCTTTTCTCCAGAAGAGAGCTTTCAGGAGGTGCGGCGGCAGGTTGAGTCGGAAGGACCGATTGAAGGCATCGTTGTCGGTTGGCCGCTCACGCCCCAGGGTGACCCCACACACTCCACTGAATTGGTGAAGGAGTATATTAAGGAACTGGGCAGGAAGTTTCCGGATATCAAAATTCATCGGGAAGATGAACGGTATTCCTCACGCAAAGCCCGCAAAATTCTGGTCGAGTCGGGTGTTCCAAAAAAGAAAAGGGAAGAAAAAGGACGTGTGGATCAGGCAGCTGCTGCTTATCTTTTACAGGAATTTTTAGACTCAAACCCGAATATCTGATATATGTCGATTTTACCAATCGTTACCTACAACGACCCCCTGCTGCGCCAGAAAACCAAAGAATTGCAAGAAAACAGCGATGAGCTTCAGCAGCTGATCAGTGATATGTTTGAAACGATGTACAATTCGAACGGGGTAGGGCTTGCCGCTCCTCAGGTAGGACTCCTTCACCGGCTTTTTGTAATGGATGCTGATGTGATCACCGAAGAACTTGATGAGCCGGATCGCGGACCAAAAGTATTTATAAACCCGGTTATACTTGAAACTTCACCGGAGAAAGTGAAAATGGAAGAGGGGTGCCTGAGCATTCCCGACGTTCGCGATGATGTAAAACGTCCGGTTGATATCAAAGTTCAATATCTTGACCGTGATTTTGAGTCGCACACGGAAGATTTTGGCGGATGGGTGTCACGGATCATTCAGCATGAGTTTGACCATCTTGATGGTGTACTGTTCCTGGATTATCTGAGTGGTTTTCGAACCCGCCTGCATCGCTCAGCGTTAAAAAAAATAGAGAACGGAGAGATGCCCACGGAGTACCCTCTGGTTTCGAAAATGAGCAAAGCGTAGTTGATGAAACCATTGCGAATTATATTTATGGGATCGCCGGATTTCGCAGTTCCTTCTCTTGAGGCGCTTCATAAATCGAGTCATAATATTCTAACCGTGGTTAGCGGAAGCGATAAGCGCCGTCGCCGAAGGGGAGATCCCGAACCAACGGCTGTCAAAAAAAGGGCACAGGAGCTCGGCCTGCCAACACTCGACGCCGATGATATGAAGAGTGAGAAGCTCGCTGATGACCTTCGAACACTCAAACCCGATCTTTTTGTGGTGGTTGCATTTAAGATACTCCCGAAACGCCTCCTGGAAATCCCCGCAATCGGATCTATTAATCTTCACGCTTCGCTGTTGCCGGCATACCGTGGCGCCGCACCGATTCACTGGGCGGTGATCAATGGAGAAAAAGAGACCGGCTGTACGGTGTTTTTCCTCGATCAGCAGGTGGATACCGGAGAAATTCTAAAGCAGAGCCGGGTTGTTATCTCCGAAAATGATACCACCGGGGATGTCTACAATAAACTGATGCAAAACGGTGCAGATTTGATTGTCCAGTCCGCCAACCTGATTGCAGAAGGCGAGTTTGAGACGTACGCTCAGGATCATAGTAAAGCCACCCCTGCCCCAAAACTGTTTAAAGAGAACACCAGAATTGATTTTGCAAAACCTGCACAAGAAATTCATAACCTGATTCGCGGTCTGAATCCTTTCCCAGTTGCATGGTGCACCTATAAAGGTAAGAAAATGAATGTTTACCAATCAGCTATTGACCAGGAAGCCGGATTGAAACAGGGGGAGTTGAAGTTTGAAGATGAAAAACTCCTTGCCGGAACCGGGGATGGGTCGATTGAATTGAAAGAAGTTCAGCTTCCGGGCGGGAAACGGATCAGCGGAGCGGAGTTTGGCCGCGGATTCGAAACAAATATCATACTTAACGAAAGTTGATTCACTAAAATCCGGTTCCAAAACAACGAGGCTGTCCGAAAGAGGAGTATCCTGCAATTTCCATTATGGAATCTTTTATGTGGATGGATACGCTCATTTTTTGAATCCATCAATACATCGCCCGCCGGAAGGTATCTTATCCCTGTTACAGGCAGTAGATGCTATCGACGGGACTTGGCATGACGGAATTGATGATGAATATTCTTCTTGACCGCCCTTTTTTGACTGCCTCAGAAAGTAGATCTGTTGGTTATGATAGTTTCCGGCATTCTGATTATACTGCAGTTTGATTGCAGAAATTTTGCAGTTTTACAGATACCGGTTGATTAAGATCAATTTATTTGAGATATACCGTCAGAATTTTTCTGAAAAATAAAGACCTCACTTTTAAACAAAATATTTTGCCATCATGGAGTCATCTCCCTTATTACAAGCCGCTAAAGATGGAAATCTCGAAACCGTAAAGAATCTGCATCTCGAAGGTGCCGATCTTAACGAAACTCACAAGAACGGTTCGAGCGCGCTTATTTTTGCAGCCGAAAACGGCCATCTGGATGTTGTTCAGTACCTGATTGAAAACGGAGCCGATCCTGGTGTACAGACAAGAATGGGCGGAACCGCACTTAGTCGTGCGGCTGAGCAAGAAAACACGGAAATTCTCAGGTATCTTCTCGATTCGGGAACCCCAATCGGGGAGATGGCGCTGATTGTTGCTGCCCGGGAAGGAAATGTTGAAGGAGTTAAGCTTTTAATTGAAGCCGGGGCTGATGTAAACGCACGGCAGCGTTGGGGGCAAACCGCCCTGATGCTTGCTGCAAGAGAAGGGCACGACAGGGTGGTGAATATACTGCTTGATAACGGGGCAAATGTCGCTGCTAAAGATAAAAACGGAGATACGGCACTCAATATCGCAAACGATAATGAAAACCTGGATATTGCAATACGCCTGAAGAGAGCGGGTGCCAAAGCTCCAGTGAAAAAACCTACGCCAAGTCCTGCAATCGATGAAGATGATGACGAAGATGATCTGCCGGGTGATTCCGAAGAGGGCGTGGATGAATTGATTGGTGATGACGACCTGGGAGACGATATCGATCTCGATGATGAGGATGATGACCGCTGATTTTACTTAAAAACTGAGCGAAATCTATCCGAATATATGCACAAAATAGGATATGAAAATTTAGTGCTAAATTAGAAGCGCTTTCAGGCGGAAATTATTGATTATTATAGAATAAACACGTTTAATAATGGATTGAAAGAAGTTAATCCGTTATTTTAAATCAGATATAGAAACTACTGTATTACAGCTAATTTTAATTAGAAAAGGAGCACTATTTTATGGCAAAAGTAAAAGTTGGAATTAATGGATTCGGACGCATTGGCCGCCTTGTGATGCGATCTGTTCTCAAATATCAGAGTGATGAAATTGAAGTGGTGGGTATTAATGATCTTACCGATGCCAAAACTCTGGCTCACCTGTTTAAATATGATTCTGTCCACGGCACCTTTGACGGTGAAGTTTCCACTGATGGAGACAATTTGGTCATCAACGGAACCAAAATTGGAATTACATCTGAAAGAGATCCGGCAAATCTGAAATGGGGCGAGCGCGGAGCTGAGGTTATCATTGAATCCACTGGTATTTTCCGGGATGATAAAGGAGCTTCAAAACACATCGAGGCAGGCGCTAAAAAAGTCATTATTTCCGCTCCGGGAAGCGGCGATATTCAGACAATCGTGCTTGGCGTAAATGATGACGAAATTGATAAAAATAACACCGTTTTTTCCAATGCCAGCTGTACAACCAACTGCCTTGCGCCGATGGTGAAAGTGCTCGATGACGCTTTTGGTGTAAAGCAGGGCTTCATGACTACAATTCACGCCTACACAGGAGATCAGGCGATTGTTGACGGACCGCACAAGGATCTGAGAAGAGCCCGCGCTGCTGCCGCCAACATCGTGCCGACAACAACCGGCGCTGCTGCTGCAGTTGGTCTTGTGCTTCCACATCTCGATGGCAAGCTGGACGGAGGCGCTGTTCGCGTGCCGGTACCAGACGGATCACTCACCGACTTCACCGTTGTTCTCAACAAAGAAGTTTCGGAATCAGACGTTCTGGACGCATTCAAGAAAGCTGCCAAAGGAGATATGAAAGGTATTCTTGAGTACAGCGAAGAAGAGCTGGTATCCAGCGATATTATCGGAAACCCGCACTCCTGCATTTTCGACAGCAAGATGACCAAAGTTGACGGCAATGTTGTGAAAGTGATCGGATGGTACGATAACGAAGCCGGTTATTCAGCGCGAACTGCTGAACTGGTAAATAAGATCTTGTAATCTGACTTACTTACTTAGTGGTTGAATTTATCAATCCCGCCCCGATATTTTCGGGCGGGATTTTTTATGTTTGATGGGTTTTAATTGCTTGGTTTTATCTTTTTGATTTTTACATATTCCGTTTGAAATCAAAATACATTAAACATGTCATATTTTACACGGGCAGCCGGTACGCTGCTGGTCATTTCACTTCTTACTGTTATGGAAACATTCAGTCAATCCCCAAAAACAGACGAAGCCTGGAGCCGGGTTCAGGATCATTTCACCCAAAAAATGAATGAAAACGAGGTGGTGGGAGGTGCCCTGCTTTTTTTAGATGAAAATGGGGCTAAAAAAAGCAGTTTGAATGGCTACGCTGATTTGCAAAAGAGAGTAGAGGTGGATGAAAATACGATCTTTCACTGGGCATCCATCACAAAAACTCTAACCGCAATAGCAATTATGCAGTTTAGGGACCGGGACAAGCTTTCGCTCGATGATCCCCTGACCGACTATCTTCCAGAACTTTTTAAAATCCATAATCCCTATGGCAGTATGGAGAAACTGACCATTCGAATGGCGCTGAACCATTCAACAGGGTTGCGAAACCCTACCTGGCCGTGGGGTGGTAATGAAGACTGGCACCCGTTTGAACCCACAGAATGGAGCCAGCTTGTGGCCATGTTCCCGTACACAAAAGTAGAATTCGAACCTGGCAGCCGCCACAGCTATTCAAACCCGGCCATTATTTTCCTGGGAAAAATTATTGAACAGAGTTCAGGCGATTCCTGGGAATCATACGTACACAAACATATACTGAATCCCCTTGGGATGAACCGGTCTTATTTTAACCATACACCGGAGCATCTTTTGCCGTACCGGGTAAACAGCTACCAGATTAAAAACGGAAATCCCGAGCCCCGCGGCCTCGATTTTCATACCGGAATCACTACATCCAACGGTGGGTTGAATGCCCCCGTGACTGATATGATAAAATATCTGAACTTTTTGCTGGGCCGTTCAGATACAGATCACCCCGTTCTTGAACGTTCATCACTCGAGGAGTTGTGGGAGATTGAACTCCCGGTTGATGAGAATGATGGAGTGAAATTATCCGTCGGCCTTTCGTTTTTTGTGGAAGAGTTTGATGGAATGCGAGTCATAGGACACACCGGCACTCAGTGGTCCAATTATTCCTGGTTCTATGTCCACCCTGAATCCGGCACGGCCGTAATTTCAGTAACCAATACAGATGGATTGTATGATATGCATCGTTTTAGAAACGAAATGAGCCGGTATGTTTTTGAACATCTTTTCACATTATACAAGTAGAGAGAGCGGAATTAACCTGATTTTTCGGAATCTAATGAGATGATGGGTTCCATTTTCCAGACTTTACTCTGAACTGATCAGAACTTTTTTTATATTAAAAAGTAAGCGCTTACATTTTTATACTATCGCGCATCCGAATCGCCTGAAGAGATAAATCCGGAGCTGATTTACCAGGTGTTGTCACACTCAATTCAATGGATAAGATCGTGAAAAGAAAACATCACACCCTGCCATCCCTTCTACTACTTTTACTATTTGTACCTGTATCACTTTATGCCCAGCCCATTCAAATCGACCGGGTTGAGCCGGAAAACTGGTGGACCGGTTTTCACGAACCGGATGTTCAAGTTCTGATTTACGGCGAAAATATCCAGTCTGCCAAACCATCTGTGGATTATCCCGGAGTTACGCTGGAACGCAGAACACTCGTTGAAAATCCCAACTACCAGTTCCTCACGCTTCGGATTCATGAAGATGCCGAACCAGGAACCGTGCAGATCCAATTTGAAAGGGAGGATTATTCGCACATTGTTGATTACGAAATAAAAGAGCGAAGCACTGATACCAACCGTAACCAGGGTTTCGATTCCACAGACCTGATCTACCTGCTGATGCCCGACCGGTTTGCCAACGGCGATCCCTCCATAGATGAAATTGACGGAATGCTTGAGGGCGTCGACCGTGATGATATAAATGCCCGGCACGGCGGGGATATCCAGGGCGTGATTGATAACCTGGACTACCTGGATGAGCTTGGGATGACCGCCGTCTGGTTTACACCGATTTTTGAAAACGATATGCCACCTGCGTACGGTGCCTACCACGGTTACGCGGCTACCGATATGTACAGAGTCGACCGTCGGTTTGGAACCAACGAAAAGTACCTTGAGCTGATTGACAAAGCCCACGATCGCGGAATGAAGGTCATCATGGATATGATCCACAATCATGTTGGATTGGAGCACTGGTTCATCAAGGATCAGCCGACCTCCGATTGGGTGCATGATCTGGATGAGGTAGGAACCACCAATTATCGAACCTCCACCGTAATGGACCCTTACGCATCCGAATACGATTTTAACGCGACCGTAAAAGGATGGTTTGTGGTGGATATGCCCGACCTCGACCAGCGAAATGAGCTGGTGGCGAACTACCTGATTCAAAATACGCTCTGGTGGATTGAGTATTCCGGGATTGACGGCATCCGGATGGATACACATCCCTATCCATACAAAGAGTACATGGCTGAATGGTCGCGAAGGGTGCTGGAAGAGTTTCCTGATTTCAACATGGTGGGCGAAGCATGGATGTCAAGCAGCCCAACTACAGCCTATTGGCAGACTGGGTTTGATAGCCCCGATGGTTATGAAAGCTATCTGCCAAGTGTGACAGATTTCCCGTTGTATAACTCGATTGCAGCCGGGCTGAATGAAGAACCGGGATGGGAAAGCGGAATCTCACGGCTCTATTTTACGCTCAGCCAGGATTTTCTTTTTCCGGATGCCAACCTGAACGTCATCTTCCCCGGCAACCACGATCTGGACCGTATCTTTAGTGTAGTTGGAGAGAACTTCGGGAAGTTTAAGATTGCAAATACCTTTGTTATGACCACCCGCGGCATCCCTCAGCTCTATTACGGGGATGAAATCCTGATGACCGGCGGTGGCCCGGACGGTCTGAAGCGTAAAGATTTTCCCGGCGGATGGGAGGAAGATCCAATCAACGCGTTTACACCTGAGGGTCGGGAGCAGCTGGCAGAAGATACCGGATTTCCCGTTGTGGAAGCGCACGAATTTATGACCACCCTTGCCAATTGGCGGAAAGATAAAGATGTGATCCATAACGGTCAGCTGACTCACTTTGTCCCTGAGGATAACGTTTACGTTTATTTTCGACATAACGACGAAGAAGCCGTGATGGTTGTTTTGAATGCCAGCGGAGAGGAGCAGAACCTTGACCTCGCCCGTTTTTCAGAACTCCTTGATGGAGTTTCCACCGGGTACGAAGTGATTAGCGGTGAGACAGTTCAAATTGGGGAGTATCTGAATATTGAGGGGTATGGATCGATGGTGATTGAGCTGGAGTGACCCAAATTGTGAAGGATTTAAATACTAACCCATTAGCGGCGCTGCAATTTCCGTTGTTCAAATGATGAGTGTGTTGCGCCGCGCCTAAACCACTCCTCAACACCTGTCATCTCGACCGGCGGCCGTGCTTTTCGGCCAGAGCGGAGAGATCTTCTGGCTATGGAGTATCATTACTCAAAGCCGTTGTTTTAGATGGTTCTAAGAACAAGGTGATGTCTCCGTTACGGCCCGAAAAACGGGCCTTCATTCGACATAACAGTGTACTTTTGAATCAAACCGGCGTATCGGTATCCTAATTGTGAAGCGTTTTGATTTACGCCGTCGTGCTCATTCATCAATCCACTTCCCCAACACTCGGTTCAAGTCATTAATAATGGATGATCTAAACGATCTTATCAGTGGTCAAAAAAAATATATCATCTAAACAAAAACTCGAAAATTTAATCGAGCAAATTCTTTAAAAACTGACCGTTCTACAGTTTGTAGACTGTGAAATCACGATCAAGTGTAATGATAGAGTTCAATCGTTCAGTTTCTGCAACCTCTATCAAAGTGCAATCAGCCGGATTGGCATCGGCTTCCTTTGTGTGCCGAATTCTGACTATTTAGAAGTTATAAAATCTGTTGACGAATTGATCAATACTTGTGAATATTTCTTTACCAAATTATCTCAGACTGATTCAGAAAAATATTAGTTTGAATTTTTTTAAAATAATTATATCATATTTTTTAAAACACTAATTTATGATGTAATTCTTCGTTCGATCAAGATTATTAATGACTTTAAAACCGAAACTCGACATTCATCTATTCAAATCCATTCCGAAAGAGAAACAAATGATTAAAAGAAATTTGAAATACTATTCTGTAAAACTTAGATAAATTTGATCATCTCCCACTAATCATCCCTGCAAAAAACCATACATAACTATTATGCGTGAAGAAGAGAGTAACAACAAACAGACAAACAAAGGAGCTCACTAACAGAGTACAAGTGTAAATACGCTATCCGGATTTTAGAAGAAAAAATTACTGAAATAAAGGATGTATAAAGTTGGGCTGCCGAAGCCAAGGTATCTCGCAGTTGGTTAAGCAAATCGATGAAGTCGGTTTACGGAAAGACTCCCAAAACTATACTTAGGGAAATGAAATTTGAAAAAGTGGTTCTACTTATTCGTAAAGATGGTATAGAGGCAAATTGTTTTTGCGTAGCCGTAGATGTTGGTTTTGAAAAAGCGAAAAATGTATCTCGATTTTTATCATCTTTTTATAATACAACTTTCACAAAATTAAAATTAGACTTACTGAATGAGAGCGTTGAGTTCGATATTATATGGTTAAACGGTTCTGGAAACTGAACATAAAATACTCAAATACGGAAGTAAGTACTCAAATATGGGGAGTATTACACAAATTGAGAACAGATTATTCTTGTAAGTTTCGAATAATTGCAATTAGTTAAAGGGAAGCATTCATCAAAAAATTTGATGAATAAAAATTCATAAAATTATTAGAAAATAAATGAGGTTAATTATGAAGAAAAAGTTAAAGTACATCCTATCCTTGGTTATAATGGCAACTTTCTAAATTGTTGGATTAGAGGTTGGGAAAAATGTTGCACTTGCATCAGGTGATTGGACTGCAAATGGGTGGGTATGCAATGAAGACACTTTGGGCAAATGTGATAGGAATTGGAATGCTACCGATTGTACATGGAGTGGGAACGGTTGCACTACTTCAGCAACACCGCCATCCGAGGAACCATTACCTTAATTTTAATCTCGAATGCGAGTATACTAATTACCAGTATGCTCGTATCTAAATCTTCCATTTAAGCATGTTTAAGAGAAACATTTTTATTTGTCTATTTCTTGCATTAGTAATCTCATGTGGTGGGGATGGCAAAGAGATGATTTCCTTACATCCAATGCAGGAAAAAATGGCGTACGCTGACCACGAGACTATAATGCTCGAATTAAATGAAGTGAGTGGATTGAACCATCATATGCCGAAAAGTTTATTGATTATTCATCAATATCTAAATAATGAAACCACTTCAGGATTTATTACGAATGACTTGTCTGTTTTAACTACGGATAAAGTACAAATTTCAACAATAAATGATTCATCAATTTTAATTCTTGAACCCTCAAACAATAGATTAATCCAGTATGATATTGAAATTAATTCCTATGAAATAATTTCAGATCAAGGAAGAGGTCCCGGTGATCTATATTTCGCTGAGGAGTTATCAACTTTTAATGATAAAGCATTTGTAGGAATGCAGGGTTTTCAGTTATCAATTTTTGATTGTAGTATGGATCTTTGTGTATACGAAAAAACAATCAACACTGATTTTAACAACTACTCGATAGATGCTACTGAGGATCAAATATATGTATTAGGTATATCACCATTTGGTAATCCACAAGATTCTGATCCTCTGAATTCAGATCATAATTTATTTCATATTTTAAATTATCAAGGAGATGTGCTCAACTCTTTTCACCCTGCATATGATGACAGGTCTCCATTAGTAAGAAATAGATTATCTTCAGGGGGTATGATTAAAACATATTCGAATAAGTCATTAATATTAATTGCATTCGACTTTTTCCCTTATTTGTATGAGTATGAAGCGGGAGGTGACTTAACAAATATATTTCAAATTGATAATTTTGTTCAGCCGATTTATGAATCAAAAGAAAGTTTACACAGCGGTTTTAGTGCCGGATTAATTTATGGAAATAAAACTGTAATCGATTTAACCACGAGAGTGGACGATGAGTGGTTATTTCTAAGATTATATGAAAGAAGAAATATAGGTTTTGATCATGTCAATGTCACTTTTACTGGTGACGAGTGGTATACTTATCTTGCTTATAACGTGGAGCGAAGAGAGTTATACAAGTTAGGTGATGATATAAAAACAACTCCGGGTGATAGTAGGGTCTTGCACGTTTTAGACCAGGGAATTATGGTAAATAATGATGGGAAATTGAAATATATAACACGTTAATAAACAACGATATACACGCAATGAAATCTGAAAACTCTCAATTAGCAATAATTATTATTGGAAGCATTGCTATGTTTGTGACCGGTATTGTGTTCAGTTACAACGTAAATATCAATAAATACGAAAATTTATCACAAACAGTAGATCTTTCGGGAGGTGAATATGTTAGGTTGGTCTTTATTGGTTCTTCAGATTGTTATTTTTCAAATAATACAAAAACGAATAATGCGGTAAATGGCGTAAAAAAGAAGCTCTATACAGTATTAAATAATAACGATATAAAATTTATTTCAACAGGGATATCGTTCGATATTTCAAGTGAAATTGCTATCAGCTATTTAAGCAAATCTGGTAAGTATGATGAAATCTTGGTCGGAGCAGGTGCATTTAATCTTGGTGCAATAAAATATGTATCTGGTAGTTCAGCTACCCCCACGATTTTAATCTTTCGAGAGACCTATAATTCAGATTTAAATGGTCTAAATATTAAGAACTTAGAAAATTCACAGAGATTGATAAAAACATATATAGGTCAATTAGATTTGTTTGATCTCTATGATTTTTTAGAAAATGCAACCGATATGGATGTATTAAGTTATTTGGAGGTTAATATATAAATTGTAAAGATTAATAGAATTGTAGGTAAGTAGGCTTAATGAGAGCGACTGTACATACCCATAATGAGTCAAACACCCGGTAACTGATTTCGTTTGTAAAAATGAAACCTTTTATTTTTACAGATTCTTCGAAAATGACCACGAAAAAATAGGGGACAGAAAAACGCTGGGTCCGTTTGATTCATATTAACTACGAATAAATAGGATTATATGGTGCAATTATTAAACAGTAGCAAAGAAAAACTAAATTCTCAAAACGCTGCTCCCTGATAAGCAAATGAGTTTGTCATCCTGGCCCGCAACTTGTGTATTTTGGTTTAGTCGTCCTGAAGTGTTGGCTTCACCAAATGATCTGCAAAAACATTGATACTTAACTGTTTAGATTTTTGTACTGATGTAGAATTTAAAGTTCATGAGATTTGCACTCAGCTAATAAGAAGCTGGAAATTTAGTTTAGCAAATTCTCCAAAAACTGACCGTTCTCCAGTTTGTAGACTGTGAAATCACGATCAAGTGTAATGATTGCGTTCAATCGTTCAGTTTCTGCAACATCTATCAAAGTGCAATCAGCCAGATCTGCCGGCAGGTCGGAATAGGTCTCAATTCTATGCCGGATTCTGTTGAGCTGCCACTGTTCAAGGTTATGAACATCTATTCCACCTTGAACCACCCATTCAAGAAAATCGAGCTGGGTTTCCCGGTTGAAATCCAGCATATAGCAAACTTCCGAAAGCACCGGCCAGGTTGAGACGAGCTTTCCTTCGAAGGCTTTCATGAAGCCAAGGACCCGCTCATGATGTTGATCGCTCTTGTCGAACAGTGCAATGATGGGCCCGGCATCAATCAGAGTGTTTATCACGGATTTTCTCTTTTATTCTGGATTTGTAGGTTACAGATCGATCTCTATCCCCGCTGCCGTGTTTACCGAAAAACTCTTTCCCGGTTTCATATGGTTTGCTGAAGTTCTTCTCTTTTGCGATATACTCTACCAGTGCCTCTCTGATGATGACCGAGTGAGATTTATCCGTTTTAGAAGAGAGAGCCTCGAGCTGATCTTCAAGTTCTTTTGGGAGTCGTACAGATTTCATGGCTAAGGCTGATTGATTAGTATGTAATACGAAATGTATTGCGATTTGCATTAAAAATCAACTCAATCAAATGCATGCTAATAATGTACAGTGAGTTACGGCAGAGTTTCTGTTGGAAATTTCATTCGGAGAAAGCTGTCAGGTATTTAGCACGGAGTCGTTGTTCAGACGCTGTCAGGACCACGCTTTAGGCGTGGACGCTTACAGGTCTTTGTTTATAATCTTTCAAACCGCGACTGGAAAAACCGCAGGTATTCCGGTTCGTAAACAAATGTAAGCCCGGTAACTGATTTTCGGTTTTCGTATACAGCCTCCACTGATTCGGCAACCACATCCATATGCGCCTGGGTGTAGACACGACGGGGGATGGTCAGGCGGACCAGCTCCAGTTTGGGGTAGTTGTGATCTCCTGTTTTGGGGTTGCGTCCGGCTGATACCACACCGCGTTCCATCGCACGAACTCCGGAATCGAGATAGAGGGCGGCGGCGAGCGACTGGGCAGGTAGTTGATCCTGCGAAAGATGCGGCAGAATCGCTTTTGCATCCAAAAAGACACCATGCGTGCCGATCGGTTTCACAACCGGGACACCGGCTTTGATTAGCTTTTCACCGAGATACTGAACCTGGCCGACTCTCGCCCGGATGTGATCATAATTCACCGACTCGGTGATGCCGATCGCCAGGGCTTCCATATCACGCCCGGCCATTCCACCGTAGGTGTGCAATCCTTCATAGACGACCACCATGTTTCGGGCCTGGTTATAAATCTCATCATCATTTACCGCTAAAAATCCGCCGATGTTTACGAGCGCGTCCTTTTTGGCACTCATCGTTGCGGCATCGGTTTGATTACAGATTTCGAGGACAATATCAGGAACAGACCACTCTTTGTACTCTTCTTCGTTTTTCTGAATCATGTAGGCGTTCTCAGCCACGCGGGTCATGTCGTGCACAATCATGATGTCGTGTTTGTCGCATAGTTTACGAAGCTCTTTCAGGTTTTTCAGCGAAATTGGCTGTCCGCCCGCCATGTTCACCGTAGTGGCGATCGATACGTAGGGAATCTTATCCGCTCCATGTTTTTTGATCAGCTCTTCCAGTTTATTCAGATCCACATTTCCCTTAAATGGATGAAGATCTGCCGGATCATGCGCCTCATCAATAATGATATCCACAAATGTACCGCCCGCCAGCTCCTGGTGCAGCTTTGTGGTGGTGAAGTACATATTACCGGGGATAATATCGCCTTCGGAAATCAGAATCTGCGAGATCATATGTTCGGCTGCACGTCCCTGGTGAGTGGGTACCAGGTGCTTGTAGCCGTAATACTTTCGCACCGTGTCTTCGAGATGGTAGAAATTCCGGCTTCCGGCGTACGCTTCATCGCCCATCATCATGCCGGCCCACTGGCGATCGCTCATCGCCGACGTTCCGCTGTCTGTAAGAAGATCGATGTACACATCGTCTGATTTCAGTAAAAAAGTGTTATAACCGGCTTCTTCGAGTGCCCTTTTCCGCTCTTCATGAGTTGTGATACGAACTGGCTCAACCATTTTAATTTTATACGGTTCCGCCCACGATCGTTTTTTATCTGATGAATTTTTAGCCACAAATCCTCCGTTTGTTATTCAGTTTAAGATATTGAATGATAGGAGGTTATGATACAGAAAAGCGCTTTCTTAGAAAAGCCGGAGTGAAAAGGGAAAAGTGAGAAGTGAAAAGTCAGAAGCAGCTATCATGAAATTGAGGCTATATCCTGTTTTGATTTTACATGAAACGGGATTCATAAATTAAATTGAGACGTGTGCTTTTCACCTTTCCCTTTTCCCTTCTCAATTTTAATACCTTTAAACCTCGTCATCTGGCACCTTTTTCGCTGAGTTCCAGGACAGCAGTCTTTGCCTCAATCAGCCAACCCAAGCTTTCACTATTGTCTGAATACAATGGGAATATTTATGGTTGTAGCAATCGCCTCAGAATCGAGGGAAGCTGGGGTAAACTCAGATTGTCTGACGGCGTAAGTTGCGGCCATGACAAGATCGCATTCTGCATTTTGAAGCAGAACAAGGTCAAGTAATTCTCCCTCCTCGCTTATAAGGGCCTGCAACATTACTCGCTGCGCGTCGCTTCGTCCTCTGGCAGAGGGTGGATAGTGGAGATTTTCTGCCAGTGCCGACATCCCGCCTTCAACCGTTGGGAACTGGTATTCCATAGTACGGTTACTTTCTGAGATTCGCTCAAGCATGTCAGAATTGGATATGAAATTGAGGTTTTCAGGCACTGTAAGCTCTTCAACTTCTGCGATACACTCAGACGTAGCGAGCTCCTCCGAAGAAGAACAAGCGGTATTGAACAAGACAAAAACAAAAAGGAAAAAAAGAATATATTTCATTGGAAAGGTTTTAAGATCTCGATCTGATTTTGATACAAATTATTGTAATTCAGCCGGGCATGAAGTGAGCTTGCTGAACTATGGTTATTTTGATGACAGCATGTTGTCTTTAGAATTGTAAATTGGTAAAAAGATAAGCATAATTGCGAAAAGGTTTACTGTTACAAAGAATTGATCCCATTCTTTTAGATGATGTCATGATTTGAGTACAATCACTCATTTCAAATAAAAATTTAGTGTCTCAAACAAATATTTAAGGGTATACTAATACTCCAAAATATTGGGGTTTTCGCTCCGCTCCAGCTTTTCACTTTTCACCCCGATGTTTCGGGACTGTCGCTCCGCTCCAGCTTTTCACTTTTGACTTCTCACTCCTTCAAAATCACATATTTTAGAATCTCCACAACCTGACCCGGTTTTTCGCAGACGGCCAGGGCGGCAGCGTCTACCTCTTTCAGGGCGTGGGTGTGTTCGGGTGGATGGAGGATGATCAACTTTTTGCCAAGGGCTGCGGCATATCCGGCATCAAACGCTGCGTTCCACTGTTTGTACTGGTCGCCAAACTTTACAACCACAATATCAGCGTTCTCAATATGAGTTCGTGTGCGAATGGCGTTGATTTTTGCGCCCTTGTGATCTTTCCAGAAATCTTTTTCCTCTTCTCCCAGAATATCTACTCCACAGTTATCACTCGCGGGATGATCGGTGACCGGGGCTGTACAGTTCACGAACAGGTTCTCCTTCTCGATTCCCTGTTTAATATCTTCTCTCCAGTCGGAGTGAATTTCGCCGGACAGATACAGATTCCATGTTTTCATGATATGAATAGGTTTTTTTTTAAAAATACAGATTGAATATTAAGTAATTAAAGTTGCTGGGTCCTGAATCTTATCGCAGTTGCGATCCCTGTGATGGTAGATTCCGGATCGGTATCCGCGATGGCTCATATTCACCAATTTAGTCTATACTTCAATCTTGCTTCTCAATTCCCAATACTTAATACTTCTTCATTCAATTCACCACATCAGGAACCTGAATACCACTAATATAAACACCATAAATCTCCCGCAGATTCCGGATATCTTCCAAAGGATTATTTTCCACGACTAAGAAATCTGCAGCTTTTCCCGGTTCGAGCGTGCCCAGGTTCTCATCAATCTGCATGCACTCGGCAGCGTACCGGGTGGCGGAAGTGAGCACCTCGATCGGGGTCATGCCCGCATCCTGCATCAACTCCATCTCCATGTGTTCAAAATATCCCTGGAATCGCGCAGGAGGACCACTATCGGTACCCATCGCTACGCGTACCCCGGAGTTGTGGAGAGCCATCATATTCTCTTGAGCCAATGGTAGTTGATCGCGGTAGTAATCCGCAGCTTCGCCTGTATATCGTTCCTGAACATCCGGCTGCTGCAGTTCTTCCAGGACATTGGGATCTGCTTTTGCAAGGAAAAATGAATCATCAAAAAAATCGGGCCGGTCCCGGTAGATGTATGTTGAAACCTCCCGGGTAAGCGTTGGGGTGATGCAGATGTCGCTATCAAGCATCAGGTCAGTCAGCTCACGGTCTATCGGATTATCCCGGACACTGTGGGCAACCAGGTCGGCACCGTTTTCAACAACTCCAACGGCATCTTCGAGCTGTACGATGTGAGCGGCAAGCGGAGTGTTGTGGCCGTGGGAGGCCTCAATGACGGCACTGTACACATCCGGCTGCATTTTCTCGCGTGTGCCCAGTCCGTCGTCCACCCGGATTTTTGTCCAGTCAGGATTTTGTTCCATCAGTTGATTCACATCACTTTGGGCTTCATCAGCTGAAGATGGATTCAAAACAGAACCGGCCAGAAAGAGACGGGCCATTCCGTTTTCAGAAAATTCACCGCGATCACGAACCGCAAATGCTTCATCGGGTTCATCACCCAGACTTACAACCGTAGTGATGCCATAAGCAGCATAGAGTTTCAGCTGATCGATGACGTTCTCTTCTGAATGTATATCAGAACCGGTTTGAAGTCCGTCCGCCATCCCCACATGACCGTGTGCATTGATGAGTCCTGGAACTATATATCGTCCGTCAAGATCCACGGTTTCGGCCTCTTCGGGGAAATCGGGATCGTTCATTTCAATGATTTCAAGAACGGTTCCATTATGTGTTACCAGTGCTGCATTTTCGATAGCGGTGGATTCAGTGCCGTCCCAAATTGTAGCGTTGGTGTAAAGCAGAATATCATCAGGGTAATCATCCCCGCAGGCGTAAAAAGTGGCAGAGATCAGTATGAGCAGAAAAGTTGTGATTGAGGCTGATCGGATCATAGCTGAAGGGTTTGTTGAACGTTGATGTGAGAACGCAGTTTACATAAAAAGACGGTTCTCTCAAAAAAGGCGTAGCTGCTATTCCTCCGTTTACATGATGAGAATACTTAATCATTTGTCCATGTTTTTGTCATTAAAGAGATTTAACCCTCTGTGAGAAAACGGCAATCTTTAAAATTAGTTAATCAAATAAGTAATTGTAAAACCAGTGGTTTATAAATCATTAGAAAGCTCAGTCTCTGAAATCTTAAAGCTTTACTAATTTTGACCAGATCAGGAGTTTGATTTACTTGGCGTCAGATTGAAATCAGAAAAAATCATGTACGCTGATATCAATCGAATCGGGGACGGATAACGCAAATGTAATGCTGTGGCTAAAAGAGAGCAGCAACGACAACTCAACTACAGTTGGCTTGAAATTTTGCACTCCTTTCCGACTAAAACTACCAAAAATAAAAACACAGGATAAGACAATGAAAAAGGTAACAACTCTATTCGTAGCCAGCCTCTTTACAGCAGGAATGGCTTTCGCGCAAAGCAATGATGCTTCAACGACTCAAACCGGTGATGACAACGATGCTCTTGTTGAACAAGTTGGAATTTCCAATGTAGCTGATGTATCTCAGGACGGTGATAATAATGAGGCTACTGTACAACAAGGCGAATTTGGTGCAAATAATGTGCAATCCAATTATGCTGAAGCATCAATCAGCCAGGTTGGCAGTGAGAACGAAGCTGCAGTGAACCAGCGACAAGGCTGGTCAGGCGGAAGTGCCGTGAGTATCCATTCCGTAGAACAAGATGGATTACGAAACACAGGACTCTTAACCACATTTAATGGTGGAAATGAAGGATCTGTAACACAACTTGGAAATGATAACTATGCAAACGGCCGCCAAGCCGGTAGTGGTCATGATTTAGATATCTACCAGGAAGGGAGTGACAACGAAGCTCGTATCAATCAATTGAGCGGTGCATCTGGAAACAGCGCAGATATTGCACAACGGGGAAGCGACAACTACGGATTCGTAGAACAATCATCAACAAGTGGAAACCGTGCAGGTCAATGGGTTTCCGGTGACGATAACACAGTGATTCAAACACAAACAAGTGATGATAATCGTCAAAGAGTAGAAATTACTGGAGACAGTAACACCTATACTACTCTGCAGGAAGGCGGAAGTGGAAACGCGCTATACATCAATTCACGCGGCACAGGCCCGGGTTCAAACAGCTCATTCGCTTACAACTCCGATTTTGATGCTGTTCAGAGCGGAAGTGATAACCTGATTTCAGGTGAAATGAGTGGATATAATAATTCACTTACCATTACTCAATTCGGTGACGGAAACTCAGTTGGTTCCGGAATGTGGGATGCTGATGGTTTCAGAGTTGAAGGAGATAATAACGTTGGACTCATTGATCAGAGTGGTGTTGGTCACAGTGCTTCCATGACAATCCTTGGAAACGGCAACAATTCTACCATTACCCAAAGCAACTAAATGAATGAGACAAAACCCGGTGCAAATCAGTACCGGGTTTTTCTTCAATCAAGCAGGGAAAAAAACATATACATTTATAAAAACTAAAATCAGACAGTCATGAAAAAACAATCGACACTACTACTGGCACTGCTTTTTTCCGCCGGCTCAGCTTTTGCACAAAGCAACTCCGCCGACGTGGATCAGCAGGGAGACGATAATTCCGCAGACATCGAGCAAATAGGTCAGTTGAACCTGACAAACCTAAGTCAGCAGGATGGTTCGGAAGCGGAAATTTCTCAAATTGGTGAACAAAACGAAGTATACTTAAATCAAAGTAATGGTTCAGATGCTTCGATCAGCCAGGCCGGAAATGGAAATCTCGTTCGTGGCCTTGTATTTGTTAACGCGAATTCGATGGGAAGTTCACTGGATGTGGATCAATCGGGCGATTCCAATGAGCTCCAAGTCGCACAATACTGGGGAAATAACTCCATTGATGCATCTCAGCAAAACAACTCATACGGCGTTATTGCACAGTACGGGTACGGAAACAGTGCTGAACTTCTGCAAAGCGGGAGTGATTTGCACTTCATCACGCAGCTCGGTAGTGATAACTTCGCCCAGGCTCGTGCATTTGCCGGAAGCAATACCAGTACATTGTCACAGGCAGGATCTGGTAACCATATTCAATTGAATCAGTCAGGCGGTTTTATTGCAACGATGACTCAGGCTGGCAGTGACCACAATGCTCGAGTTCGCCAGGCCGGTGGGAGCGGAAGTTTGGCCGTTACTACACAAACAGGTGCCAGCCAGTCAATTGGAGCCGACCAGCAGGGAAGTGATAATACACTTGTTGTTACGCAAACCGGAGAAAATAACAGCGCGGGATCAAACTGGTGGAGCAATCCCGGGGTAATTCAGGATGGTGACAGTAATATTGGAGTCATCACACAGAGCGGTTCAGGCAACGAAGCGTTTCTCTCACAGGTGGGTGATGGAAATGTTGGCGTGATGAACGTTAGCGGTTTCGATCATACATCCGTTATTGTTCAGGAAGGCGACAACCATAACATTCAGTTCTCCATTTCCGGAATTGAAAATACAGTTGATATCCGTCAGTTTGGAACTTCTGAGCATACTGTTGGATTTGCAGGCGATATGGTTAGCACCGTGAAGCAAAACGGTAACTTCAATGAGTTCTACTCTGTTCAAAGCGGCGACGAAGGCGGTCATCTGATTACCACAGCTGACGGCAGCGACTATCTTCAGAACGGAGACAACAACTTTATGAATATCATGCAAACGGGCGATAGCAACAGTGCGTTTCTGAACCAGTTGGGTGATGGAAACAGCATGGACGTGATGCAGGATGGAGCAAATAACAGCACAACCATCACGCAAAATCCCTGATACAATTATTGTAATAGGAGTGAATCAAAACCCGGTGTCTGCAAAAGGCTTCGGGTTTTTTTATGGAGGGCAGATCCGAGATTGTCCACAAAGGACGTCATCTCCAGTACAGGACAGGAGATGCCACGCCAAGGTGAAGCATGACGAATAGTTAGGATGAATGTTCTTATTTTCCGTCCTTTTTGGCAACTGCGGATCTTTTCTGTATCCGGGATATCGGTAATTTGGTGAATATAATCACCAAATATACGGATATTTGGTGAATACGATCACTGAATATACTGACAGGGCAGACGTTCTTATTTCTGTTTTTTTGAGTATGATGCCCCTTACCCCAGTGCCTGCTCCACATCTCCAATAATATCCTTGCTGTTTTCCAGTCCCACCGCGATCCGGATGAGTCCCGGCGTGATGCCTACCGCCTGACGCTCCTCTTCGGTCAGTTTTGAATGCGTAGTGGATGCGGGATGTGTGACGATTGTCCGTGTATCGCCCAGGTTTGCCGAGCGGGAGACCATACTGGTTTTGTCGATGAATAATTTCGCTTTTTCATATCCGCCCTTAATCTCAAAACAGACCACTCCGCCACCCCGTGTCATTTGTTTTTTTGCCAGTTCAAGCTGTGGGTGATCTTTATGAAAGGGATATTTCACGAAATTTACGTGTTTGTGATCGCCCAGAAAATTGGCCAGCACTTCGGCATTATCGCAGTGGCGCTCCATGCGAACCGGCAGCGTCTCCAGGCTTTTGCTGAAGAGCCATGCGTTGAAAGGGGAGAGGGCCGGACCGGTGTGGCGGGCAAAAAACTGGATATCTTCCATGTGCTTCTCACTGCCCACAATCACTCCGCCAATTGCGCGGCCTTGTCCATCGATAAATTTTGTGGCCGAATGCTGAACCAGGTCGGCCCCGAACTCAATCGGCCGCTGCAGGTAGGGTGTGGCAAAACAGTTATCCACTATATATATCAGATCGTGGGCCTTTGCCAGCTTCCCGGCCCACTTCAGGTCGATCAAATCGAGTCCCGGGTTGGAGGGTGTTTCCAGGAAAAGCATTTTGGTATTCGGTTTGATAAGCTCCTCCCACTTTTCCGGTGATTCGACATCAGCATAGGTAAAGCTAATTCCCCATCGCGGTAAAATCTGACTCAGAATCTGGTGGGATGATCCAAACAGCGATCGCGATGCCAGTACATGATCGCCCTGACCGAGCAATCCCGCCAGGCATCCAAACACACCCGCCATTCCTGATGCGGTGGCTACACCCATTTCTGCCCCCTCAAGCCGGCACATTTTTTCAATAAATTCATCCGTATTTGGATTGGAGTAGCGGCTGTAAACATTTCCCTCAATCTCCCGCGCAAACATCGCCCGGGCGTGCTCTGCAGAATCAAACGTAAAGCTCGAAGTCATATACAGCGGCGTAGAGTGCTCCCGCTCCCCAGTTGTAGGTGTTTGTGTTCGGATGGCGTCTGTTTCGAAATGGTTCTTTTTGTCGGGCATGTTGGTTGTTTTTGGGTGATAAAGTCCCCCTTCGGAGGGGGAGGTTCAAACGCGTTCAGCGGTTGAACTGGGGGAGGAATCCCATACGTTGCTGTTGCTGCCAGTCAAATTACAAACTACTTGCTTTTAAAAGTCATCCCCCCAATATAAACGCTTGACGCGTTTATATATCCCCCTTCAAAGGGGGACATGTTAAACTCATTGCTCACTACTAATCTCAAAACTACTCGAAATCTTCGCAGTTTTTTCAAGTGTTTTAGATACCGAGCAGTACTTGTTAATCGAGAGATCGATGGCGCGGCTTACTTTTTTTTCATCCAGGTGTGCGCCTTTCAGAATGAAATGGATATGCACCGATTTAAACTCGGAGTACTGTTCTCCCTCCACAGTTACCCGCTCGCCGGTGACTTCAATCTGCAGGCTATCCGGATTTTGCCGCTGTTTTTTCAGGATTCCCACCACGTCAATTGCGGAGCAGCCGCCCGCCGCAGCGAGCAGCATCTGCATCGGCCGGAAACCGCCGTTGATGCCGCCGATTTCTCCCGTTCCATCCATCTGGAGAGTAACACCATCTTCGTTTTTGGCTTCCATGTGGACGGCATCATTCAGACGTTCAATCGTAATTTTCATGAATTCAGGTATTTGTTTCGATTGTAATCAAAAAAACAAAATACCGAATTTAGTTATACAGATCGATTTTAATCAGAATCTTATTAAAAACAGGTGTTTAGGTATTCCAAAGCGGTTAATCCAGTTTTAAATGGTTTACTTCGCTGCCGATCACCTGCTGCAGATCATTAAACGTGCCGGCCTGCATCGCCTGCTGAGCCTTGGAAGTGCTAAGAAAATCTGCGGGAATGTGTACCGCTCGGATTAGTAATCCCTCAAACTCGTCAGCGCCGCTGAGGGTGTAGTTGGCATCCAGGAAAATTCGGACATCAATCGTGGTGAAGTCAAAATCCATAAGGAGAGTGCCGCTGCTGTTGAATTCATTCAGGGGAAGTTTTCTCCAAACTTCGAGGTCATCCTCGGCGATGTACTCTTCAAACACATAAGCGAGCATCACATCAGAAGAAAAGACCTCTATTTGTGAAGGAATTGGCTGAATATATTCAAAATTATTAGATGGAAGCAGATCAACCTCAAACTCAAATGATGTGGGAAGAATTTCGGGTCCCTGTGGTCCTTGAGGACCTCTCGGGCCTTCCGGTCCCATCGGTCCGCGCTCACCGCAGCCCTGAAGCAATAAAAAGATAGATATCGCGGCGAAGAAGAATTTTATCGTTTTTCTCATGGTGGTCTCCGTTCGTTGAGTATTCGTAGTTCGTTTGCAGTTCTAACGGATCCGGATGAGTTGAGTTTCCGGTGTGAAAAAAGATATTAAGCTTAATATTAACAATAATATAGATTGGCATGGTGCCTATCACATATTGATGCTACAGAGGACATAGTTTGTGCGTGGTATATATCTTGAATCCAATTCCTGAGATATCTTAACACTCGTTCAGTTGACAGATGGGTGGGTCCGGGTGGCC
The DNA here is from genome assembly GCF_003390325.1 of Rhodohalobacter sp. SW132. Taxonomy (NCBI): domain Bacteria; kingdom Pseudomonadati; phylum Balneolota; class Balneolia; order Balneolales; family Balneolaceae; genus Rhodohalobacter; species Rhodohalobacter sp. SW132. Next base: position 24,551 of record NZ_QUOK01000009.1, on the reverse strand, counting down.
GTCGTAAAACTTTGAAACACCGTTGCTATACTCTTCTGATCTTCCTATCTAAAGCAATGATTTTTAACCAAAATTCTGAGTCCAATGCAACGACCCACTACCATTCTCCTGCTCCTCCTTTTCACGTTTCACTTTTCATTTCTCGCTTCAGGCTGCCAGACTACCGAAACCGCAACGGATACCTCAGAACGTTCTGCGATTCCATCCCAAGCTGAACAGAGCGAAGGGCTATTTACCGTTTATCAATCAGGCGACAAAATCTTTTACGAAATCCCTGAAGAAATGCTCGGCCGAGATATGGCAATTATGAGCCGCATTGCAAAAACCGCGGAAGGCCTTGGCTGGGGCGGCGATCGCCTGGCCGGACAGCAGGTGGTGCAGTGGGACCGGCGCGGGGATAAAATTCTGCTTCGCGGGGTATCTTACAGCAACAACGCCGATGAAAATCTGCCGGTATATGAAGCGGTTCAGAACTCAAACTTTCCGACCATTATTGAGTCTTTTGACATTGTGGAGTCGCGTAACGGATCAGTGGTGATCGAGGTGAGTGATCTTTATCTGAAAGATTCCCGGCTTTTTGGCCTTCAGAACCGTCATCGTCAGCAGTATACGGTTCGCAGCCTCGACCGCAATCGTTCATTTATGGAGTTTGTGAAGGCGTTTCCAGAAAATATTGAAGTGCGAACCGTGCTCACCTACAACGCTGACAACCCTCCATCGCAGCAGCGAACGGGATCGATTTCGATTGAGGTGAATCACAGCATGATTCTGCTCCCGGAAGAGCCGATGCGTCCGCGCCTTTTTGATGAGCGCGTGGCGATGATCAGCGTATCGCAGACCGACTACGGAAGTGATGCCCAGTACAGCAGGACGAAACGATACGTGACCCGCTTCCGTCTCGAACCGGTGGATGAAGAGGCCTATCTGCGGGGTGAGCTGGTGGAACCGAAAAACCCGATTGTATTCTATATCGACCCGGCAACGCCTGAAGAGTGGAGGCCCTATTTTAAAGAAGGAATCAACGAATGGACAGTTGCATTCGAGGAAGCCGGATTCAAAAATGCGATCCGCGCCGAGATGGCCCCGGTGGATGATCCCGATTTCAGCCTGCTCGATGCACGCTACTCGGTGATCCGTTATGTGGCCAACCCGATCCACTCCGCCAACGCCGGACCTGACGTGATCGACCCGCGTTCCGGTGAGACGATCCGTGCCCACATCAACATGTACCATAACGTGATGAAGCGGCTGCACTGGTGGTCGCAAAGCCAGACCGGCCCGAGAAATCCGGAGGTTCAAAAACCGCATCTTTCAACAGAGGAGATGGGACAGTATCTGCAATATGTGGTATCGCACGAGCTGGCGCATGCGCTCGGCTATCCCCACAACCAGCGCGGCAACACCGCCTATTCCATTGAAGATCTTCGCGATCCCGACTTCACGAACCGATACGGCAACTCCTCCTCCGTGGTGGGGCGAACCCGCTTCAACTATGTCGCCCAGCCGGAAGATGGTGATATAAAAGTGCACCGGAATGTGGGCGAGTACGACATCTGGTCGGTAAAGTGGGCCTACTCCTACCTCCCGCAGTTCGACACTCCCGAAGAGGAGCAGGAGCTGCTGAACGAATGGGTACTCGAGCGGGCCGATAACCCGGCGATGCAGTTCGGTTACGGCCGAGGTGATTTTGATCCCACACAGACGACTGAATCGATCGGTGACGACTGGGTGCGCGCCAGCGAGCTCGGCATGAAGAATCTTCACCGCGTGATTCCAAATCTTCTCACCTGGATGGGCGAGGAGGGCGAAACCTACGATGAAGTGCGGATGCGCTACATGCAGATGTTTGTCCACTGGGGACGCATGACCGAGCGCGTGATTACCGCGATTGGCGGCTCGCGTGAGGAACACAAACGATTTGGTCAGGATGGGCCGGTTTATACGGCACTGACCAAAGAAGACCAGCAGCGATCGATGAACTTCCTCGATGAGCACTTGTTCGCCACACCTGAGTGGCTGCTCGATAAAGAGCTGGTCCGAAAGTTTGAATATGTGGGCACCGTGGAACGCGTTCGATGGTACCAAGTCACCGGTTTGAATGCACTGCTCTCGCCGCACCGTCTTGAGAGACTTGTGGAACAGCACGCCATGCTGGGTGATGACGCCTACGGTCCGGCCGAGATGCTGGATGACCTTCGGGGCAGTATCTGGTATGAACTCAACGGCAGTGACCGCGTGGACACCTACCGCCGAAATCTACAGCGGGCATATATCGATCGGATGGAGTACCTGCTGAACGAAGCTTCCGCCGAAGCCGGTAACCCTCCGGGCGATTATCGCCCCGATATCGGAATGGAAAACCTGCGGACCGATTTCCACATCCAGCAATCCGATATCCGTCCGCTTGTGATGGAACAGCTCCGCGAACTGCACAGCGACGTGGAAAGAGCAATCAACGGAGCGAGCGACCGGTATACGCGTACTCACCTGGAGTATGTGAAAAAGAGGGTGGAGGGGTTGATTTAGTTAATTATCATCAGACCAATAAATCAAAGTACTACAAAGGATTTTCAAGCCCTTCACGGAATATATTGATTTAAACCTTTGCTTTGAATAATCTTATGATATTAAAACCTGAGTTCGATTTAAAAATGTCAAAAACAGTCCAAAAAGGGCGTTCGTTAAGTTAATTCGTCAACAATTATGTCATGCCGGACTCCGATCCGGCATCTCCTGCCTTGTTAAGGACGGGAGATCACGTCCCGAACACTTTCGGGATGCGAGATGACGCCCTTTTTGGACTGTTTTTGTTGATATACGAAAAATTTAAGAATCGAACTCAGGTTAAAAAGATGTCTGTCAGTAAAGATCAGACTGTGGAATTGGTTATGCAATTAAGTGTCTGGTTTTATTGGATGAACGTAAAAAATGTTAATCAAACAGCGGATACAGAATGGAAAAATTTTCACGTAAGAATTTCCTAAAAAACAGTGCCCTCGGGATCGCAGGTCTCACCGTGTCGCCTCTGATAGGTAAAGCGGGGGCATCCTACAAAGAACTAAACATCCAAGACTGGAAAGAGAAGTTTTCAGCTAACGACCGAATTCAGGTTGCCGCTATCGGAATGGGAATTATTTCTCATTACAATGTCCGTACCGCACTGGAAGTTCCGGGGGTTGAAATTGTTGCTGCCGCTGATTGTTACGATTCCCGGCTCGGACGTGCCAAAGAGGTTTATGGTGATGACATATTTACCACTAAAGATTATCGTGAAATATTAAACCGCTCCGATGTGGACGCCGTTATTCTTAGCACGCCTGATCACTGGCACGCCCGCATGTCAATCGATGCCTTTGAAGCCGGCAAACATGTTTTCTGTGAAAAGCCAATGATTCAAAAAATAGAAGAAGGTAACCAGGTTATCCAGGCACACAGAAGCAGTAACATGGTAATGCAGGTCGGAAGCCAGTTTGCCAGTGATATGATTTTCTTAAAGGCAGCTGAACTTTTCAGATCGGGAGCAATAGGGGAATTGAATCAGATTGTGGCCACCTATAACCGTAATTCTTCGCTGGGTGCCTGGCAATATTCCATTCCCGAAAGTGCTTCTCCCGACAATGTAGACTGGGATATGTTTCTGGGACACGCCCCTCAGCGTTCCTGGGATCCAAAGCGATTTTTCCGCTGGAGAAATTATGACGATTACGGTACCGGCGTACCCGGAGACCTGTTTGTGCACCTCTTTACCGGTATTCATACCGTAGTAGGATCCAATGGACCAACTCAAATATCGAGTTTTGGCGGACTCCGGTCCTGGCTGGACGGCAGAGATGCCTATGATGTGATAAATGGTCAATATCATTACCCTGAGACCGAAAATCATCCTGAATTTACGCTTGTTTTACAAAGTAACCTGGCAGACGGCGGCGGGACCGGAACGCGTTTTCAGTTTATTGGGGATGAAGGAGCTCTTGAAGTCAACCCCGGTTCATCCGTAAAACTGACCCGCATTCCCCGCAGGGAACCTTCTGTAGATGAACTTGTGAGAGGCTATAACTCTGTTTCAACGTTCTCGGAAGATGTTCGGAATGAGTTTGAAGAAAGGCTATTGGAAGAGCGCTCCAAACAGGCAGTATTTCAGCCTGATATGGAAAAAACAGAAGAGTTTCGGGCACCTGTTGGATATGATTCCCGGCTTGATCATTTTGTGAATTTCTTCGATTCCATTCGAAATGGTGAATCTGAGTTTGAAGATTCAACATTTGGATTCCGTGCCGCTGCCCCAGCCTTGCTGACCAATACAAGCCTACGTGAGCAGCGGGTTATTCACTGGGATCCAGAGAATATGGAAGTGGTATCGTAAAATACCTGATCATTTTTGATAAGCTGTTTCTACTCATTCGTATAAAAGCGCACGTTTTAATGCAGAGACAATCTCTAAGAGAACTAATTGGCAGATGGCGTTATAACAATTTTTCTGAAATCAATAGGGCCGTGATCGCCCTGAAGCATTATCGGTCCGGGTTCACCTTCATTGCTATTCAGTGATCCGCCCGTTATACCGGGAATCGGGCGATTTGAAATGACTTCAATATCATTCAGCACAACGGTGACATGTCGTCCGACCAGTGTAATTTCCATTTTCTGCCATTCTTCTGCCTGTTTGGCCGCATTCACTGAAGGTTCAATAAATCCATAAATACCGCCCATAAGCATATCATTGATCTCCATGCCATAATGATCGGCAATCTGAATTTCGTAGCGTCCGCGCAGATAAATACCGCTGTTGCTGCCTTCCGGATATCTGAATTCAACGCTTAGTTTGAAGTCATCAAACCTCTCGTTCGTTATCAGGTTGCCTCCAATATCCTCATTCACTAAAACTCCGTCCGCCATTCTGAACTGGTTATTTTGAGGGATGATCCAGCGGGACATGTTATCATCAAGCAGATTTTTGGGTGAGCCCCAAACGGGTGGTTCTTCTCTTTTAAGGCTTGGCGCTCTAACTCCTGTAAAATGCAGAGTGTTGCCATCAAGAACTTTGAACCCTTCCAGGGTGTCATTTTCAAGAGCGAATTCAAAGTAAATATCTTCATTTATATCCATCCATTGCGGAGGAATAGAAAAATGGTATTTCTGTTCCTCTTCATCAAAGTGTATTTCAGAAATCGGACGAGCACTTCCCTCATAACCCACGTAATAACCGACAAAAGTTGAAAATCCTGAAAGTTTTACTTCGAGCCATGCCGGGAAACCTTCGTCGGTATACACTCCATGCCGAAAAAGTCCAAGATTTTCCAGCTCTTCATCTTCAATAGTTACAGTGATATTCCAACTTCCCAAGGCTTCTGATCCCGGAACTGTCGGTTGAGCGAAGACCAATGCAGGAACAAGAAAAATCACATATATGAGTAAAAAGTGTTTCATGAGAATGGATAATTAATGTTTCAGAAAATAATTATTCGAGGATTTTGCAGATCCCCGGCTATTTTTGCGTTCTGATCGTTGATTTGCAAATTTCAGCTACTGATTCAGTATTTATCAAATTAGGGCTATCAAAGACCTAATTTGAATTGTGTAATTTCAGCAAGTTAACGTGTTTTTTTATGGCTGTTAGGGGAATAACCTTGCACACCTGAATCTCAAATCCAAGGTGAGAATTTTTCAATTCATTGCCAACTTGAAATTGCCCAAACAACCACTGGATTCAGTCGGCAGCCCTGCTACCCAGGACTGGATGTTCCAGGTCTACGTTAAACATTTTCTACTCAACAGGAGAGTCGGGGTGCAATCCCTGCTGGAACATCGGTGCCTTCGTATTCAAACAGTAATGGTGGTTCTCCGTTTTGGCTCTTTTTATAGATAGACGGCGGGTTTATCATCGAATACGAACTCTTATGCCAGTATTTTTTAATCTGATATATTTATTTTTATTGTGATGTGTCTCTTTTCATTCGATTATCACTACCATTTATATATCTTAGCAGCATATACTAAGAACAAAGCTGGTCTATTGTTCAGCTAATCAAATCGGATATTTTGACTTATGAATAGAGACTATATTACAAAAATCAAACTTGTATCCTTTACGCTTCTTTTCGTCGTATTTGCCATGATGAGCACGGCGGCTTATGCCCAGAACGATGATTATAAATCGATTTTTAATGGAGAGAACCTTTCCGGGTGGATCATTCCTGAAGGTGATGGCGGTCACTGGCAGGTTATTGACGGGGTTATTGATTACGATGCAATGAGTGAGGCAGAAGGAGATAAAAACCTCTGGACAGAGGATGAATATGGAGATTTTGTTCTTCGTATCGAATGGCGGCTTAAAGATACCCCCTTCATCAATCCGAATGTTCCGATTATCCGGCCTGATGGTTCTCATCAACTGGATGCAAACGGTGAGATTTTAAGAATGTCAGTCCCTGATGCTGATTCAGGTATCTATTTGCGTGGTATGTCGAAAGCCCAGGTTAATATCTGGACCTGGCCAATCGGTTCAGGTGAAGTTTATGGATACAGGATGGATCCTGATATGCCTCCTGAGGTGGTTGCCGGAGTTACACCCACAACATTTGCTGATAATCACATCGGTGAGTGGAATGCTTTTGAAATTACCATGATAGGAGACCGACTGACTGTTGTTCTTAATGATCAATTAATCATTGATGATGTACAGCTTCCTGGCGTAAACGATCGCGGACCCATTGCACTTCAGCATCACGGCAGCAAAGTGGATGGTGAATGGACAAGTTCACCATCTCTTGTTCAGTTTCGAAATATCTATATCAAGGAACTTTGACTAACAATACTGGCCTGGCAGGTATGGATTTCTTGATAAATACAACTGAATTCACAACCTGATTTTCTTTCAATGTGAACCAAACGTATTGAATTAGTGACATAAAACTTACTTTGAAAACTATTTTATTTGTAAAAGGAAAAGGCACCTATACGATGCCCCATTTTTTATAGCTCATCATAGATGTCACCATCGTCGTTATTCCATTCCAAAAATGTAGTGAAATTGATCCTTTATGAAGAGTGATTGAAAGGGTAAGTTATAAGATTGATGCGACACATCTTGATTCTCTAACAAATCACCATCGAAGAACGAAACTGCATTCTAATTTGACAACCCCCAAATACAACACTCTGTTTTACTCAATCGGTGCTTTGTTGAGTGTGGTGACTGCCGCTATTTTTTGGTTTTCGCTGATGTGGTTTGTAGCCGGCAGCGATATGCTGCAGATGTGGATGGGAGCTCACGTGATCACAGTAGCAATTGGTTTTGGTATATCATTCGGATTGTCTGTTGTACAGGCTGAACACATTCCGGAGGTGATCTACCGGGCAACCCAGCTCGGAAGCAAAGTTCTCTTCTTAATACCGATGAGTACCGGTTTTCGTGCTATTTCCGATACAGTGTTACCTTCCGATTCTTTTTCGCTTGGTAATTTAGAGATCAGCTCAGCTGAGATGTTTGCATATACAACAGTTCTGGCGATGGTACTTTTTTTGCTTTTTACTATTACAAGCTGGCTGGCAGAAAAGAGAGCTGAAAAAGATTAAACTATCAGATCTCAAATTGTGGATTCGTATTTCTCTTTCTCAGGAATTCTGTGTGAGAAAAATTTTTTGCTTGGATAGATAAAGGGTTCTTACCATGCAATTTTTCAAAGCTCTATGGGAATAAAAAAAAGCCGCCCAAAAATGAATTGGACGGCTTAATTTCGTTGAGTTTTTGAGACGCTGAAAGGAAACGGAAAGGCCCAGCTACGCTGTCAGGTCTTTTCTGAACCCAGCACCTTGCGCCCTGATCCCGACTCTGGCAGGATTCCGCGAAATACACGCGGAAACTCTGCCAGGTCAGCTCACTTCTCCTCACCCATATACGGATATTCAAATTCCTTCGGTCCGGCGTAGGTCTCTTTGATCGACCGCATGGAGATCCATCGGTAGAGGTTCACCATGCTTCCGGCTTTGTCGTTAGTGCCCGATTTTCGTGCACCTCCGAACGGCTGCTGATTCACCACCGCCCCGGTCGGCTTGTCGTTGATGTAGAAGTTGCCGGCGCTGTTTTTCAGTCGGTTTGCCATATGGTTGATGGTATACCGGTCGCGCGCCCAAATGGCTCCGGTGAGCGCGTATTTTGAAGTTCCGTCGCAGAGGTCGAGTGTCTCTTCAAACTTCTCATCCTCATAAACATAAATCGTCAGAACAGGGCCAAAGATCTCTTCTTTCATCGTTCGGAATTTAGGGTCGGTGGTTACCACAACAGTCGGCTCAATAAAGTAACCTTTGCTGTCATCATATCCGCCTCCGGCGATGATCTCGGCATCATCAGACTCTTTAACGTAGTCGATGTATTCAGAGATTTTATCGAACGCCTTGCGGCTGATGACGGCTCCCATGAAATTTGAGAAATCCTCAACATCGCCCATTTTTACGTTCTTCACTTCAGCTTTCAGCTTCTTGCTGAAATCGTCCCAGATTGATTTGGGAACGTACATGCGGGATGCTGCCGAGCATTTCTGTCCCTGGTACTCAAACGCACCACGTACTGTAGCAGGAACCAGTCTGTCGATATCGGCACTGTTGTGTGCAAAGATGAAATCCTTACCACCGGTCTCGCCCACAATGCGAGGGTAGGTGCGGTACTTGTCAATATTCTTGCCAATCGTTTTCCAGAGGTGGTTGAATGTACCTTCTGATCCGGTAAAGTGAAGTCCGGACAGATGTTCGCTTTCCAGCGCGGGATCACCTACATCAGCGCCTTCACCCGGAAGGAACTGAATCACGCCATCAGGGAGTCCGGCTGCCTTCAGCGCCTGAAGCACAAACCAGCTCGAATAGACCGACTCGATGGATGGTTTCCAGATCACCACGTTTCCGCATAAAGCAGGTGCGGCCGGCAGATTACCGGCAATGGCGGTGAAGTTGAAGGGGGATACGGCAAAAACAAATCCTTCCAGCGGACGATACTCCACACGATTCCACATTCCGTCGGGGGAGTAAGGCTGATCTTTATAGATTTTGGTGAGATACCATGCATTAAATCTGAGAAAGTCGGCCAGTTCGCCAACACTTTCAATTTCTGATTGATGCGGGGTTTTGGACTGAGCCAGCATCGTAACCGCATTCATTTTAGATCGCCACGGACCGGTGATGATATCGGCAGCACGGAGAAAAATCGCCGCACGGTCCTGCCACGGAGTTTCTGCCCATTTTTGACGGGCTTCAAGTGCGCCTTCAATCGCCTGCTTCACCTCTTTTTCTCCGCAAAGATGAACGGTACCCAGTTTGTGGTTCAGGTCGTGGGGCGGGTGCAGATCAATCGTGCGATCGGTCTTAATCTCCTTCCCGTTGATGACGGCCGGAATTTCAAGCTCGTCTTTCTTCAGTTCGGTGAGTGTCTTTTTCAATTCGTCACGTTCCGGAGTTCCCGGCGCGTAGGAGAGGTAGTGTTCGTTTTTCGGCTCTTCAATATGGAAATAAGCGTTTGACATAATAAACAGCTACTTTTTTTGGGTTAAATATCGAATGATTCTTTTGCCCAAATATAGGAACTATAGAGCGGAATAGCTTAACAGATGGGAGATGTGAAAAGGGAAATGTAAAAAGGGAAATGTAAAAAGGGAATAGTGAAAAGTGAAAAATGAGAAGTGAAATGCAATATCATGTCAATGCAGTGTAGATGATTTTTATAATCGCTCAAATTTGATATTCACTTTCCCGATTAGAACCAAAGTGTTCTTCGATTTTATCAATCTTTTCAAAAAAATTGAAAACAATTTCAGTCGGCAATGATTTGGCCACTGCTTTTTCACTTTTCACCCCGATGTTTCGGGACTGTCGCTCCGCACCAGCTTTTCCCTTCTCACTTTTAACTCCTTAAAAAAAGTGATACCGCACGAAGCCCTCTATTGCTTCATACTCCGCAAGTCCAAGCTCGTCGTAGGTGATGGCGGTGCCTCTGTTTCGATCTTCTGACCGCTGCCAGAATTCGCGAGTATCAGATCCGGGAAAGAGCGGACGGTCTTTTTGTGACTGATGCTTAAAAATGGCCCTGCGTTTACGCGTAAGTTCATGAGGGCTCAGCGGAACGGCCATTTCTATTTCATTTACATCCCACTCCTGCCATGCACCGCGGTACAGCCATACATAGCAGTCTTTTGCCCAGTCTTCATCTTTAACCTGTTCAAGGGCAAGAAAAATCGCCTTTAAACACACCCGATGCGTTCCGTGCGGATCAGAAAGGTCCCCGGCGGCATAAATCTGATGAGGCCGGATCTTTCGTAACAGGTCGATGGTAATTTGAACGTCCTCATCAGACAATGGCTTTTTCTTCACCCGCCCGGTTTCATAAAAAGGCATGTCGAGGAAATGAAGATTTTCATCAGGAACACCGCAATACCGTCCGGCAGCTTTGGCTTCGCCGCGCCGTATCAACCCTTTGATCTCTTTAATTTCAGGCGAATCAATTTGTCCGGGCTCTTTGTTCTTCAGGAAGTCAGTAATTTCATCAAACAGGTGTTCCGCTTTTTCATCCTTCATACCAAATGTACCGGCATAATCGGTCACAAAATCTGCAAACCGAATCACATCATCATCAAAAACAGCAATGTTGCCGGAGGTTTGATAGGCTACGTGTACATCATGGCCATGATCTACAAGACGAATCAACGTTCCTCCCATGGAGATCACGTCATCATCCGGGTGAGGGCTGAAGATGAGTGCCCTCTTGGGAAACGGTTCAGCGCGCTCAGGTCGGTACTTATCGTCTTCATTAGGTTTACCACCCGGCCAGCCCGTGATGGTGTGCTGCAGCTCGTTAAAAACCTTGATGTTGATGTTATAAGCCGGTCCTTTTGTGGCGATCAGGTCGCCCATTCCGTTTTCATTGTAGTTCTCATCCGTCAGTTTAAGGATCGGTTTGTCAAGCTTTTGGCAGAGCCATACAACTGCTTTTCGAATCAGCTGATCGTTCCAGTCGCAAGAAGTGAGAATCCACGGTGTGTGGATACGCGTCAGTTTTTCAGAGGATGCTCCATCAAGTACAACCAGTGTGTTATCGTGATTCTGCAGGTAGGTAGCCGGAACCGTTTCGTTGATTTCACCCTCTACCGATTCTTTAATAATGGGAGCTTTGCCTTCACCCCAGGCCAGCATGATAATTTTCTCAGCATCCAGGATAGTGCCCACACCCATCGTTATGGCTCGCCGCGGAACATGCTCCTCACCAAAAAAATCGCTGGCAGCATCTTTACGCGTTATTTTATCGAGTGTGATGAGTCGAGTGAGTGAATCAGGGCGTGACCCCGGTTCGTTGAACCCGATATGACCGGTGCGGCCGATACCCAGCAACTGAATATCAATACCTCCCGCATCCCGGATTTTTTGCTCATACTGTTCGCAATACTGATGTACTTTTTCCTCGGAGATCGTTCCATCCGGGATGTGTACCTGGTCCTCAGGAATATCTATGTGATCGAACAGGTGCTCGTTCATAAACCGAACGTAGCTCTGCAAAGAATTTGGTTCAATCGGGTAGTATTCATCCAGATTAAAGGTAATGACGTTTTTGAACGATAGTCCCTCTTCTTTGTGAATGCGAACAAGCTCGTCATAGACACGGACCGGGGTTGATCCGGTTGCCAAACCCAATACAGCCTTCCTGTTTTGTTTATCCCGGTCACGGATCAGTGAAGCAATTTCTTTAGCCACCGCGACGGATGCATCAGAGCTCTCTTCGTAAACGACAGTGGGGATTTTCTCATAATAACTAAGTTTTGGATCTATAGAATCCATTCGAGGTTTTAAATCACTCATAGGAATAGGGTTAGATGGTTTCTGAAATTTTGGAATTCAAAAAAACCTGGCTACCCATAACATTACATTACTCTGAAAAACTGCAGGTCAGGCTGCAATTAAAAATAGTCAGGTGTACATCCTACTTCTTCTTGAACTCTTCGATAAATTCACGGGTGAAATCAGAAAGAACCAGACGTCCGCTGATTTCAGCACGCTGCTCGAGTGTCGGGCCCCAGTGACCTGTACCGTTCCATTGAATTTCCCTGAGTTCCTTCATCGCCTGGGGATTGCTGGCAGCTAATTCGCCCGCAAGTTTGGCGATTGCCTCATCCATCTCCTCGAGGGAGTCCAGCACTTTGCTGTAGAGATTGTTGGTCAGTGCCCAGCTGGCATCATACCACGACCGCGCATCAACGGAAAGGCTGGTAAAAGCACCCACTCCGATTTTTCTTCCCACGGCAGGTCCCACAACAAATGGCCCGAGCCCCACAGCAAGTTCGCTTAGTTTAACAGATGCTGATGTGTGAGCAAATACAAAATCGGCAGATGCGGCGATACCCACACCTCCCCCAACGACTTTTCCATGAATTCTCGCGATGATAAACTTGGTGGATCGCCGCATGGCGTTGATCACGTTGGCGAATCCCATAAAAAACTCTTTTCCTTCATCAAGGTTAGAAATGGCGAGAAGCTCATCAAATGAAGCGCCGGCACAGAAAGCTCCGTCACCACCACTTTTAATGACAATTACGCGTGATTCCGGATGTAATGAAGCCTCTTCAATCTTTTGTGTAAGCTCCATCAGCAGTTTGCCGGGCAGAGAATTTCCTTTGGGGTGAAAAAATTCAATTGTAGATATCTGATTATTGACGGTGTGAGAAATCGTTCCGTTTTCAGGCATGTATGATAAAATTTGATTGTAGAATATGGCAGACGTCGCTGGCGAAAGTTAAATTTATACAGGGTGATAAGAAAGGATGATTTTTGATTTGATGGTGATAACTGTGTCACGAAGCATAAAATAATCTGGGTTCAGTAGATACCAGCTGAGGGAAACGATATAGCGTAGTTTATCTTTAAGTTAAAAGCATAAATAAACTATTGCCTTCATGATTTCTTAATTCCAATAGGGTACTATTCAGGCATTCGACAAATCGAAAATGAACTCTGCATTTTATGAAAATTCTCTCCTTTCTTGATCCGCTCATTACCCGATGGATGGCGCGAAATGGCATTCGGTTTCTGCGATACAGTATCGCATTTATTTTTATCTGGTTTGGCGCCCTGAAATTCTTTCCAGGGATGAGTCCGGCCGAAGAACTGGCAACAAACGCAATTGCTGTGCTCTCGTTTGAAATTCTGCCGGCAGGAGTAACCCTTCCGATGCTTGCGTTTTTCGAAGTTCTGATCGGACTCCTGATTTTAACAGACCGCTGGCTTCGTCTGACTATTCTGTTGCTGCTTGTCCAGATGATCGGCACGATGTCACCCATAGTCCTTTTTCCTGAAATAGTTTTTGAAACCTTTCCCTACGCATTAACCATAGAAGGGCAGTATATCTTCAAAAACTTTGTGGTGATCAGCGCGGCAATCACGATTGGAGCCACAGCAAGAGGAGGGAGGCTGGACCCGGAACCGGGGTGATTTTTCAGTAATCAGTTGTCAGGAGACAGAATTCAGGAGTCAGACGTGAGAATGGTTTTTCGGGGTGCGTGCAGCAATTTGGTTGCTTTTATTATGATCCAGTTTCATCAAATTCCTTACAGTTTTTATATGAAAATTATTCGCTTAATGAATTTCTCTTGCTTTGGATCTCCTAACACTGGCTCGTGATTCCTGACTTCAGAACCCTGAACCCTGAACCCTGTCCCTTGTCCCTCACTTAACATCCATGTCCAGTTTATGCTCCCTTTCCACCAATGTTAAAATCGTATACTCGGCTACGAGATCGCTTTCCTGGTTCCGCACTTCCACATCAAACCAGACCATACCGAATGGTTTGGGGTCAGTTTCGCGCTGCTGACGAACAGTTTTCTTTTTCACGATCAGTTTTACCCGGATGGTGTCGCCGGGAAAAACAGGGGCGAGGAACCGAAGTTCTTCGAGTCCGTAGTTGAGCATCACGGGGCCGGGAGCCGGATCTACAAACATACCCGCTGCGGCTGAAAGGACAAGATAGCCGTGAGCCACCCGTTTACCGAAAATGGACTCTTTTGCAGCTACATCATCAAAATGGGCGTAGAAGTGATCGCCGCTGAGTGTGCCAAAATTCACAATATCTGCTTCGGTGAGCGTACGCCGATGGGTTGTGAGATGTTCCCCGATTTCAAGCTCTTCAAAATATTTTCGGAATGGATGTCGGTCTGATTCTTTTGTATCGGCGCCTTTGATATGCTGACCGGTGATGTTCATCAGTGTAGTGGGCGATCCCTGCAGGGCAACCCGCTGCATGTGGTGCAGAACGGATCGGGCGCCGCCAAGTTCTTCACCACCGCCGGCGCGTCCGGGTCCGCCGTGAACCAGTGAGGCAATCGGTGAACCGTGTCCGGTTGACTCCCCAGCGCTGTGGCGGTTGATCACCATAAAACGTCCGTGGTAGGGAGCGCAGCCGAGCGTCACTTTTTTGGCAAGATCATCATCTGCAGTAAACAGCGAACCGACAAGAGATCCATCGGCTTTATTTGCCAGCGAGATCGCCTCGTCAGTAGAATTGTACGGTATGATGGTGGTCATGGGGCCGAACGCTTCCAGGCGGTGCACTTCATCCACCTGCATTGGTTTGTGGCAGAGCAGAACCCGGGCGCTGCTGAATGCGCCATTTGCTTTTCCATTTCCGCTGGCATAGACCGTTTCGGTGACTTCCGTCAGTTTTTGGAGCTGCTCATCAAACCGTACCACCTGTTCGGAACTTGCAAGCGGCCCCATCCGGGTATCTTCCGCAGCCGGATCGCCGATTGAGGTTTTATCAAGACGATTTTTGAGTTCCTCAATCACTACATCTACCAGTTTCTCCGGCACAATGGTGCGTCGGATGGCTGTACACTTCTGGCCGGTTTTGACGGTCATTTCGTTGGCCACTTCTTTCACAAACAGGCCGAATTCATCCATATCAGGCGTTACATCTTCGCCGAGGATGGAGCAGTTTAGCGAATCTGCTTCCAGGTTGAAGTGGACGTTGTTGGCCACAATATTCGGGTGACTTTTCAGCTTTTTTCCCGTTTCCGCCGAGCCGGTAAACGCTACGCTGTCCTGGCTGGTGAGATGATCGAGCAGATCTCCCGGTTTATCGGCCGCGATAAACTGAACGGATCCTTCCGGTAAAAATCCCGACTCGATGATATCCTTAAACACTTCATGGGCCAGGTAACTTCCAAGAGGGGACGGTTTGATGATCGACGGCACACCCGCAATAAAAGCCGGGGCCAGTTTTTCGAGCATCCCCCAGATCGGAAAGTTAAACGCGTTGATTTGCACCGCGACGCCTTGACGCGGCACGCAGATATGCTGCCCGGTAAAGGTGCCGTTGCGTGAAAGTGTGACTTGTCCGCCTTCAACATGCCAGGGGAGATCCGATAAGCTTTTTCGTGACTGACTCGAAATGCCAAATGCTGTAATAATGCCGCCTTCAATATCAATCCAGGAATCACGTTTGGTGGCACCGGTTTGAGTGGAAAGCTCATAATATTTTTCCTTCCGCTCCATCAGGTATTGGGCCATGAACTTGATCTTGAATGCCCGTTTATGAATCGACAACTCCCGCAAAACCGGACCGGCTTTTTCCCGTGCGTATTCGCACATCGCTTTGTAATCGAGATCGGCCTCGATCATGGTAGCGATGGATTTGCCATCCACGGCACTTTTCAGCTCTTTTTCAGTTCCTTCGGTGATCCAGTGGCCTTGTGAGTAGGAAGTTACTTTCATGATGGTATGGTAGATTGAATATGATTTTGGAGGAATATATGAATAAACCTCCAAGGTTTTTCGCAAAGCGATCCCTTCGGGGCAAAACCTTGGAGGTTTTGGAGGGAGTAAAGAAAAAAGTGTAAGGGATTCGCGAATTGGTGGTCTTACTAACACACATTACAACCCTCCAAGGGTTGCAAACCCTTGGAGGGTTCAAGTAAAAACGAGAAACCAATGCCACAAAATAGAATACCGTTGGAACCCGGCCAAATGTATCACGTCTGGACGCATGCAAACGGGGATGATAATCTGTTTCGGGAAGCTCAGAACTACACCTATTTTCTTGAGAAATACAGCTATCATATAGAACCGGTGGTCGAAACGTATGCCTATTGCCTAATGCCGAATCATTTGCATTTGATGGTTAGGGTGAAAGGGGAAGATAAAAAAAGGAAATCCCTCAAAGGCAAAGACCTGACAGGTTTTGAAAACCTGTCAGGTCTCGTTTCGAAGCAATTTAGTAATCTTTTTAACGCCTACTCGAAAGCATATAACAAGCTTTATGATCGCAGAGGGTCACTTTTCGAAAGGCAGTTCAAACGAAAACTCATCGATTCCGATAACTATTTTGGAATCTTAATCGCATACATTCACAACAATCCCGTCCACCACGGATTTACCGGTAAGCCCGGGGAGTGGCCGCATAGCTCCTGGCATGCTTATTTGCAGCAAAAGATTACGAAAATTAAACGAGAGGAAGGAATGAATTGGTTTGGGGGTAAAGATGAGTTTTTGAGGGTTCATCGGGAGATCGTGATGGTAAAGGCGATATCTTTGTTCGAGGAGTAGTCCAACCCTCCAAGGGTTTGTATCCCTTGGAGGGTTTTTGATTCCTAAAAAACAGAAGACTCCGTCTCTGTTGTAAACCTCTCCAGAAATTCCATCCCCTTGAACGAATTCCCCTTTGGATTCAGTTTTGGGCTCCAGACAGCAATACTATAATGGTTGGGGAGCACGGCCACAATTCCACCTCCAACGCCGCTTTTTCCCGGCAGCCCCGTTCGAAACGAGAATTCACCCGCTTCGTCATACATTCCGCATAGCTGCATAATGGCGTTGATGCGCTTCGATTTACTTGCGGAAACCACCCTGTTTTCAGTATAGGGACACACTCCGTATCCGGCGAGGTAAAGGAACGTTTTTGATAGCTCCTTACAGGTCATTTCAATAGAGCAGAGGCTGAAATAGAGATCCAGAACTTCGTCGATATCGTTGTGAATATTATCGTATGCTTTCATCAGGTGAATGAGAGATGCGTTCCTGTAGCCGACAGATTTTTCTGATTTGGAAATTCTTTCTGAATAGGAGATTTCTGAATTTCCCGATACATGGCGTATAAATTCAATCAGCTCCTGCTTTGGATTTTTCAGATGATTGATCAGGATATCACACACGACAATCGCTCCTGAATTAATCATCGGGTTTCTTGGAACTCCATTATTGTATTCAAGCAGCGTGAGAGAATTAAACGGTGCCCCGGAAGGCTCAACGCCCATTCGTTTCCATAGGTTATCCTCCTCCAGGTTGTACGCGAGGGTAAGAGAGAGCACCTTGGCAATACTCTGGATGGAGAATTTTTCATCTGAATCTCCCATTGAGAAGTGCTTGTCTTCAAGGGTGGTCAGGTGAACTCCAAACTTGTTGGGATCAATGCCTGCCAGTTCCGGGATATAGGTAGCAACCTTACCGGAATCTTCAATATTCTTTATTTCGTTATAGATTTTAGAAATCGCTGCCTGGTAGTCCATGGAGTTACATTAATGATTAACTCTGTTTCTGTTTGTTCCACGTCTGATACCCTGACTCCTGGTCTTTTCGATCTTCCGGAACTTCTCTGAGAGGCTTGCACTCTTTCCAGCTCTGTTTCATTTGACCCGGCAGCCGCTGATACCATCCGGTTCCTTCGGTTTTCCATTTAGCCATCTCATCTGTAACATCTTTTACAATTTTAGCGGGATTACCCACCACCACTTTTCGATCGGGAATGTTGGTTCCCTCTTTCACAAAAGCCAGCGCCCCGATGATGCACTCTTTACCGATGGTGACGTTGTCCATCACCACGGCATTCATCCCCACTAAGGTATTTTTACCAATTGTTGATCCGTGAATGATCGCTCCGTGACCGATATGTGCCGATTTATGCAGCGTCACCGTCACGCCCGGAAACATGTGGATGGTGCAGTTTTCCTGAACATTACAGCCATCCTCAATCACAATTTTGCCCCAGTCGCCACGGATTGCTGCTCCCGGACCGATATACACATCCTTCCCAATTATCACATTCCCAGTCACCGCTGCCTGCGGATGGATGAAGGCACTTTCATGGATGACGGGTTTATATCCGTTAAATTCGTAGATCAAAATGTGTGTGGGTTATTGGTGTTAAGGTCTAATTTGCGCAGTGAACGTGGTTGTAAGCCGATGACGATACAGTAAATATATAATGAAATTCTTTTACTGAGCAGTGCTAATGTGACCACTTTTCATCAACCTCTCATCAAACGAAAACTCCCGGATTTCCTTGATGAAGATCTTCTCAAATTCCGGATGATTTGGGTTGATCAGTACATTCGTCTCATCAGGTATAATAGAAGAGGGAACACGCAGCAGGCAGCTTTTTCCATTATCCACCCAATCTCTTCCAATCTGCTGACAGGCCGGATAGCCGCTCATTGTATGCCACTTTTCCGGCAGTTCTTGCACAGAAATACTTGTAACTGATGCAGATTCAGGAATTTCAATTTCAGTCAGTCGAAAATTCAGGTTCAACCCTTCCCCGGAGCGGTGCACCAGGTTTTCGAGGCACGCAAGCGCAATGCTTCCGGCCGTGTAGACCACATGAACATGACGCGGATTCCAACGGGCCGGAAACCCCGATCCGGTCAGCTTATCAGCCCATTTTGCCGTTGTGATTCGGTAAACGATCATAAAAAACTACTTTATCGATATCATATGATTCGATTCATTCAATGCGCAATTCGCCTGATTATAATCAACAAATAAGGTTTTTCTGAACCCTGAACCCTGTACCTTGCACTACGCCAGCGCCCCAAACTCGATGCGACGCAACTCATCCATAATTAGATCGATACCGCCCGGTGTTTGCATATATTTGAGAGGATGTTGATTGCCGAGGCCAATAGCCGGTTTGCGCAGCCAGCGATTGAATGATACAAGATCGCCAAATACATCTTCTGCTTTTTGATAGAGAGTGATCATTTTGAGAAGCTGCTCGCTGTTTAGCGCGTTTAGTTTTTTTCCATCGTTTTGATAGCGCTGAATGGTTTTGAAAGAGACATCGAGCAAACCGGAGAGCTCCTCCTTGGTGAGGCCGGAGAACCCGAGAATATCAAAAAAAGCCCCGGCAGGTACTCCGCGATGCGCCTGTTCTACGAGCTGATATTCTTCGTTTGGAGCGGCCTGATATTTAGTGGCCGCCTCGTTTACCGTATTTATTTTAGGGGATCGACTCATCGTGCCTCCGCACCTTCTTGAAATTTGTCTATAAATTTAAGACTTTTTTCCCGGTCAGGCAAGTATTGCTTTTTGTGCGATCGCCAGTCCTTTTTCATATGCTTTAATCACAGCTTCGATGGTATCGGCGGATGCTCCGTTGGTTCTCCACTGCTGTCCGTCTTTTCCAAGGGTGAGAGTTACGATCACCAGGGAGTCGGTATCCGGACTCAGGATTTCAACTTCATGGTTTATGACTTCCAGCGGAATCTGGTTGTCGGTTTCTGATTTTATCGCGTTCAGCACAGCGTCAATCGGACCGACACCTTTTCCTTTTGAAATGATCTCTTTTCCGCCGATCAGCAGTTTTACTCCCGCCTCAACCAGTTCTTCTTTCCGCATGGTTACTTTATAGTCCAGCACTTCGGCAGGAAATTCCAGGCCGGTTTCTTCGTTCAGAACCATCGTCTGAAGGTACTCAAGTTCATTTTTCCGGAGCGTTTTACCTCGCTTGTTCATCCGCTCCACATGCTCTTTGTACATCCGTTCATGATTTTCGCCCATCTTCAGGTTTGCAAGCGCGGTATCCCTCGATTTACCGAACGTTTTTTTCTGTATCTCCACAAACCCGGAGTTGATGTAGGTGTGAATGTGATCCAGATCGGGTTTTAAAACGGGTGCAGTGAGAGAGTGTGTGGCAACCACTTTTGTGTCTTTCAGCCCGGATCCCGTCAGTACAAACAGGCATCGTTTGCCTTTGAACAGATCGGGATGGTTTTTAAAGGATGCCAGCGGCAGGGCACAAGCCGGTTCTGTAAAATGCCCTTCTTTGGTAGCCATCTCCCGCAGAGATTCAAGAATTTCATCTTCTGTTACGGTAAGGGCTTCTCCATTTGTATCATCAATTCCGCGGAGCACTTTGTAAAAGTCGATCGGGTTGGATGCAGCCACGGACGAAGCCATGGTGCTCGATTGGGTGTCAATCACCTTCTCTCTCTTGAAAATTCCCTGTACTACCGGCGAGCTGCTTTCCGGCTGAACCGCCACCAGATGCGGAATGGAATCGATGAGGCCGGCCTCTTTCATCTCTTTAAATCCTTTATAAATCGCGCCGAAATTGGTGCCGCATCCCACCGGGATAAAAATATAGTCGAACGGCTCATTTTGCTGATCAACCAGTTCATACGAAAACGATTTTTGCCCCTCTTCCCTGAATACATAGTCACCTGCAAGATAGTAATTGCCCGATTTTGCAAACTCACGGCAGAGTGCTTCGCATTTGGTGAAATCACCCTGGATCCGGATGATGGTAGCATCGTAAATGGTTGCCTGGGCAAGTTTTGCTTCGGATGTCCGCTCCGGTACAAACACATAACAGGGTATCTTAAAGTAACAGGCATAGGCCGCTACCGATGCCGCCATGTTCCCGGTGGAGGCGAGGCAGATAGCATCTGCTCCCAGCTCCAGCGCTTTTTGAACTTCAATATAGCTCCCGCGATCTTTGAAACAGCCGGTAGGATGCTCAAATTCAAGTTTAGCGTAGAGTTCAGCGGCGTACTCATCAGAAAGTCGATTCAGCCGCCGCAGGGCAGAGGGATGATTTTTCAGGGGATCTTCCGCCATGGAAGCAAGCGGATACTGAATTTCTTTCCTGACCTGATCATATTCAATCTGCAGCACACCACCGCATGAAGTACAATAGGTGGATGTTTCCTTTTCACTGTTTTCTGCACCGCACATGATGCAGGTCATTTTATACCCGGTATGAATTTCTGACATTCCTATTGTTGCTCTGTTTATGTTCTATGATGTGGAAAATACGAATTGATGCGGCAAAGCTGAAACACGAATGGAAGCGCTTTTAGTTTTTTTATTCGCACAAATAACACGCCCATTTTATAATCAAACGTTCTTTGGAAGCAGAAAAATATCCTCAAAATCGAGATCCAGTTCTTCCAGGATCGGCTTGGCGATCTCCGTAATTTCTTCATCAGAGTAATCGTCAAGCCCCTCCAGCTCTACATAGAGAATGTTATTTAAATCATCCTGGTAATAAGAGGCGTCTGTGGATTCAAAACTCTCTTTTAATACATCTACCAGGTATTGGATATCTTCCTGCCATGCCTGATATTCCTGTTCCGATTCATCAGCCATCAATTTCCTTCTTTAAATTATGTTGTTGCGATTTTTGAAAGATATAAAAATATCGATTCCATTATCATGAACCAATCATTGATTCAGCTTCAGAAAGTATCAGAGAAAAAATCACGTAAAATCATCGGCCTGATGAGCGGCACCTCCCTTGACGGGCTGGATATTGCGCTTTGCACCATCAGCGGTTCGGGGGATCATACGGAAGCGAACGTCACCCATTTTATGACGGTGGGATACACGCCGGCGCAGAAATTGAAGCTGAAGGCGGTCAGTTCGGTGGAAGCAGTGGCGCTAAAAGAGCTTTGCCATCTTCACACTCAGGTCGGCATTCTTCATGCCGGAATGATTCGGTCGGCTCTGAAAGAGTGGGGTTTGGAACCCGGTGATGTGGACTGTATTGCAAGTCACGGACAGACGGTTTTTCACGATCCTGCAAGCGCACAATCTGATGGCGAAAAGCAGACTGATGGCGAAAAGCAGATTAACAGCACGCTGCAGATCGGGGATGGGGATCAGATCGCCGCACAAACGGGTATTTTAACCATCAGCGATTTCCGGCAAAAACATATTGCACACGGCGGAGAAGGTGCCCCGATGGCGGCGCTGGTCGATCGGATTTTGTTTGGAAATGAAAAGGAGGACCGGGTTCTGCTGAATATCGGCGGAATAGCGAACTATACACTGCTTCCGGCGAAAAGCAGCAGGGATCAGAAAGGATTTACCACTGATACAGGACCGGGTAACACCCTGATTGACAACACCGTACAGAAATTTTTCGATCAGCCGTTTGATAAAGATGGATTGATAGCAGCTTCCGGTTCTGTCAGGTATGATCTGCTAAGGGCGATGCTGAACGACCTTTGGTTCAAGGAAAAAGGATCCAAATCCACAGGGCCTGAATATTTTAACCTCGGCTGGATCGAACGGCAACTGAAAACTGAAGGGCTTGATTTACAATCGGTCTCACCGGAGGATCTGGTGGCAACCGTTACAGAACTATCGGCGGTTACAATCACTCAGAACTTATCCCGGCATCCGGCTGCATCACAAAAAAGCAGTATTTATGTGAGTGGCGGTGGTGCGCATAACCCCGTTCTGATAAAACGGCTGAGCGAGTTACTGCCCGATGCCGATCTGCAAAACTTTTCAAAGCTGGGCTTTGATCCCGATGCAAAAGAGGGACTGATTTTCGCTGTTCTGGCAAACGAAATGCTGGCCGGAGAGGGTTTTCCGATGGAAACAGAGTCGGGCGTGAAGAAAATTAACTTCGGAAAAATATCATTTCCGGAGTGATATATGCCTTTCCATCCATCGGCCACACTTGGTCCCGATTTTTCGGGAAGGGACAGGGGCAATCGCGTCCAGCGATTCCGCATGGGTGGATCCGATGCGCGTGGTGGATGCTCCAGCAACCCACCTCTGACTCGTCGCTGACCTGCCTGCGGCAGTCGCTTTGGAGTCGGTCTCCTCCCAGGAGGAGAGAATTTTCTTTCAGATTCGTAACCTTAAAAAATTGCTATGTAGTTAGATCAGAAATCATTCAGCAGGAAAACGTGAAATGTGTGGCAAACTTCAACGTAATTTTCGATCTGATACTTCTCCCATCCCACGGAGGGGACAGACCGACAAAAGTCACGCTAATTGCGTGGTCTTTTGGTGGTCAGGGGTGGGTCACGTTGTTGCATGGTGCCCGAGGCCACGTACCCACCTCTGACTCGTCGCTATCCGCCTTCGGCAGACGCTTTGGAGTCGGTCTCCTCCCAGGAGGAGAGGGGTGGGTTCACCCAACCAAAGAAATCAATTTATGATACGCCTCAATCAGCTTTTTGCGGACCGGAAGGCCGCGCTCCCATATCTCGGTTTGATGCTTCAGGTAGACTTTTCGTCCCTCTTCGGTTTCAATTTTGATCGGCTCCAGGCCGCGATCACGCAGGTCGTACGGGCTCGCTTTCATATCGAATGTGCGCGCATCAACCGCCAGCAGAAAGGCTTCACGGATCAGATCACTTGAAATCCACGGGTAGAGTTTGTAGGCCCATTTGTAGATATCCATATTGGAGTGGATACAGCCCGGCTGCTCCATGTCCTGAAATATATCCCGGGTGAGATCGTGCTTATTCAGCGGCCTGGCGGCATCGGTGAAAAAACGATAGGCGTCAAAATGGGTGCAGAGAACCGGGCGCGATTCCACGATCTCCGCAATTCTGTCATCCGAAAAGCGCAGCGGAACCTGGTTGTGGCGAACTCCCTCCGCCCGGTAGACCATCGCCCATTCGTGCATCCCAAAACATCCGAAAAACGGTTTGCTCGCATTGGTTTTTACCAGCAGCTCATGAATCCAGCGCGTGGCACGGAGCCGTTTTTCAGGGAAGAGAGCGGGATCAAGAAAAGCCGTTTCAGGTTCAACCGTCAGTTCACTTACTTCCGGCAGTCGGTTTGTTTTTCCGTTGTGCTCCAAAACCACATCCACACCCGGCGACCATCTGCGCAGGTGCGATGGGCGGAATTTATAATATTGGAAAAGAAAATCGAGCACGGGATCTTTCTCCTGCTTCGAGCGCTTTTCGAGATAGGGATCGAGAATGTCACTCAATACCTGCTCGTGACGTTCCATCCGGGAAGTCCACTCATTAAGAGGTACTGTCTGCGATATTTTTTCTTCAACAACATCTGTCTGCATCATGCCCTTAAAATATGATTCTTTTAATTACGATGTAAATCACGAAATCAGTACAATTATGATGTACAGAATAGGTATTAACCTAAGTTCGATTAATAAATAATTTTCGTAATAGTCCCCCTTAACAAAGGGGGAAACAGGGGGATGTTCATCAGATTTGGAGTTTCTACATTTGAGTGGACATGGAGTTAAGGTATATTGCGGTGTCTTAATCATACAATAACCAATGGGTAAAAAGAAAACACGTAAGAGCTACACTAAACAATACAAGCTTGATGTAATCCAGCAGAGTTATCAGCGGGAGAACATCAGTGAACTTGCATCTGAGCTTGGGATAAAACCAGCACTGATCTATAAATGGAGAGCGGCCTATGGAGCCGGCTCCACAGAAAGTTTTCCTGGAAAAGGAGTCGAGTCGTTAACTTCTGAACAGGCTGAACTGCGTCGCTTAAAGAATGAATTGGCGGAAACTCGTATGGAACGA